>CABRGB010000001.1 GCA_902470345.1 uncultured Collinsella sp.
GCATTGTCGAGGAGCTCGACGGCATCTGCTGCATGGCCGGCAACACCTCGGTCATTCAAAACGACATCAACCTGTTCCCCGATTGCCGTATGAACGACGGCATGGTCGACATCGCGGTCATCGAGCCCGTAAAAACCGTCCAGCTCCTGCCCACCGTGATCACCGCCGCACTCGACCCCGCCGGCAAGGTGCTCGGCCGCCCGCAGTTCAAGATCATCCAGACCAAAGAAGCCAAGATCACCTGCACGCCGTCGCTGGGCATGCAGTTCGATGGCGAGATCATCTCCAGCAACTCGGGCGTCTTTGGCGCCCGCGCACTTCCGCAATGCCTCGACCTCATCGTCGACGAATTCTCCCCACTCGGAAAATAGGAGGACCCCATGAACGACACTCCCCTGCCCGGCTTTATCGTCATTGTTCTGGCCATGCTCATCGGCTATGCGATCAACGTGATCCACCGCCGGAAGAAGTAATTCCACATCGGTATGATATTCATCCAATTATCGTCTCCCCCGTTGTTTATGCATTTGCCAAACAGCGGGGGATTTTTCTTCGTGCCCCGTGCAAGGCACTTTATTCAGGCACAGTAATTGCAGGGCGTCTTTATTTAAATAAAGCTAGATAATGAGTATTATTGTCCGCTCATCGCATATTTTAGGACGCTCATCGAGTATTTCATCGAAATAGATGAATACTATTTAGACTTCCTATAGGCTAATAGATGTATTTATTAGCTGAGATTCCACACAGTTTTGCGGGATCTCAACAGTTGGGAGGGATCATGAGGTTTACTCATCCTGTCAACACGCTCAAAAAGCTCGGCTGCGGCCTTGCGTTTGGAGCAGCGGCCATCATGGCCATGCCGACTTCGGCACTCGCCTGCACCCAGATCTACATGGGCAGCAAGCTCACGGCAGACGGCAACACGTACTACGGCCGTTCCGAGGACTTCGGTCCGCGCTATGTCAAGCACTTTGGCATTGAGCCCGCACACAAGGACGGCAACGAATATACCTCGGTCGAGTCCGGTTTTGAGTACAAATCCAAGGGCGCAACCTACCGCTACACCTTCGTTCGCGACAACCCCTCGCAGTGGGAAGATCGCTACGACGCATATTCCGAGGCCGGCATCAACGAGAAGGGCGTCTCCTGCTCTGCCACGTTGAGCACCTCCTATAACGAGAAGGCCGAAGAGGCCGACCCCATCACCGAGGAGACCGGCATTGGCGAGTACAGCTATGCCAGCGTCATCCTGGGCGAGAGCGCCACGGCCCGCGAGGGCATCGAGCTCATCGGCAGCTTGATCGACGAGCAGGGCGTCTGCTCCAATGACCAGATCATCATCGCCGACAGCACCGAGACCTGGCTGTTCGCCGCGCTTTCCGGGCATCAGTGGATTGCTATGAAGCTCACCGATGACATCGCCTCGCTCAACCCCAACATCGGCAACCTCACCTATGACGTCGACCTCGATGACACCGAGAACTGTCTCCATTCCGAGGGCATCGAGTCCATGCCTAAAGAGAAGGGCTTTGCCGAGTACACCGACGGCAAGTTCGACGTCGCCAAGACCTACGGCGAGGAGATCGGCGAGGCCGGTATGCACCAGTGGTCGCGCTATATCCAGGGTCGCGATTACTTCATGGCCCCGCTGGCTGAAGGCACTGACTACGAGATCGTCAAGGACGAGCGTGAAGACGCTCGCGCCACGACCGGCGCCCTGGTCCACGAGATGCAGCCGCTGTTCTTCCAGCCCGGCAAGTCCGACTGGAACACCTTCGAGATGATCCGTTCCTTCGCCGCCCGCGGCGAGAATGTCGCCGGCCTCAACGCCAACACCGACGGCGCCTACGCCATCGGCTCCAACCGCAACACCGAGATCCACACCTTCCAGATCCGTCAGGGCATGGATCCCGAGATCGCGACCATCCAGTGGGAGATGCTCTCCAACGCCGAGTTCTCCGTCGCCATCCCCCTCTACTCTGCACTGCTCACCGAGGTCAGCCCCTACTTTAGCGATCAGGATGTCTCCTTCGACCACTGCGAAGAGGAAGACGTCGTGAACAACGAGGAGCCCAAGAACTCCATCAACTACGTCCTCATGGACATCAACACGCTCGCCTATGAGAACCGCGACCACTGCGCTACCGGCGTCCGCGCCTACCTCGATGCGCTGCAGAAGGAACTCATCGAGCAGAACCTGACCGTCGACGAGGCCATGCAGGCCGCCGAGAACACCGAGGCCCGCACCGCCCTGGCCAACAAGGCCGGCAAGGCTGCCACCAAAAACACCTACATCAAGTGCAAGGCCATGCTCGAGGAGATGCGCGACTACCTCAAGGAGGAGGATTTCTCCGAGGAGTTCGTCCCGAGCGACTACGATGCCGACAACGACTGCCTGGTCAAGTCCATCACCTACGCCGACGAGGCCCTCTCCGATGAGGACGTAGCCGAGCCCGAGGTCGAGAAGGAAGAGGCCACCGAGGAGAAGTCCGAGGGCAACAACATGGCCGCCATGGCCGTTGGCGCCGTCGTCATCATCGGCGTCTGCGGCTTCGTGCTCTATCGTCGCAAGAAGGCCTAAGAACCCCACACCTTAAGGCGCGGGCGGGATGGCCAAGGTCGCCCGCCCGCCCAGCCACCCATTCGACCGGCGGGAAACATCGCCGAAATCTTTTCAAAAAAGATTCCCTGCACACACTTCGCTGTGCTATAGTGCAGCGCAACAGCAACTAGGTGCGACCGCGCCACGGCATCACGAAAGGAGCCACCAACATGAAGAACACGATGAAGTCTCTCAACAACTGGTGGTGGCGTGATGCGAATACGATCGGTCGACGGTGAGTCCCTCACACCTGTTTTTGCGCTCTAGGTGATTAGAAGGCCTCCGGTTTCGACCGGGGGCCTTTTTCTATCTCGAGCCCGATCGCATTCGCATCGCGCGCCTCCGCTTTCTTCTCTTTCACTTCCCCTCCGAAAGGATTTTCACCATGTCTCAGAACACCACCACCGCCCAGCCCCGCACCGTCCAGACCGCCGACCGCGGCAAACTCGACGTCCGTGCCCTTGTCTTGCTCGCCATCCTGCTTGCCGCTGGCTTCATCCTCAACTTCACCGTCGGCAAGGCTATCTCCGGCATCTCGGGCGGTATGATCAGCCCCGAGTTCATTATCTCGGCCTTCTGCCTCACTATCCTGGTCGTGCGCCCCAACATCGGTCAGGCACTCGTCATCGGCCTGATCTCGGCCGCCGTGATCCAGATCACCACCACCTCGCCGTTTGTCGATTTTGCCGCCGAGGGCATCGCTGCCATGCTCATGGCCGTCATTGTCAACGCTGCCGCCAAGGACGGCCAGGTTAAGCCCGCCGTCGCCATCGTCGCAGCCTTCGTGACCACCTTTGTCTCGGGCGTCATCTTCATGGTCATCAAGATGGCCATGCTCGGCGTGGTGGGCGAGCTCGCCGCTGCCATGCTGCCCGTCGTCGCTATGACCGCCGTCTTTAACGCCATCCTGGTCGGCGCCCTCTACCTGCCCATCCAGAAGGCCCTGAAGCTCAACTAACCCGCTCGGCTTTACGAGCCACCCCATCTTGGCGTTCATTCGTCGCTCGCGCACCCAAGTACGCTTCGCTCCTCTTTCGCGCCAACCTGGGGCCCCTCGTAAAGCCGTCTCCGTGCTTCACCACCAAAGACTGTCCCAAACAACTAGCTTTTGGGGACGTTCTTAAACGACTAGTCATTTAAGAACGTCCCCGATGACTATGAAAGGTATCCATGGAAACGATCATCAACGTCGACGATGTCTCGTTCTCCTATGGCACGCAGACCGAGCAGGCGCTTAAGCATATCTCGCTCGGCGTGAACAGGGGAGATTTTATCGGCATTATCGGGCCTTCGGGCGCTGGCAAGTCCACACTTGCCGCCTGCCTGTCGGGAGCCGTACCCCACCATTACACTGGCACGTTCTTTGGCTCCGTCACTGTCGACGGCAACGACACCTGTGAAGTTTCGCTCACCGATGTGTCGCAGATCGTCGGCAGCGTGTTGCAAGACATCGACACGCAAATGGTCGCCTCGGTCGTCGAGGATGAGATGCTTTTTGGCCTGGAGAACTTTGGCGTTCCCCACGACCAGGTCGAGCAACGTGTGAGCGAGACGCTCGAAACCGTCGGCATCAGCGACCTGCGCGACCGCGAGATCGCCACGCTTTCGGGCGGCCAAAAGCAAAAGGTAGCCATCGCCGCCATCCTCGCCATGCGTCCGCATGTGCTCGTGCTCGACGAACCCACCGCGGCGCTCGACCCCGCCAGCTCCACGCTGGTATTCGAGACCCTGCGCGAGGCCAACCATGCACTCGGCATCACCATCGTCGTCATTGAGCAAAAAGTCGCCCTACTTTCGGAGTATTGCAACCGCGTGCTCGTGCTCAATCATGGCGAAATCGCGCTACAGGGCGAGCCGCACGAGGTCTTCGCGCACGCCGATGAGCTCCGCGCCATCGGCGTCGATTGCCCGCGCGTCACGCGCATTTTCAACAGCCTCGAGGCCGATGGCCTGGCCAGCGGCACTCCCTGTTTGGATGTTGATGAGGCCGAGCGCCTGATTACGGGCATCGTCGACCCCGCACACGCAAACAGCGACACTCAGGCACCCGCCGGCTCACCGCACGCACCGTCGTTGCGCCCGCACGCCAAGGACGCCGAGCCCGTGCTCACCTTCGATCACGTTGAGTTTGCCTATCCCAATGGCGGCGCCGCCGTCCACGACCTCAACCTGACCCTCTATCCCGGCGAGCTTGTGGGCATCGTCGGCCAAAACGGCGCCGGCAAGACCACGCTCACCAAGCTGCTCACAGGCCTGCTTAAGCCCGCCTCGGGCAGCGTGCGCGTCACGGGACTGGATACCGCAGCCGTTCCCACAAGCCGCATCGCCCGCGAAGTCGCAATCCTCTTCCAAAACCCCGACCGCCAGATCTGCAAGGACACCGTGCTCGACGAGGTCGCCTTTGGCCTGGAGCTTGCCGGCATCGACCGTGCCGAGGCGCTGCGTCGCGCCCAGCTCGTCATCGACCGCTTTGGCTTGCCGGCCAACGAGGCGCCCTTCTCGCTCTCGCGCGGCCAGCGCCAGATGGTGGCACTCGCCTCCGTCGTGGTCGTAGAGCCCAAAATCGTGGTGCTCGACGAGCCTACGAGCGGCCTTGACTACCGCGAGTGCATGACCGTGATGGAAACGGTGCGCACCATGGCCGAGCGCGGCTGCGCTGTAATCATGGTCTGCCACGACATGGAAGTCGTCTCCGACTTTGCCGAGCGCATTGTAGTAATGGCCGACGGCCGCATCCTCGAGCGCGGCCGCACGCACGAGCTGTTCTCGAACATCGAGCTCATGCAGCGAGCCTACGTTGAGCCGCCCCAGGTCATAGAGCTTTCTCGTCGCCTGGCATCCTCCGTCTCTCCCGCCTTTGCACAGGTGAGCGAGGTCACCGATATCGTTCGCATTACCGAGGAGATGGTCCACCGTGGTTAACGTCATCGACTATATGCCGGGCGATACACTGCTGCACCGCTTGAACCCGGTCGTCAAACTGGGCCTTGCCGCCGCCATCATCATCGGCATTTTCCTGTCCGACACCTACGTGGCGCTGTTGGGCTTTTTGGCGCTCACCCTTGCACTGGGCGCCTACGCCGGCGTCGTCGACCGTCTGCTCTCGCTACTCAAGCTGCTGATTCCGCTCGCGCTTATCATGCTGGTGCTTCAGCTGGCCTTTATGCGCGACGGCAACATGGTGTGGGGCTTTATCACCGACACGGGCCTCATTACCGGATCGAAGGCCTGCCTACGCCTGTTGGGCGTGGCGCTGCCACTCATCCTCATGCTTATGGTGACCAAGCTCAACGACCTCGCCAACGCTTGCGTCGAGGTGCTGCACGTGCCATATCGCTATGCCTTCACCTTTACCACGGCGCTGCGTTTTGTGCCGGTATTTGGCCAGGAAATGAACGCCATCATGGAGGCGCAGACTGCACGCGGCGTCGAATACGACACTAAGAATCCCGTCAAGAAACTCAAACTCATGCTGCCGCTGTGTGTGCCGCTGCTTATCTCGAGCGTGGGCAAGACCGATGCCACCGCGCTTGCCGCCGAGCAGCGCGGCTTCTATCTGCGTACGCGCGCCAGCTCGTACAAGCGCTACCCCATCAAGGGCCTAGACATCGCCGTACTCATCGTCAGCATCGCCCTCATCGCCATCGGCTTCCTGTTCTAGCAATCGCTGGCAGCAACTGACAAACGCAAAAGGCCCCGGCTCGCATCAAACGAGCCGGGGCCTTACTGTTTTCCCAGATAAAACCTACCAAAATAAACCTGTCCCTTTTTGGCAGGTCGAGAGCTACAGGCGGTAGGGGACGCCGCTGCGAATGATGGACTCGCGTACCAGGACATCCATCGCATCGAGGGTGATCTCGGGCATCTCGCGATACTTCTGCAGCACCGAGAGCTCCGTGCATGCCAGGATGACGCGGTCGCAGCCGCTACGGGCGAACTCCCACATCACGCGGTCGAACTTATCCATATCGGGCTCGCGCCCGGCCTTCACATCGTCGTAGATGAGCGACATCACGTCGGCCTGACGCTTTTCGCTGGGATAGACGACCTCAACGCCCGCGGTCCCACATTCGCGCCCATAGACGCCTGCGCCCACGGTGCCATCGGTTCCCATGATGCCAATCTTGTGCACCGGCTCGGCCGGCATACTCAGGTTGGGGTCGAACTCGCACTCCCCCATCACCGCGCCGGCCAGAGCATAGCGTACCGACTCACGCGGCATGTGGATAATCGGCACCTTCGTAAACGACTGAATCTGATCGTAGAAATAGTGTGACGTGTTGCAGGGAATCGCTATGTGCGCGCACCCCAGCGACTCGAGCGCTTGGGCGCACTCCTTCATGGTCGCCAGCAGCTCGGCATGCTCACCGGTCTTGATGGCCAGCGTGCGGTCGGGCATGGTCGACTTGGAAAGCACCACCATGTCGATATGCTCCTGGTCGCACGTAGCCGCCGTATGACGTACCACCTGGTCGTAGTAATACGACGTGGCCTCGGCGCCCATGCCGCCGATAACTCCCAGCTTTTCCATCGCCGCCTCCTTGGTGACGCCCACGCAATTGCGCGTATCAAACCCGCGCCCGTCCGATACATACCGGACGGGCGCCACGCTCGTCTACTTGTAATACGTCTTGAACAGCTTAAAGTGGCGCAGCTTGGTGTGCCACATGCGCAGCCAGCGATTAAAGACAAAGTCCCCCTTCATAAACGAAGGATCGGCGGCCTTGCCCTCCTTGGCCAGACGATGTGCCTTCGCACGCAGCTCGGGGTCCTTGACATACTTGTCAACGACGCCCATAGGAACAACCATCCACAGAGCCTCATCCTGCGCCGTCACAAATTCCGGCTCAAACGGGCGGTTATAGACGTACTCATCCACCACGTATTTAGCAACGTTAAAGCCACTATTGGTGACATAGTAATTACTGCGGCCCTGACGCGTGTTGAAGTCGAAGAACTTAAACGAGCCATCGCGCTCGTCGTACTTGACGTCGAAGTTGGAGAAGCCCGTAAACTTAAGGTCCTCAAGCAGCTTGCGCACGCCACCCATGAGCTCGTCGTTGGGCTCAGTGATGATGCAGGCATGGTTGCCGACGCCGTGGGGCTGATGCTCCTCGAGCAGCACATGACCCAGGCACATCATGCGAACCTTGCCGTTGCGGTCGGAATAACTGGTAAGCACGCGCATGTACTCGTCGTTGCCGGGCACGCGGTCCTGCAAGATGAGATCATCGGTGTAGCCGCTGGCGTACACATCGCGAATGACTTGTTCCAGCTCGGCGCGATCGGCAATCTCGTAGGCCTTCTTCTGACCCTCGAACTCGTGCTCCCACCACATGATGCCGTCAGAGGGCTTCAGAATCATCGGGAAGGGGAAGTCGATCTGGTCGAGCACCTCGGCCGAAGCCTCGCCCTGGGCGTTGAGCATCGCCATGGTAAAGGTAAACGTGTGCGGATAGGGGACGCCGTGCTTCTCGCACAGCTCATAGAAGATCTCCTTCTTCTGGCACTGTTCGAGCATGCTGTAGGGCGCATAGGGCGCGATGACGTTCGAGGCAAGCTGGCCGGCGTCCTGGGCCTGCGCGGCAAGCGCGACGTAGTTGTCGCCGCAGCCCATGAGAATAATCTTCTTATCAGGATTGGCCTGTGCGACGCCGTTAACGGTCTCGATCATGACCGGCATGGTATCGATATCCACGTTGGGCGTGTAATCGATAATTTGGCTGCGATACGCGGGGCCGGTCTGGTACTTGCCAAAGACCAGGCTCTTAACCTGATACTCCTCGTAGAAAGCGCGCGCCACCGAATACGCGTTGATGTCGCCGCCGAGCAGCACGGGGATAAACTCGCGCTCTGTAAACTGCAATGCCATGGAAACTTCCTATCTAGAACTGCCCACACGACGGGCGGTCTTTGTGCAACTGATTTATTCTAGCGTGCCGAGCCGCCGGCACCCAAAGCTCCACCGTATCTATGGCAATCGGCGTAATTATCCAGCACGAAGGCGGCGATCACCGGTGTACGACAACGGGCAATGAACCCACCGTTGTTGTAGGATTCAACATGTTGCCAGCCCCGTCGAAAGGTACACTGTGCCCCAGGCTCATCCGATCAACAACCCCATCATTGACGCCGCAAAGCGCGAACTTGCGGATCGTGCCCAGACGGCAGCTCCCCTACGCACCGCAAACGATGCTTACAACGGGCCTGCCCGCATCGTCTCAATCAACACGTCGGAGCACAAAGGCACGCGTAAGTCACCCGTCGCCGACGGGCACGACACCGTCGTCGAGCAGTTTGGCCTCGCCTCCGATGCGCACGCCGGACATTGGCACCGCCAGGTTTCCTTTTTAGCTGCAGAGTCAATCCAGACGGCGCAGGCGCGCGGGCTCGATGTGCACGAGGGCGACTTTGGCGAGAACTTCACCACCCAGGGCATCAACCTGCTCTCACTCCCCTTGGGCACGCAGCTCAAGATTGGCAGCGAAGTGCTCGTCGAAATCAGCCAGATCGGCAAAGTCTGCCACACCCGCTGTGCCATCTACTATCTCGCCGGCGACTGCATCTTCCCCCACGAGGGCATTTTTGGCGTCGTGTTGCAGGGCGGAGAAGTCCATGTCGGTGACGACATACAGATGGTTAAGTTCGGCGATGGCACCTGTTCCTTCACTCCCACCGAGGCACTCAAAGAGGTGGAGCAGGCTCGCCGCGAAGGAACCCTATAGTTGCAAAACCCCACGTTGAGGTAGCTTTTACAGCCAAGAATCCCGTTGCAACAGGGTGCCGTAACGTTAAAGTTGAACTCTATGGTTTCTCAACAATTCACCATTCCCGCAGGTCAAGGCCAAAGCCTCAAGTTCAACTTGACCCTTTAGAACCTTTAAGGTTCAAGTTGAGGTCGAAAGCAGTAGTAGAATACATCTCGACCAATAACCTACGATTGATTGCAGAGGGACTGGATGCAGCATTCGAACCATCGCACCGCAGCGCTCATCGCGTCGAAGCCGGCTCGTATCATCACGAGCGCCGCGCTCGCCGTCGCGCTGACGGCCACGCCGATGCTCTCCCCCGTCGCGGCCTATGCCGCCTCGCAGGCAACGCAGGATCAGCTTTCCGCCGCCCAGAAAAAGATCGAGGACGCCACGAGCGCCTACAACGACGCCCGAACCAAGCTCGAGGATCTGCAAAAGCAGATCGACTCCAATGAGGCGAACATCGATAAGATTGAGGCCGAGCTACCCGAGCAGCAGGCCAAGGCAAGCTCCGCCATGCGCGATCTGTATAAGTACCAGAAGGGCACCAGCCCCATCGTGAGCTTCCTGGTGAACACGCAGAGCTTGGGTGACTTTATCACCACCTGCAAATACACCAACCAGATTACAAGCTCGAGCGTCGACGAGATCGAAGAGCTTAACAAGATGCAGACCGAGCTCGAGCAGAACAAGACTGAACTCGAGCAGGCCAAGTCTCAGCTCGAGGGCGAGCAGAAAAATGCCGAGGATGCACTGGCGCAGGCTCAGCAGCTCCGCAGCGAGGCGCAGGCAAAGGCCGAGCAGGAAAATGCTGCCGAGCTGGCAAAGCTCGAGGCCGACAAGGCCGCTGCCGCCGAGAAAATCTCGGGCGAGGGCGTAAGCGGCAACAACTCCAACAGCCAGGCCAACAACGCCAACACCACCATCGACACCACGGTGAACAGCTCGAATAGCGGTAACTCCGATTACGACTCGTTCATTAACGAGTGGACGAGCCGCATCGATAACTACCTTGCCGGCTCCCCTATGGCAGGCCAGGGCTACAACTTTGCCGTCGCCGCCTGGAATACCGGCGTCGATCCCCGTTGGTCCCCCGCCATCGCTTGCATCGAGAGCAGCAAGGGCCTCTATTGCGCCGGCTCCTATAACGCCTGGGGCTGGAGTGCCCGCGGCGGTGGTTGGCGTAGCTTTGGTAGCTGGAGCGAGGGCGTCTCCGCCCACGTTGCCTACCTGGGCGCCAACTATGGTTCCACGCTTACTCCGGCAGCCGCCAAGAAGTACTGCCCGCCCACGTGGCAGGACTGGTACAACAAGGTCGCCAATCAAATGAACCGTATTTAAGTGCAACTGCAAAGGGGCCCCAAACGGGGCCCCTTTTCGATTCTCTAGGAGACGATACCGGTCGCGTTGCCGATAACAACGACGACGCGCATGACGGCAAACATAAACCCGAGCGCCTTGAACCACAGTTCGACAAAAGCACTCCCCCGATACCGATCGAGCACGGGAAAACGACGTCGAAGCCTACGCCGGTCGAGCATTCCGAATGTTATGAGCAGCACCAGGCCATCGACCATAAAGAAATACTCAAGCGCCAAAAACCACGTTGGATAGTTTCGGTTTTCGCCCGTTGGCGTAAATACCGCAAAATGGCTGCCCATCAGCAGCAACAATGTTGTCGCATAGACGCATCCATTCCATATGCGCCCCACGGGCTCGGGGATACGCGAGAGCAGATGTACACATTTGGATGTCACGGGAGAGACGATCGAACGCCGGCCTGCAGAAGACGGAAGCGTGAGGGCAACCGGCTGCTGTACCCGCTGCACCTGTGGCACCGCGGCCCGGGGCACGCTGGCAGCAGAAAAGGTCACGGGCGACGGTGCAGGGAGACATAGCTCATATGCCGCACGCGCAGCATGCCCCAGTGCCTTTGCACTCGCAAAGCGCTTGGCGGGATCGAGCGCCATCGCCATGCAAATCACATCCGCCAGCGGAACGGGAATGCCATGCGCCTCGCATTGCTCGCACATGTCACGCCCCGGTTTAGGGTCAGTTCCCGTCAGGCAAAAGAACAGCAGCGCGCCAAGCGCGTAAATATCGCTACGGACGCTCGTCTGCCCAAACCCAAACTGCTCGGGCGGCGCATAGGAACGCGTGCCAAACTTGACGGTGTCGGCGTCGGCGCCATCGCGCCAAACGCGCGCAATTCCCAGGTCAATAATCACCAGCGAGGAAAAGGTCATGCCGGCATCGGTCGCGTATCTCACGCCCGACACAATGATGTTCGAGGGTTTAAGGTCGCGGTGGATTACCGGTACCCCCGGCTCCCCCGCAGCTGCAAAACCAGCATGCAGCTCGCCCACCGCTTCACACAGAACGGGATACAGCCCGCGGGCATAATCGGGCGTCGCCCCCAGGCGTCCCACCAACGCCTCGAGCGTCTCGCCTTCGACATACTCCATCACCACGTCAAGCTCGTCGCCCACACGGCGACAATCGACGATTCGGGGCAAGTGCTCAAAACGACGACCGGCGCGCTGGGCCGCAAACAGGCGCTCGTATGCTCCGCCAATCTGCACCGAAGCATCGATGCGCTTGCGGACAAAAGGACCGAGAGACCCGCCGCCAGAGCCCTCAAAATAGACGAGTTCGGTCGTCTCGACATCCGAGAGCTTGAGCACGCGCTCCACACGATAGCTGTCATCGCGGTCGAGCGACGCCAAATGCTCGACAAGTGAAGCAGTCAGCTCGTCATCGGAATATGTTGGGCTCTGAGTATCCATGGCGTCCATCATAACGCAGGGTGCGGACACCCCATGGTGTCCGCACCCCGATCGTTTGCATGGTTGTTCTGGTGACACCGCCGGCTCAGCCATCGGCCACTAACTCACCGTTTCCTCGCCAAAGCGATACAGCTCTTCATTGACCTTTTGGAGGCTACAGCCACGGTCGATGCAAAAGATAATGATCGCATCGCGACGGTCCTTGCAGTTGAGGACACTCACTCCGGCAGCCGTCAGGGCGCGGTTGGTCTCCTTCATCGACAGCGCCATTGCAAAGGCAATCTGCAGCACCTTATTGCGGCTCGGATTGCGCGAACCGGTAAAGATCTGATAGCCAAAGGTCTCGTTGAGGTCGGCCATACGCACCACGCGCGAACGCTCAAGCCCCTTCTCTTGCAGCAACTGCTTTAAGTAATCCGAAAGCGACGGGGCGGCAAAGTCGTGTTCTTTGATATAGCCATCGATGTTTGGCGCGTCGAGAAGCTCATTGAGCAACTCGTCAGTCAGCTTTTTATCGGGCATATGACCTCACCTCCCATACGGCGCAACGGTAGCGACATATTAGGCCAGCACCCAGCTCGCAGTCGCGGACTTATCAAACATGTTGGCAAAATAGAGAGCCTTCTTGATGTCACCATCAAAATAGATATTGCCCGCCACGGAGCCACCGGCGGCAAGGGTGCCAGACTGCAGCTCATCGGAGCCCTCGCTGTAGTAACCCTGGTTCTGCTGCGCACCGTTGGCGTCCTCGCCCTTCCAGTCGTAGATATTGTAGTCCGCGCCCTCATCGCCATTATTGACATACGTGACGTGAATACCCGTCATGGTCGAACCGTCATAATTTGTGAGACCGGGTTGGACGGAATCGACGACGACGGAAAGGCCAGCAGTCGTGGTCACCGTCGTGCCAACAGCCAGGTCAGTCGTAGGCTGCTCTTCCTTCTTCGTCTCTTCCTTCTTGTCGCCATCGCCGGCATCCTCGGTGACAGTCGCCTTATCGCTGCCGCAACCGGCAAGAAGACTGGCAGTCCCCAAGGCAACAGTGGCGAATGCGCCAAGTGCAGCGCGACGGCTCAGCAGCACTTCGTTTTCGAGCTTTTTCATCATGCATCCTTCCTACGATCCGGCTACCGCGCCGGCACACAGCACATCGTAGAAGGCAGCGAGCTCAAATTCATTAGCTGGGAGCTAATGGAGGCTTGTAAGCCAAATTGGTACTGGATTGAGAAGATGCCTGTTCAGATGGAGCGGTGATTGAGGCTGCAGCTTGATGCCAAAGCGCCCTTTCCGCGCCTCTGGCCGACGTTAGCCGCACCCCTCTCACCTGCAAGATGCCCATGAGGGGGGCTGCCCGTCGAAGATAGCGCGCGCATGGTGTTCGACGATTCCGTCGCCCCGCTATCGAATAAAAGGTATGGTCCTAAGATCACTCAGGCAATAAAGCAATAGCGCTGCGGTATATCTCCCCGTGCTTTAAGTCGGCATCAGCCACCTCAGGCAAGCGATTCAAATCACGGCACCCCTATGCCAGCTCGCGAAGCCTCCCGAGCGCCAGCCTGAACCACTCCAGATCGTCCTTATCAGGCACGCTATCGTACTTCCAGTGCGTTATATAGCGCCACCGAGAGAAGACGCCGCTGCCCAGAAGCCCAACGTCGTCTATGGTGTCTATGTCCTCTCGCAGTCCTTCGGCCGTACCGGAGCGCGGATATGCCCCGGCAAAGGCCTCGCCACAGTCCATGTGCCAACCCAGGCCGAACATGTCATGGGCCAACGCGTGGAAGT
Source organism: uncultured Collinsella sp. (assembly GCA_902470345.1). Classification (GTDB taxonomy): domain Bacteria; phylum Actinomycetota; class Coriobacteriia; order Coriobacteriales; family Coriobacteriaceae; genus Collinsella. The sequence goes on from CABRGB010000001.1 coordinate 13,929, forward strand.
CGCGGGTGGGACCGTCCAGCGAATCCTCGAAGCGCTTAACGAACCTGCACAGGTCATCACCGTAAGCCCCGCCGAACAAATAAGGCTCAATCACGTCCTTGCCACGCAAGGCCTCTAACCACTCGGTCGGAATGCCCTCGTATCCGTACAGGATGCCGGCCAATCCACCGGCCACGCAAGCCGTGGTGTCGGTATCGTCGCCCAGGTTCACGGCGGTCAGTACGCAGTCGCGGTAGTTGTCGGTATGTTCTAGGCACCAGATGGCGGCGTGGTAAGTATCCCACACGTAACCGCCGCTGGCACCAGCTCTGTCCTCACTCTCGCAGCCGGCGTGCCCGCTGTAAAGCACCTCGCGGGCATAGGCGATCATGTCCACGCAGGCCTGGCAGCAGTCGTCGGTAGCGTGGGTGATCGCGCTGACCTCCCTTATGTCGCAGTCGGAGCATTCCATAAACACCATAGGCAGGCAACGCATGAGCGAGCCGTTGCCCTTGCTGTATTCGCTTGTGAGCCCGCAACCCGTATCGAGCGCCTGCCTGGTGGCGTTGCCGTAGTCGAAGACGTTCCCGTCGGCGGTGTATGCGCCTTCGTTTATCCAATTGCGGAACTTGACGAGGATATCGTCGCAATTGATATCGCCCAGCTCGCGGTAGCTGTCGCACAGCGCGAGCGCCATGGACGTGTCGTCGCTCCATGTGCCCGCAGGCTGGTTGTGCGTGCCGCGGCCCACCATGTCCGTGCAGGTAAAGCTGCCGCGCGGCCTGAACTCGTAGGGCACGCCGAGCGCATCGCCCACGGCCATGCCGTACACGCAGTCCCTCACCGTCCGTAACAAGCCCATGGCGCGCACCTAGTTCCAGTTCATGCCGAACTTGCGCGAGCAAAGCACGTCTTTCCAGTGACTCTCGCGCTCGCACACCTCGGCGGTGGTCATCTTGGTGTCGCACACCTCTAGAATGGAGTAGGTGAAGTTTTCCATGATGTACCCAGTTCCGTGCTCGGCCACGATGGCCTTGAACTCCTTGTTGCCGCCAGTCGGGTCCATGGGGTTGGCATAGGCGCTCCAGCGCTGCCAGATACCCAAGTCCGCGCCCGCGTCCTTCTTGCTGTCGCCCGAGGCCGAACCCACGTAGAGTTTCCCCGTCGCGGTGTCGGTGATGCAGTAGACGCCCTTCACGTTGTCCAGCGCCCAGTACCAGTCGGAGCCCACGCTGGCGATAACGGCCTGCAAGGTCTTGTGGTCGATGCACACGTACTTGTAGCCAGGAAAAGGGGCAACGTTGCCCAGGCTCATCGAGTACTCGTACACTACGGGCTCGAAGTCGTGCATCGTGTTCTCGTAGAACTTGTTGTAGATGTCGCGCCCGATAGGCTTCTTCAACTTGATGATGAGGCGCTTGATGTAGGCCTCGTAGTCGGGAAGAAGCGTCAACTTGTAGCCCACGCCGCCCAGCACCTCGGGTACTGCCTTCTCCACTTTGTGCATGCCGCCGAAGATGAAGTACTCGGGCCCGTAGGTGTAGTACTGTGCGAACGAGAGTAGGTAATCCGCATGGTTGAGGTTGTTATTCGCTTGTCCCGTCGCGCTCCTCCACGCGTTCATCTCGTACCATCGCGAGCCGCTATCGGTCTTCTCGGGGGTCGAGGTGTCCTTCAGCAGCATGTCGTACGCGCGCACGTTCACGTCGCCAGCATTCATGTTGAATTTGATCTTTGTCTTCTCTGGGTGCGCCACCGGCATCAAATCCCTGAGCGTTATAACAGCATTTCCCATGTTAATTCCGCCGTTTCAGTTTGAAAAGCCTGTAGGTCGAATCATACCACTCGCTTTCCAGACGAAAATTAGCGCTCGGCTAACCGCTCTGCTGTTGTCGTTTCTTATGGCGAAGAAGAGCACAAAGCCGATAAGCCCCGCGCCCGTGTTTATGCCTTGTTTGGCGATTGTTCGTGATGTGCCCGCACGGCTATTTTTGGTGAATAATCCGAAAGTAAGGAAGATAAGTGCGAATCATCCACGCCACCATCCGTCTCGCCCGCACTCGGGCAATACGCAGTGCCCGCTCCTGATCGGCCGTCCCTAGCGCCGGCGCGAACTCTTAGATGGCGTCTTTTGCGCTCATCACCTTGCGGAAGACGGTCGCGTCCTGCTTGCCGATGGGAATCGCGATCTTCTTGCCGCCCGCGCGTCGCACTCCGTCTTGAACAACATGTCCCATCCGCCCCCTCGCCTCATCCTCAAAAGGCTCGTCGAAGCCTAGCCCACCGTGACGGATTCCCCGGTAAAGGTGCTAACGAGCAGCAAAACAAAGAACACAAGGTAGCCGATGCTCAACAGGTAGGCGGTAACCAAAAAGACAATCCATCCCACATCGGTCTTGCCGTCGGCATGGCGTTGCTCGCGATTGCGGCAGAGCCAAATCGTCACGCCAATGGCCACGATCAGCAACACGAGTGCCGCTGCCGCCAACCCGGCAAGCGCAAACATAACGCCAATGCTCACAGCAATAACCGGAAGCAACAACAAGCCGCATCCACACCCACCGGGACTATAAACGGCAGACTGTCGGCGTCGCCCCATCATCACTCCAACCTCAACATCTTTGAACACTACAATGCGATAGCCTGCTGAACAGGAACGATCTTATCCAGTTCCGGTTCGATGCGCCTCTTTTCCGCCTCGAGGTCAAACGCTATCTGGGCGCGCAGCCAATAACCATCCGTTAGGCCAAAGTAGCGGCAAAGGCGAAGATCGGTGTCAGCCGTAACACGACGCCTTCCCAAAATAATCTGCCCAATACGCTGTGCCGGAATCCCGGTCTCCTTAGCAAGACGATATTGAGAAATGCCCATAGGAACAAGAAATTCCTCTTTGAGAAGTTCACCAGGAGTCACCGGTGACAGCAAATCGGGCGCGGTCTCATCACTTGTGATAATCGACGATTTCGACATTCCAAGCCATCCCCTGTCTCCACTCAAAGCAGACCCGATAGCGCTCATTAACACGGATACTATATTGGCCGGCGCGATCGCCCTTCAACGCTTCAAGACGATTGCCCGGAGGAACGCGAAGGTCATCAAGTGAAGCACAAACCTGCAGTTGACGAATCTTCCTCAATGCGACCCGCTCAAAGGGCACGAACCTCCTGACCCGCACACCCATTGCAAAACGTTCGGTATCCTCATCTTTGTACGATGCAATCATAGTATCGCCTTACGTTAATAACGTCAAACGTTTCTACAGACTTACATCTCTATTATACCGTACATTTGTTCGTATTTTCGAGAACATGCACCCGCGCCGATTAACCAAGCAAAAGCAATCGTTTGTAGACATCGAGGCCTTTGAGCAGAATTTCCTCGTCAAAGAGCATGGTATCGGTGTGAAGGGCGCTCGTGGCATAGGCGGGGCAGCCATCCGAATCGCTCGGGTTTTCTTGTCCCTCTGGCACGCCCGTGCCCAGCAGGAAGAACACGCCCGGAAGATGGCGCTGATAGAAGGCGAAGTCCTCGGCAATCAGCAGCGGCTCGTCCACAAGTTGCAGCTCGGACAAGGCAGGCGCAATGCAGGCAAACAGCTCGGGGTCGTTATCGACTGGCGGATAGCCCTCGGCAAAGTCGAGATCGTACGTGCAACCCGTTGCAGTGCATGCCTCATCGAGCACATGGCGCACGCCCTCGCGCGCTCGGTCGAACATATCGTCCGTAAACACGCGCAAGCTGCCCGCAACATGGGCCTCCCCCGCCACCGCATTGCAGACGGTGCCGGCCTGCAGCAGGCCGAACTTACCAATGCAGGGCTCGTCGGCACCCAGCTCATCCATGAGCTCGCGCTCGGAAACTAAGAACTTGGCCGCCGCCAGCGCGGCATCGTGCGATTCGTTTACGGGAACGCCGTAGGTCTTGGCGATATGGATGCTCGTGCCATGGATATGAATGTGCGTCTCGCTTGAGCGCGCCAGCAGCGGACCGGAACAGCTCGCCAACGTACCGGCGGGCAAATCGGGCCATACATGGAAGCCGAAGATGCGATCTGCCCCATAGCGCTCGAATACGCCGCTCTCGCACACTGTCTTGGCGCCGCCGGTCGTCTCCTCGGCAGGCTGGAACACAAAGAGCACGTTGCGCTTGATGGCACCCGGTTGCTCACGAATCGCTCGGTCGACAAAAGTCGCCGCCGCGAGCGCCATGGCCATGTGTCCATCGTGTCCGCACGCGTGCATTTTGCCGGGATGAGTCGAGGCAAAGACAACGCCCGTTGCCTCCGCGATGGGCAGGGCATCCATATCGGCGCGAATCGCCGTGGCATGCGTAGCGCCCACACCGGCATCGAAGAAGGCACAGACGCAGCTCGGACACGGATGGGTCACCTCACAGGCGAGCGGCGCCAACACGCCCTCGATATAGGCGATAGTCTGCGGAAGATCGAAGTCGAGCTCCGGGATCCTGTGTAAGTCGCGCCGATAGCAACGGAGTTCTTGGAGCTCGGTCATAAAGGTTCCTTTCATAGGTGCGCGCCAGTTGCCATCTTATTGTGCCGCAAGATTGCCGCACCCTTATTTCCAGCATATCCCTGCATTTTTTAAACGTTATATACGAATACTCTTGTTTGCTAAAGTGCAACGTGGTAGGGTCGTTACCACTTGATAGAGGCGCGGGCACGAAGAACCGCGGGCGAGCCGGCAGGCTTTGACCCCGTGGGGAGGCGAAACCCGCCGAACTGGGCTTTTCGGGCACGAACAACCTGGTGGGCCTGCGGGAAACACCCACAGGACTGTCTGCAGCAATGCGGGAGCGCTATCCGGACATTGGGTCCACGCTATGCGGATTCGATGCGCAGATGGCGCCGTCTGGATAGCGAGGTTTACGGGACATGGCATTGACCCCCAACGAGGCATATGCGGCCAAGCAGCCGTTTGTGGACAAGGAGACGCTCGAGCATATCGTCGAGCAGTTCCCCACGCCATTTCATCTATATGACGAGGCGGGCATCCGCCGCAACATGCAAGAGGTGCGCGACGCCTTCGCATGGAACCCGGGCTTTAAGGAATACTTTGCCGTCAAGGCCAATCCCAACCCGGCGCTCATCTCCATTCTCAACGAATACGGCTGCGGCTGCGATTGCTCGAGCTATACCGAGCTCATGATCGCCCGTTCGCTGGGCATCACGGGACACGACATCATGTTCTCGTCCAACGACACGCCGGCTGCCGACTTTGAGCTGGCCGACAGATTGGGTGCCATCGTCAACTTTGACGACATCAGCCACATCGAGTTCTTTGAGCGCGTTGCGGGGCCCATCCCCAAGACGGTCAGCTGCCGCTTTAATCCGGGCGGCCTGTTCCAGCTCTCCAACGGCATCATGGACAACCCGGGCGACTCCAAGTACGGCATGACCACCGAGCAGCTCTTCGAGGCCTTCCGCATGCTCAAGACCAAGGGCGCCGAAAACTTTGGCATCCACGCATTCCTTGCCAGCAATACCGTCACCAACGACTACTACCCCAAGCTCGCGCGCATCCTCTTTGAGCTCGCCGTGCGCCTGGAGCGCGAGACCGGCGCACATGTCGCCTTTATCAATCTGTCCGGCGGCGTCGGCATCCCCTATCTGCCCGAGCAGCAGGCCAACGACATTCACGCCATCGGCGAGGGAGTGCACGCGGCCTACGACGAGATTCTGGTCCCCGCCGGTATGGGCGATGTGGCCATCTGCACCGAGATGGGCCGCTTTATGATGGGCCCCTATGGCTGCTTGGTCACCAAGGCCATCCACGAGAAGCAGATCTACAAGGACTATATCGGTGTCGATGCAAGCGCCGTCGATCTGATCCGTCCTGCCATGTATGGCGCTTACCACCACATTACGGTAATGGGCCAGCCGGGTGGAGCCGGCAAGACCACAGCACCCGTCACGGACACCTACGACATCACGGGCAACCTATGCGAGAACAACGACAAGTTCGCCATCGATCGCGAACTGCCGCATATCGACATGGGCGACCTGCTTGTGATTCACGATACCGGCGCGCATGGCTACTCCATGGGCTACAACTACAACGGCCGGCTGCGCTCCGCCGAGGTCCTGCTGCGTCCCGATGGCTCGGCCGACCTCATCCGCCGTGCCGAGCGCCCGGGCGATTATTTTGCCACACTCGACGTGTTGCCAAGCGGCCGAGAGCTGCTGGCCAAGTCGCGCGCCGAAAGTGCCCGCCGTCGTGCCCAAGACGAGCGCCTGGCAGTCGCCGCCCAATGGAACAAACGCATCCAGATCGCGGACGCGAAGGAGAAGAACATGGACATCCGCAATCTTGAGGGCTCAATCGTCGCCCTTGTTACGCCGTTTAAAAAGGACGGCAGCGTCGACTTTGATGCACTCGAGCGCCTTATCGATTTCCACCTGCAAAACGGCACCGACGCCATCCTCACCCTGGGCACCACCGGCGAGAGCGCCACGATGACCGATGACGAGGACAACTCCGTCGTCGCCGCCGTGGTCAAGCATGTTGCAGGACGCGTCCCCGTCATCGCCGGCTCGGGCTCCAACTCCACGCAGACGATGCTCACCAAGTCGCTCACCTACCAGGGCTTGGGAGCCGACGGCCTGCTGCTCATTACCCCCTACTACAACAAGTCTAACGAAGAGGGTATCTACCAGCACTTTAAGACCGTAGCAGATGCCGTGGACATCCCCTGCATCCTGTACAACATCCCCGGCCGCTGCGGCTGCGGCATCAGCGAGCGCAACGTAGAGCGCCTGGCCGCGCACCCCAACATCATGGGCATCAAGGAGGCCTCAGGTAACGTTGCCTACGCCGCAAAGATCGCGCACCTGCTGTCCGACGACTTCCGCATGTACTCGGGCGAGGACGCGCTCACCGTACCGCTCATGAGCTTGGGCGCCTCGGGCACCATCAGCGTGTGGGCCGATGTTCAGCCGCAGCTCGTGCACGACATGTGCCGCGCCTACCTGGACGGCGACGTGGCACGTGCCCGCGACATCCAGATTGCCGGCCAGCCGCTCATCAACGCCCTCTTTAGCGAGGTCAACCCCATCCCCGTCAAGGAGGCACTCGCCCAGATGGGTATGATCGAAGCCAACTACCGCATGCCGCTGTGCCCCATGGCAGACGACACGCGCGCTGCACTTACCGATGCTCTGAAGGGAGCTGGTCTGCTTGATTAAGACCGTCATTATGGGAACGGGCCGCATGGGCTCGCTCATCCGCACCACCACCGAGAGCATCGTTGATGACGCCGGTCAACCCGTTTTCGACATCGTCGCCCAGATCGGCTTCGACTTGTCCGAGCTCGAGAACGCACCGGCCGCCGATGTAATCATCGACTTCTCGAACGTCGTGACCTTCGATGCCGTCGTCGCCTATGTCGAGCGCACGGGCGCCGCGTTGGTCTCGGGCACCACGGGCTACACCCCCGAGCAGATGGACCGCCTGCGCGAGCTTGGTCAGAACGCCCGCGTCATGCACTCCGGCAATTACTCCATCGGTATCGCAGCCCTGCGTCATCTGGTAGCACAGGCCACACGCGAGCTGCCCGGCTTTGATTGCGAGATTGTCGAGACGCACCACAACCAAAAGGTCGACGCTCCCAGCGGCACCGCCAAGCTGCTACTCGACGCCGTGGTCGAGGCCGAACCTGAGGCTGGCTATCATCCTGTTTACGGTCGTGAGGGCATGTGCGGCGCTCGCGATCCCAAGGAAATCGGCATGCACTCACTACGCGGCGGCACCGTCGCCGGCGTGCACGAGGTGAGTTTCTTTGGCCAGGACGAGGAGGTCACGCTCACCCACCGCGCCACGAGCCGTCAGATCTTTGTCAACGGCGCCTTGGCGGCCGCGCAGAAGCTCGTCACCCGCGAACCCGGCTTCTATACGTTCGACCAGGTCATGTTTGCCTAACCAGGTATCAACCGAATCCACCCAAAGGAGAAATAGCAAATGAGCAACGCAGCCGAGATGGATGCACAGGAGATTATCAACTACATCGCCACCGCGCCCAAAAAGACGCCCGTCAAGCTGTACGTGCGTGAGAAGCCGGGCATGAAGGTCCAGTGGGGCAATGCACACGTCTACGGCGGTCGTCGTGGCAAGACCGTCTTTGGCGACTGGGATGAGCTCAAAGCCATCCTCGATGCCAATGCCGACTCCATCGACTACTACGACGTCGAGAATGACTGCCGCAACTCCGCCGTCCCCATGCTCGACCTTAAGGGCATCAACGCCCGCATCGAGCCGGGCGCGATCATCCGCGACCGCGTCGAGATCGGCGACCGCGCCGTCATCATGATGGGCGCCATCATCAACATCGGCTCCGTTATCGGCGAGGGCTCTATGATTGATATGGGCGCCGTCCTGGGCGGCCGCGCAACCGTGGGCAAGAACTGCCACATCGGCGCCGGCACCGTGTTGGCGGGCGTCGTGGAGCCCGCCAGCGCCACGCCCGTCATCATCGAGGATGATGTCATGATTGGCGCCAACGCCGTGGTCCTGGAGGGCGTGCGCGTGGGCAAGGGCGCCGTCGTGGCTGCCGGTGCCGTGTGCGTCGAGGACGTCCCCGCCGGCGCCGTCGTGGCCGGTGTCCCCGCCCGCGTTATCAAGATGCGCGACGAGAAGACTGACAGCAAGACCGGTCTCGAAGAGGGCCTGCGCCAGCTTTAATAGTTACGGCGTTTTACCAAACGCCGTAACGACCCGACGCTGCAAACGCCCCTAGGCGGCAATCTGACGTTCAATCGTCGGGCATGACCGAAGGTCAATGCCCTCCTCTTTCACGTCACCTTGCTCGCCTAGGGGCGTTTTCGCTGGCGTATGCTCAACCTACGACGCAATGTCGGCAACCAAGCCGAAAACAAAAAAGGCCGAAGTCCCGAAGGGTTTCGGCCTTTTTGTTTTCCGCAGCGTCCAAGCGCAGTTTATCGGTTCTCGATGCTGCCGATGTTTTTGAGCTCGATGGAGATGAGGCCGTTGGGCTCGTTGACAAACTCGATGTACTCGGAGTTCGAACCCATCTCGGCCGGGAAGCTGATCTCGATACCCGTGTCGGTACGGATCTTGTGATTGCGCACCGCCGCGCGTTCGACCTGCTTGCGCTCCACGGGCACACGCTCAGGAACCTTCTCCTCGGTCAGTGCGGCGCGCACACTCTCCTTGATAACCGGTTCGTCCTCAAAGACCTCGTCGACGATATCCCAAGGCGGCAGCTCCTCGTCATCCTCAACCTTCTCGGCAACGGCAGCCTTAACCTTGGCAAGCGCTACAGCCGTGTTGGCACCGTGCTCCTCGGCGACTTCCTCGACCACACGCGTCACGGTGTCGATGACCTCCTTGCCCGATACGCCCGTGTCGCACTGCAGCAGGCCATCGGGGATAAGCATACGGTCCTCGCCGGCAATCTTGCGCTTCTTGTCCACGTAGCCAATCTCCATGGTACTCGCGCGCACGATGGCATAGCTCGGCACCTTTTGCGAGGGGTTCGGCAGAATGGCGTAGTGGCGCGCGATGTCGTTGCGCACCTCCCCCTCCTCGCGGCCCACTTCGTGCATAAAAGCCTGCTTGGAGCCCAGCAGCATCACGGCAAACCAGCGGGCATCCTCATCGTCGTCAAAATCGGCCACGAGCACGTCGGTGGACTCGGCTTTCTCGGCTTTGGTGAGCTCGGAGGAGATAAACTCCGCAATCTGCTGCGACAGGTCCACGAACTCGCGCTCACCAAAGAAATAGCCCTTGAGCTCGCCGCCAAACGCAGAGTTCTCAGCAAACGTGGCGCGTTTATTGTCGGCCGCGGTGCGTGCGCGGCGCAGATGTGTGGTCACGAAGTTGCGCACGGTACGACTCTCGATATCGAGCTCGCGCTGGCTCATAACATTGACGGCAGAGTCAAAGTCCATGATATGCAGAATCGCGTGATTGATTTTCATATACGGCATTCCGTTCTAGATCGATTTCGGCACGAACCAGTATAGCGGTCGAGCCTGCCCCAGGCGCATCGAAGATCGGCGCATCGGGGACAGGTTGCTTTGCACCAATGGCTAGCGCAGGAGCTCGGACTGCCAAGCCTCGAGCTGTTCTGCCAAACTCTTGCCGGCAGCGGGCATGTCGATCTGAGGGCGTTTGGGCAGCAATGCGCATTTAAGGATTGCCACGATGGTCTGCGAGACAAAGCGTCGCGTATCCTTGTCAAAGCCTTGCGCAGCCTGGAGCATCACGGGTAGGCTCTCGCGCAGATTCCCAGCGATATCCGCAAACCGCTCAGCACCCGTAGCCTCAAACACGGAGAACAACGCATCTACAAAACGCTCGCGCTCGCTAGGCGACACTGCAAGCAGCATCTCGCGAATGGAGCCATCAACGTATCGAGCGCCGGCGGACAGGCGCTCGCAGTACACGAAGTCGCGACCATCAACCACCCAGCTAAAGGGATTGTGCTGCAGCAGGCTGAACTCGGTACTCTCAACGATGGCATAGTCCTCCTGTGTCTCGAACATCATGCCAAAGATCGACGACCGAGGTAGCGTCTTGTCGATTCGACCGGAAAGATCGGCAAAGGCGTCGCCGTTCAGAAACTCCTCGACGAAGCCCGGGCCATCATGGGAATACGCCCGTTCGATTCGCTCACGGGCGATGTTGGAGCACATCGCCGCACCGTACACCGCAAGGTTTCCACCCTTGGAATGACCTCCGCACAAAAGCGGCCCGTCAATCGCATCCGCCGCCTCGTCCACATAACGTGCCGCGGATTCCTGGGCCGGCACAGGACACCGGAACGCCATGTTAAAGTCCTCTTTCCAGCCCACAATCGTGCTGTCGGTCCCCCGGAAGGAAAGATAACTAAACCCCGCCGGAAACCGGAACGCCATGGCTGCAAACTGCTCTGTCGCCACCACATCGCTCACGGCACGATAGCCGCAAACGTTCACGCCACGGTAGCGAGGGCTTGCCGCCACGGCCTCCAGCAAGGCCCTGCTCCCCTCTGGGTCCCACAAGTCGTCAATCATGTCCCGGTAGCACTCGGCACGCAGCAGCGCGCGTACGTCTAGGCCCTGCCAGTTCGTCAGCTCCGCCATATCACCCGGCAAACGCAAATAGGACAACCACGCAAAGACGAGGCTATCCACCGCGCAGAACGGCCGCTCCTCAAACGGATCAAACGCCGTCTGGGCATAGGTCAAAAAATTAGGCGAATCCGACATGGCCCTCCCATCAACTATGGTGCATTGGGGTCAGGTTACTTTGCACCAAAAGGCGCCCGGGCCGTGTGGACCCGGACGCCTTCATTGTAGCTTTTCGCTCCAGCGAGCTTGATTTAGCAGGAGAAATCGACGCTGTCGATGATGTCCTTGAGGGCCTTGGCGGAGACGGTGAGCTCATGCTGCTCGTCATCGTTCAGCGGCACGGGGACGCGGCAGACAACGCCGTCGCGGCCAACGACGGTCGGCATGGAGATGGCAAGATCGGACAGGCCATACTCGCCCACCATGAGCGAGGAGACAGGCAGAACGGTCTGCTCATCGCGCATAACGGCGGTGCAGATGCGCTTGACGGCCATGGCGACGCCATAGTAGGTGGCGTGCTTCTTCTCGATGATGGTGTAGGCGGAGTTCTTGACGTCCTCAGCGATGCGCTTCTCGGCAGCCTCATGCTCCAGGTGGCCGTGAAGCTCACAGAAGGTGTTCAGCGGAACGCCGGCAACCTGAGCGCTGGACCAAGCGACAAACTCGGAGTCGCCGTGCTCGCCCATGACATAGGCCTGGACATCGCGCGGGTCAACCTCGACGTGGGCACCAAGCATCTGCTGCAGGCGGCCGGTGTCGAGCACGGTGCCGGAACCGATGACGTGGCCCTCGGGCAGGCCGGACATCTTGATGGCGGCGTAGGTCAGAACATCGACCGGGTTGGAGACGATGAGCAGAATGCCGTCGAAGCCGGACTTCTTAATCTCGGGGATAATGGACTTAAAGATGCTGACGTTCTTGTTGACCAGGTCCAGGCGGGTCTCACCGGGCTTCTGGGCAGCGCCAGCAGTGACGACGATCATGGCGGCGTCGGCGACATCGGAATAATCGCCGGCGTAGATCTTCATCGGCTCGGCAAACGTCATGCCGTGCGCGATATCCAAGGCCTCACCCTCGGCGCGGTTCTTGTCCACGTCGATGAGGACCATCTCGGAGAACAGACCGCTCTGCATCAGCGCGAACGCCGAAGACGAACCGACGAAACCGCAGCCGACGATAGCGACCTTCTTCTCGTTAACCATTAGAAACTCCCATCTCTCTCCACAAACAAGCCGCCCGGGAACGACCCGAGCGGCTTGCCGTAATCCCAATACATCCAATCGGGACTTTGATTATGCTCCTATTCGCAGCCAAAAATCGACCGTTTACCGAAATTGTTTGCAGGATTCGTAAAGTAACTGCACGAAATCGGTTTCGAGCTATTGACGAGCCGAAATAGCTTTCTAATACAGGCCCGCCTCGCGAATGGCCTCGACAGCCAAAGCAATCTGGTCGGGCGGCAGGACCAGCGCCATGCGCACGTGCCCCTCGCCCGAAGGACCAAAGCTCGCGCCCGGCGTCACCACAACGCCGGCCTTCTCCATGAGCTCCTCGCAAAACGCCATGGAATCGGTGCGGCCACCGGGAAGCTTGGCCCACACAAACATAGAGCCATGCGCGTTGGGGCGCTCCCAGCCCAAGCCCTCAAGACCGTCGCACAGGGCATCGCGGCGCTCCTGGTACTTCAGACGCTGCGCCTCGACCTCATCGCGCGGACCGTTCAGGCAGGCGATGGCGGCCTTCTGGATCGGGAAGAACATGCCAAAGTCGATCTGGCTGCGCAGCTTGGCAAAGGCCGAGACCACATCCTCGCGGCCGACCAAAAAGCCGATGCGGGCACCGGTGACGTTAAACGACTTGGAGAGCGAGAAAAACTCAACGCCCACCTCGAGCGCACCGGGATACTGCAAAAAGCTTCCGCCCGGCTCGCCGTCAAACACGATGTCGGAGTATGCGTTGTCGTGAACGATCAGCAGGTCGTGCTCGCGGGCAAAAGCGATGATCTCCTCGTAGACCTCGGGCGTGCCCACCGAGCCCACCGGGTTGGCGGGCAGCGACACGATCATATACTTGGCACGATCGGCCACCTCGGGATCGATACCCGCCACATAGGGCAGGTAATTGTGCTCGGCAACCAGCGGATAGTACTCGAGCTTGGCATCGGCGATCTTGGCACCCGCCTCAAAGACCGGATAGCACGGATCGGGAACCAAAATGGTGTCACCCGGATCGAGCAGAGCCAGGCCCAAATGACCCACGCCCTCCTGCGTGCCGTTGCACGACTGCACCATGGACGGCGTAATGCCCGAAACGCCAAAGCGACGCTCGTAGTAATCGCACACGGCTTGCTTGAGCTCGGGCAGGTCGCGCAGGGCATACTTCCACATCTCGGGATCTTGGGCTGCTTGCGTGAGCGCCTCGACCACATGGTCGTACGGCTTAAAGTCGGGCGTGCCCACGCTCATGTTGTAAATGGTCTTGCCCTGAGCCTTCAGCGCGAGAAGCTTGTTGTTGAGCGAGGCGAAGACCTCCGCGCCAAAGCGGTCGAGACGCTGCGATGCCTGCATGGTGCCACCTTTCGATATGAAAAACGCGGCGCTCCGACAAGAGCGCCGCGCGATACGGGCCATCAGATTGCAAAAGTGTAACGCTTGCAACCACTGTATTGGTTCAATTTAGCCAACCTTAGTCAACTGGATTGAGCGCGTCGATCTGGGCGAGCCACAGGCGCGAGCTGGCGTCACTCGGCATGCGCCAATCGCCGCGCGGACTGAGCGTCACCGAGCCCACCTTGGGGCCATCGGGCAGGCAGCTGCGCTTAAACTGCTGGGCAAAAAAGCGACGGTAGAACGTACGTAGCCACGTGTGGACGGTCTTGGCGTCGTAGACACCCTCGAAGCTCTTGAGCGCCATGTGGTAGATCTTGCCCGGCTCAAAGCCAAAACGCAGCAGGTAGTAGAGGAAGTAGTCGTGCAGCTCGTACGGGCCCACCAAATCCTCGGTCTTCTGCGCAATCTCGCCGTCGCCCGTGGGCGGCAGAAGCTCGGGGGACACCGGCGTATCGAGGATGTCGAGCAAGACCTCGGCAATACGCCCGCCAAAGACATCGGCGGCATAGCGCACCAGATGGCGCACAAGCGTCTTGGGCACGCTCGCATTGACGGCATACATGCTCATGTGGTCGCCGTTATAGGTGGCCCAGCCGAGCGCCAGCTCCGACAGGTCGCCGGTGCCGATAACAAAGCCGCCGGCCTGGTTTGCCAAGTCCATCAGAATCTGTGTACGCTCGCGGGCCTGGCTGTTCTCGTAGGTCACGTCCTGCACGGCCGGATCATGCTCAATGTCCTTGAAGTGCTGCTCCACAGCCGCGTGGATCGAAACCTCGCGGAAGCTCACACCCAGGTCGCGGGCAAGCGACTCGGCATTCGACTTGGTGCGATGCGTCGTGCCAAAGCCGGGCATGGACACGGCCGTGATACCGGTGCGCGGCAATCCCAGTGCGTCGAAGGCACGCACGGTCACGAGCAGCGCCAGCGTGGAGTCCAGGCCGCCTGAAAGACCGATGACTGCGGCCTTGGTACCCGTATGGGCAAGGCGGGTCTTGAGGCCCGCAGTCTGCAGATCGAGGATCGTCTCGCAGCGCTCGGCCAGGTCGCCATGGTCGGCCGGCACAAAAGGCGCGCGGGGGAAAACGCGGTCGATATCGCAGGCATCGCGCAGGACAGGCTCTTTGACCAGCACGCCCTCAAACGAAAATTCAACGGTCGTGGCCTCCGGCGCATCGTCCGTGCGCGTCCACGTCGTCGAGCGACGGCGCTCGGCAACCAGGCGGTCAAGGTCAACGTCGGCGACGGCCATGTCGCAGGTAAGCAGCTTGGTCGCGGCGAGCTTGGAGCCGTTTTCGTAGACGAGATTCTCCCCCGCAAAGACCATGTCGGTCGTGGACTCGCCCTCGCTCGCGTCTGCATAGGCATAGGCACAGTACAGGCGCGCACTCTGATTGGAGATGAGGCTGCGGCGGTAATCTGCCTTACCGATAATCTCGTCCGAGGCCGACGGATTGAGAATCACCGTCGCACCGGCAAGCGCCATCTCGGTCGAAGGGGGCGCCGGCACCCACAGGTCCTCACAGACCTCAACGCCCAGCACCAGGTCCTCGGCGCCCTCATCACAGCAGCGGTAGATAAGCCCCGAACCCAGCGGAACCGGACCCTGACCGGCAAACTCGACCCACACAGGATCCGCAGGCGCCGGAGCAAACCAACGGCGCTCATAGAACTCGCCATAGTTGGGCAGATACTTCTTGGCCGTAAGACCCAAAAGCTCGCCCGCACAGCACACGGCGGCACAGTTGTAGATATTCTCGGCAACTGCAACGGGAAGACCGATGGTAAAGACAATCGGCAGCTCACGAGTCTCATCGAGGATATGCACCAGAGCAGCCTCGCAGGCATGCAGCAGCGTGCGGTTATGGAACAGGTCGGCCGCGGTATAGCCGCACAAGTTGAGCTCGGGCAGCACCAGCGCGCGAACGCCGCGCTCGGCAGCCTCGCGAACAGCTGCCAGCGCAACCTCGGCATTGCCCTCGACATCGGCCACGCGAATCTGCGGCGACGCCGCCGCCACACGCAAAAAGCCATCAGACTGAGAAAGGTGAAGATTCATAAGAATGCTCCCGTGCGTAGACGCTATTCAACACAATTAGCAAGCCCTATTGTAGTTCAACCACCGGGCGCAACCGCATCCCACCAACTTGGTGAGCTATTGATGAGTTGATGGTATCTGTTAAATGTCACGTACGATTCACATCTGGTGGGTACCCTGATGGCTACACGAAACGAAGCAGATTTACACCGGGAGGACCCCGTATGACAACCAAGTACACCGACGCGCCGCGCACGCGCGTCATGACGCCGGCATCGCTCAACAACGGCGTGCACGAGAACCATTCCATCGGACAGACCATGGCCATCGCGCCCAAAAAGGGCCTGTTTGACGACATTTCCATTCCCCAGATCATCGCCGGCGCCGCAGCTGCCGCCACGAGCGTCGCGCTTGCCTCCAAGATCGGTATCGCCGGATCGGTGATCGGCGCCGCCGTGAGCTCGGTCATCACCGTTGTGTCCTCGCAGGTCTACCGCCACTTTATCTCTGCCAGCGCCGAAGCCCTCAAGGGCACGCACGCCGCCGTCGACTACCCCGCCGGCGCCTACGAGCCCGTTGAGTTTAATGCCGAGGAGCACCTGGGCGGCGCCGCGACTACACAGGAGATGCGCCAGATTGCGGGGCGCGCGACCACGGCGCGCGTTGCTCCCGACAGCTTGCGCGCCAAGGCGGCGGCAGAGCGCAGTCAGACGCAAAAGAAGGTCATCGTCTTCTCGATCGCCATCGCCATCGTCGCGGTCATCGCCTGCGCCGGCGCCATCCTTATCACCACCGCCGGTGAGGGTCTGGGCGAGCGCCCCGAGCCAATCCTTTCGTCGCATACGACCGAGCACGACACGGATAGCTCAGGTCAATCGCAAAGCCAGCAGAACGACCCGCAGGGCACCTCCGCATCCACTGACTCGTCATCGAACACCCCCAATCAATCGCAGGACGTCGATTCCTCTGCGAACAACAGCGACACGCAATCCGGCACGACCGACTCAAGCCAAACGACCGACGGCTCTCAACCGAGCACGGGCGACCAGACGAGCGGCAATACATCGGGCACGGGATCTACCGACAACAGCAGCATTAACAGCTCGGGCGGAACCGCGTCCGGCACGGCATCTGACAGCTCGAGCCAAGGCACGACGTCGGGCAACTAAGCGCGTTTGCCTCTCATAGATAACCGACCTGCATAACGGGCGCGAACCGGCAACGGTCGCGCCCGTTTGCCTTGGGCGACGAGATGGCAAGCCCCGTGCGATGGTAAGATGCTTTGGTGTGTAAAGAGGAGATTTGCCATGAGCAAGACAATAGTTAGGCCCACGCTTTCGCTGGGTAACCACATCTATCTGTATCGCCTGCTGCGCGATGCAATCGGATGCGGCAAGCAAACGTTTATGACGCAGGTCGAGGAGGCACTCGCCGCTGGTGACATGGCCGCTTATGACCTGGGCTTCGAGTCCACGCGCGAGCTGCTCGAGGAGCTCGACGACTGCATTAAGCTGACCGTCTTTAAGGGCGGTCGCCTGTATGCCACTGTCATCGCCAACGAGGCCTGGGATGCCGCCCTTGCCAAGGGCGAGGACAAGCCCAAGGCAGCCAAGGGAGCCAAGCAGTCCTACAAAAAGAAAAAACGCGGCGAGAAGGACCTCAAGGCCGTGCGTCCCAAGCACGTTAAGCGTCCCGAGCCCGAGCCCGTGGCCGAAGTCGCTCCGGAGCCCGAGCCCGAGGCAGAGATCGAAGTCGCTATTGAGGTAACGGCAGAAGCCGAAACCGAAATCACCGCCACGACCGATCCCGAAGTCATATCCGAGCAGGAAGCCACTGCGGAGCTCAACGAAGCTCCCAAGTCGACAACCGAAGAAGCCGCTGACCAGCCCGAAACGCCTGCATTCCAAAACAGCGATGTCTTTGGCGACGAGGCCGAGGACGATCAGCCCGACGAGCCCGACGATCAAGACGCTACCGAGTCGACGCCGGAGCCCGAGACGCCGGAGCCCGCCATCTCGCTCACGGTCGTCTATGACCCCGAGAACGCCAACGCCGGCATCACCACCATGGCATCCACGCCCATCGAGGCAAAGTCGAGCGTCGAGAACGAGAACGCGACGCAGGTTGAGGTTGAAACCGCAGCTGTAGACGCGCCCGTCACCGAGGAGCCCGCAGATTCCACGATCAAGCCGGAAGCGACGCTGGAGCCCGCACCCGCCATCGAATCCGTGCCCGCCTCTGCTTGCGGCCAAATTCCCGCACCGGCATCGGCTTCGGCACCCGCAGCGGCCCCAACCCCCGCACCTGCAGTACCGACCATCCCCGAGGATTTCCCCATCGATTTCGCAACCGAGGTCTTCTGTCCCGGCCCATTACTACACCAGTTGTCGACCTATCTCCCCTACGGCGCCGACACGCTCGGCATCGTCGGCGAGTACTACTGGATTGCCCGCGAGCGCGGTACCATCGAGGCCGCGCGAAACCGCGCAAGCTTCCCCCTGCGTTACACGCAGGCAGGCGAGCGCCACGAAGTCACCGTGCGCATCCGCCGCAACACCACCGGCGGCCTCGGAGCCGCCTGGACCATCGATAAAGTCGAAGAACCCGAGCAGTAACGACAAACGGCTCAAATCCTAATCAGGATTTGAGCCGTTTTTATTTGTTGATGTTCCGTGACCAACAGCGAGCGGGCCGCAAGTGCCCCAGGTTGCCGTGAAAGAGGAGCGACGCGTACTTCGGTACGCGAGCGACGGTTTGAACGGCAAGATGGGGTGCTTGCGGCCCGCGCAGCGTCGAGCAGTTACGCGGTTTGGTAAAACCGCGTAACAAATTAGTCACGCGTCAGCTTGCGGTGAATACGATGCGGCTGGGCTGCGTCCTCGCCCAGGCGCTCGATGCGGTTGGCCTGATAGGCCTCGAAGTTGCCCTCAAACCAATACCAGTTGCCCGGATTCTCGTCGGTGCCCTCCCACGCCAGGATGTGCGTGGCAACGCGGTCCAGGAACATACGGTCGTGGCTAATGACCACCGAACAGCCCGGGAACTCGAGCAGCGCCGCCTCGAGCGAGGACAGCGTCTCGACGTCGAGGTCGTTCGTGGGCTCGTCGAGGAGCAGCAGGTTGCCGCCCTGCTTGAGCGTAAGCGCCAAGTTCAGACGGTTGCGCTCGCCACCGGAGAGTACGCCAGCGCGCTTCTGCTGGTCCTGGCCCTTAAAGCCAAAGCTCGCCACGTACGCGCGGCTCGGAACCTCGGTCTCGCCGACCATCATGTGGTCCAGGCCATCCGAGACGACCTCCCACAGGTTCTTGTCGGGGTCGATGCCGGAACGGTTCTGGTCGACGTAAGAGATCTTGACGGTCTCGCCCACCTCGAGCGAGCCCGAAGTCAGCGGCTCCAGGCCCACAATCGTCTTGAACAGCGTGGTCTTACCGACACCGTTGGGGCCGATGACGCCCACGATGCCGTTGCGCGGCAGGGTGAACGAAAGGTCATCGATGAGCACGCGGCCGTCGAACTCCTTGTGCAGGTGATGGGCCTCGAGCACCTTGTTGCCCAGACGCGGGCCCACAGGGATGCGGATGTCGGTCCAGTCGAGTTTCTGGCTTGCGCGGGCCTCGGCCTCCATCTCCTCGTAGCGAGCCAGACGGGCCTTGTTCTTGGCCTGACGGGCCTTGGGCGAGCTGCGCACCCACTCGAGCTCGGCCTCCATGCGCTTGGCGAGCTTGGCGTCGCGGTTGCCCTGCGCCTCGATACGGGCGGCCTTAGTCTCCAGATACGTGGAGTAGTTGCCCTTGTAGGGATAAAGGTGACCGCGGTCGACCTCGCAGATCCACTCGGCAACGTTGTCCAGGAAGTAGCGATCGTGCGTGACGGCAAGCACAGCGCCCTGGTAGTTGTGCAGGAAGTGCTCGAGCCACAGGATCGACTCGGCGTCCAGGTGGTTCGTGGGCTCGTCGAGCAGCAGCAGGTCGGGAGCCTCGAGCAGCAGCTTGCACAGGGCCACGCGACGACGCTCGCCACCGGAAAGCACGTTGACCGGCATGTCAGAATCGGGCAGCTGCAGGGCGTCCATGGCCTGGCCGAGCTTGGAATCGATATCCCAGCCGTCGGCGGCGTCGATCTCGTCCTGGAGCTTGCCCATCTCGGCCATGAGGGCGTCCATGTCGCAATCCGGGTCGCACATCTCCTCGCCGATCTTATTGAAGCGATCGACCTTGGCGATCATATCGCCAAATGCCATGCGCACGTTCTCGATGACGGTCTTGTCGTCGTCGAGCGGCGGCTCCTGCTGCAGGATACCCACGGTGTAGCCGGGGGTAAGCCTGGCATCGCCGTTGGAGACCTCCTCGATGCCGGCCATGATCTTGAGCAGGGTCGACTTGCCCATACCGTTGGGGCCCACGACGCCGATCTTGGCACCGGGGTAGAAGCTCAGGGTCACGTCGTCAAGGATTACCTTGTCGCCATGGGCCTTGCGAGCCTGATACATCTGGTAGATAAACTCTGCCATTTGTCTATTTTATCCTTTCTACCTGCTGTTTCCCTATTCTTGATTCGCTTTAGTGGAAACGAAATAAGGAAATCAGCTCTGAAACGTAACGAAAAAGGGGCATGGTTGCCCACACCCCCTAATACTACCTGGGAAAAGTCCCCCGGAACATACTATGAACTGCGTACGCTAGTTTTCCGCAACCTTAGCGAACGGCCCGCTGCGATTTGCGCCACAGCAGATACGAGTAGGCGTAGACGGCTCCGACCGAACCAAACGCCAGAACCGCAATCACCGCGGCGACGACTTCACTCGAAAGCACGCTGCCTGCCACGCCCATCACAATCAGGCCAATACCCAGCACCATAAAGCAGGCGCCACCAAAACGCTGTGTACGGCGCCAGTTCTCGGGATCGGCAAGCGCCCAAGGTGTCTTGATACCGAGCGTATAGTTCTGCTTCACGCGCGGCAAGTAGTTGCCTACGCCGATGAACAGCAAACCGACAACACTGGAAATCAGCACGTTAACCGAACCGACCGCCGGCACCACGCCCCAGACCGTAAGCTCTCCCAGCCAGCTTATGGCGCACATGAACAAGGTGAAGGCGATTACGAAGCCCTGGTAGAACTTGCCCGAGGTTCGATATGCCTCACCTTTGGGGTCGATGCGCGGCACCACGCAGAACATTGCGAGAAGCGCCAGAGGCAGCACGCCGAGCGCGGAGGCCATCCAGCTAGGACCCCAACCGTCGACGGCGCCGTTCGCGCCCCAGTGCGTGGGAATCTGCGCAGGCAAGCTCGGCATCACCATGAGGTGCGCTACGACATTGGCGACGCACAGAGCGACCAGCGCAATCCACACGCGCGACGATACCCCCGTGGGGTGAATGCCCTTGTTTTCGTTATTCATCCTTATCACCTTCCGTGTTTGTAAAGCCCATAAACCAACCGATCAAGTCCTGCATGACGGTGGTGTTTAAGCTGTAAACGATGTTTTGGCCATGACGTTCGTCAGTCACCAACCCGGCGTTTTTGAGCGTCGCCAAGTGATGGCTCAATGACGGCTTGCTGATTTCAAAATGCTCGGCAAGCTCCCCGGCCGTGCAATTGCCCTCGCGCAGAAGTTCCAAAATGCGACGCCGTGTAGGATCGGCCAGCGCTTTAAAACCCTCTCCCGGCATAAGACCTCCTCTCATCATCTCTCATGACGCGCAAACTATACTCGATATTTAGATGTTTGTCTAACTATCTAATCTAACACTCAAAAAAATAGCCGCCATCGCGTAATGCGAAGACGGCCACTTCTCACGCCATAAACGTGTTTCGGAGTTGGCCAACCCGCTGCAACGGGTGCCATCTGCTTCAATCTTATGCGAATCCCGATCCCATTTCAACAAACCCCAAGGGCTCAAATGGAATCGCGATAATACCTATAATGACGATAGCTAAAACACGATTCGCTTCCCCATCGGAGGATGTCTATGACCGAAACCACAGCCGCAACTCCCAACGAGACGCGCGATACCAAGCTCGAAATCATCATGGGCCGCGAGGCACTCGACAAGCTCGCCGATGCTACGGTACTGGTGCTCGGCTGCGGAGGCGTGGGCTCCAACTGCTGCGAGGCACTCGCCCGCGGCGGCATCGGACATTTCGTCATTCTGGATAAGGACATCATCGCGCCCAGCAATATCAATCGCCAGGCCATCGCCTTTCACAGCACCGTCGGCAAGCGCAAGGTTGACGTGATGGAGGCCATGATCCACGATATCAATCCTGCCGCCACCGTCATCAAGCGAACTGAATACCTGTTGAGCGATAACATCGACGAGTTCTTTGCGAGCGTTTTGGAGCAGACGGACGGCAAGCTCGACTACGTCGTCGACGCCATCGACACCATCTCGGCCAAGCTCACCATTGCCAAATATGCTCAGGACCACGACATCCGTTTGGTTAGCTCCATGGGCGGGGCCAACAAGCTCCATCCCGAGTGCCTCCGCTTTGCCAACATCTTCGATACGGTACGTGACCCCATGAGCCGCATCATGCGCAAAGAATGCAAGAAGCGCGGAATCAAGAGCCTGCACGTGCTGTTTAGCTGCGAGGAATCGGTTAAGACCCAACCCCGCGACCCGTCCAATATCCACGAGCGTACCGAGTTGGGCACCGCCAGCTTTATGCCGCCCATCATGGGCCAGATGATCGCCGGCGAGGTTATCCGCCAGATCAGTGGGCGTGGTACCGAACGCGTGCGCGCCGATGGCCAGCGCCTAGACTAGTGGAGCGCGCCGAGATGGGGCCCCAGTTAATTGATGCACACTGCCATCTTGATTTAATGGCTCACCCGGACGCCGTTGCCGATGAGGCGACGGCACTGGGCTTGGGTCTATTTGATTGCGGCGTCGATCCACGCGACTTTTCGGCCGCAAACGAGCGTGCCCGTCGCCAACCAGGCATCATCGCCGGCATTGGGCTTCACCCCTGGTGGCTCGCCGACGGCCGCTGTGGTTCTACCGAAGTCGATCTGCTTTGCGAAGTTGCCGCCCAAGAGCGCCACATCGGCGAAGTCGGACTCGACTTTTCCGAGCGCTTTGCCGGAAGCGAGTCGCTGCAAATACAGGCACTTGACCGGCTCTGCGATGTGCTCGTGCAGCGTCCTCTTGCCGGGCGCGTGATATCAATTCACGCCGTTCGTTCGGCAGGAACTGCGCTGGACGCCCTAGAATCGCACGGGCTACTCATCCCAAACCCCGACTCCCCCGCTATCATCTTCCACTGGTTTAGCGGCACCTCAGACGAGCTCGTCCGCGCGCGTAATGCGGGCTGCTATTTTTCTGTCAACGAACGCATGCTCGCGTCCAAACGAGGACGCGAATACGCACGACAGATTCCACTCGACCGTTTACTGCTCGAAACCGATACACCGGCCGAACCAAACACAGAAACAAGCGCGCAGTCGCTCATCAGATCGCTCGCAAGGACCTCAAAACGCATCGCCTCACTCAAAAACTGTGACGCAAAGCACATCGAGTCGGCAGTTTTGGGAAATTCACGCTCTGTTTTTGGCCTTCGCTAAACTCGGTGTGCAAAAAAACGCCAAATATGAGTACCGTTACCGGAATGGATACAGTACTCATATTTGGCGTTTTTTGCACACGAGGTCCCGGGGAGTCGACAATTCAACTCCCCGGCACTGCTCACCTATTCGGAAATCGGCGCTCCATGGCCCCAAGAACCTTCCATGCCGCACACGGTCGAGGCAAACCCGGCAGCAAAGTCGAGCGCGCGCTCGATGGCCTCGGAGCCATCCTCACCACGCTTGGCGGAATCGAGATAGCACATCAAAAACGAGGTGAGGAACGAGTCGCCCGCCCCCATGGTGTCCTTCATATCCGTTACCGGTTTAGCCAGCTGGCGGTAATAACGCTCGCCGTCGTAAGCAATGCAGCCCTCGGCGCCCGCCGTAGCCGACACAAAACGCGGACCCAGGCCCTTCACCCATGCCAGACGCTCGCGAATCTCGTCCTCACTCGCGGCATCCGCCGCACTAAAGAAAGCGAAATCGACGAAGGGCGCAATCTGCTCGTAGTACTCGTCGGTGGAGTCATCCGAAAAGTCAAAAGAGACTGTGACGCCCGCAGCCTTCAGCTTGGGCAGCTCGCGCTCGGTAAAGCAATAGTTGCCCGAATGAACCACATCGAACTGCTTCATGTACGAAAGGTCAAAGCGATCGAGGACATAGCGCGCATCGCCACGGATACCGCCCTCGTTGGAACCAAGGAAGACACGGTCACCGTCAACGACGGTCACGCGAGCCGCTCCGTTCTCGCCAATCATCTGCTCGCACTTGTCAAGCTCGACACCCTCATCCTCGAGGCTTGCAATGACATGCTCGGCAGCGGCGTCATTGCCAAAAATGCCCATGTATGCAGAGCGTGCGGCACCACATTTCTTGGCATAAACGGCGAAGTTCACCGCGTTG
The DNA here is from genome assembly GCA_902470345.1 of uncultured Collinsella sp. Classification (GTDB taxonomy): domain Bacteria; phylum Actinomycetota; class Coriobacteriia; order Coriobacteriales; family Coriobacteriaceae; genus Collinsella. Next base: position 38,109 of record CABRGB010000001.1, read on the forward strand.
CCGCCGGGATACATGGTGTGGATATGCTCGTAGCGATCGACGACGTTGTCGCCAAATCCGAGCGCGTTAACGTTAAATGCCATGGCCTTTGCCCCTTCTAGTACTCGACAACACCCATATAGCGACGGAAATCGGGATCGTGATCAAACACCTTGCCGCGTGCAGCACGCAGCTCGCAGTTCATGGCGTAGAACAGCACCGGGTCCAGATAGGCACGGACGCTCGCCGGCACGGCTTCCATACCGTACTCCTTGGCATCGAGCACCATCAGCGTATCGGTATGCGTCTTAAGGAACGCCAGGGCGCGCTCGTCCATAGCACGGCACTCGCTGGAGCCCATCTGCAGGAAGTAAAAAACGCCATCCTGAGTAGCCTCGAAGGGGCCATGGAAGTACTCGGCAGAGTGGATGTAGCTGCAGTGCTGCCACTGCATCTCCATAAGAGAGCAGATAGCGAAACCGTAGGTCTGGCTAAAGTTGGGACCGCTGCCCAGAATATAGAAGAACTCGTGCTCCTGGCAAAGCTTGGCAAAGCGATCGCCCAGCTCGGCATTTACCTTCTCGCGTGCCGGGGGAAGAATCTTATCCATCTCGGCGATACCGGCATACATATCGGCGAGATCGGCGTAGCCCTCCTGCTGATCGAGCAGCTCTGCCGCAAGCGACAGCGAAATGCCAGCCGGGACCTCGGCCTGCGGCACGCCCTCGCCCCATGGGTAGACCCACGTGGTCCACTTGCCGGAGTCGATCTTGGATCCAGCGTTGTCGGTCTGGGCGATCACCGTAGCGCCGGCGGCAAGGGCAATCTCGCAGCCCTCGACGACCTCCGGGGTATTGCCACTGTGGCTGCAAGCGATGACCAGGGACTTCTCGCCCAGACGACGCGGACGCATAATGTCGAATTCACGTGCGGTATAGATATACGAAGTGAAGGTGGTTGCCTCGCGCTGCAGAAGCTCATGAGCCGGGATCAAATCGATCATGGAGCCACCGCAAGCAATCCAGTAGACGCTGTCAAACTTGCCCTTCTCGGCAATTGCCTCTTTGATCAGATCGTGTGCGTTCATATCCAGTTCCTTTCTTATTTGACCCGCAATCAATGACGTTGGTTGCGTAGCCGATAGTTGTTTTAGTCAATCAGATATTTCTCGAATGCGGCCATGTTCTTGGCATCTGCCGCGGCCGGGTCATCGTAGTAACGACCGTCCGTGATTTCCTGGCCCAGCATGCCGTCAAAACCATGGGCGTTGAGTGTGGCGACGAAGGCGTCCATATCGTGCTTGCCATCGCCCCACACCAGATGGCCATACGGGTCACCGTCGATAAAGTGCATCTCGTGAATTGCCCCATCACCAAAGGCGGCAAACCAGTCCTCGAGCGTCTCGCCTGCAACGCCCATCGCGGTTGTATCAACCATGGGCTGTAAGTACGGGCTCGCGACCTCGTCAATCATGCGCTTCGCATCGGAAACCGTCGTCACAAGGTTGCTCTCCTCGGGACGCAGGCTTTCCATCGTAAGCACCAGACCGTGCTCGCCGGCATACTCCGCAAGAATGGACAAGTGCTCGCGGCTGCGCTTCCAGGCTTCCTCGCGGTCCTCGTCCCAGTCGCCCCAGCCCGAGTTGACGGACATACGGTCGCACCCAAGTACCTCGGCAAGCTCAATGCCGTGCTTAAAGTACGCCAGGCTGCGCTGTTCATGCAACGGTTTGCGTGCGCAGTACTGCCAAGGATAGACAACATTCTCGGGGCACAGAGTACGATACCTAAGCCCACGGTCTGCAGCTTTTTTCGCCAGGACCTCAGCCTCAAAGTAGCCCGTGTGGTCGAGCGTCACATGCGGCTCCGCGCACCACAGCTCAATGGACTCAAAGCCCAAACGCTGCTGCACATCAAGGAAGTAATCGAGCGACCACATGATGTAGTGGATATTCATGCCCGCAATCTGTTCGCGGCGCAGCGTCGGTTTGGATTCAGACATCTTATGCCTCCTTATTTCGATCGAACACGATTTGTCCGTCCGACATCGTCATGTCAACCGCAAGATCACGTGCGTCGCGATAATCGAGGTCGAACACATCCCGATCGAGCACGCAGATATCGGCAAGCTTGCCAACCTCGAGCGTACCCAGCTCGTCTTCGCGCATCAGGTCGTACGCGCCCCCGGCAGTCCAAGCGCACAAGAGCTCGACAAGCGTCAGCGTGTTGACCTCATTCACGGGCAGTCCGTCGGCGAAGAATCCGCCGCACGCGCTGTAGATTGACTCGCCCAGGCTCGGAATCAGCAGCGGCAGATCCGTGCCGCAGCACACTGTGCATCCGGAATCTTCCATGCCGCGGCGATTCCAGCTGTGCAAAAGTCGCGTCTCGCCAATTTGTCGACGCATCATCGACAGGCAATCCTCGCGCCGGTCCAGCGTCAGAATCTGCGGATAGACCTCGCAAATTCCACCCAACTTGCCAAACTCGACAAGATCGGTCGGGTCAGAGTTCTCGAGATCGGTAATCGCATGGCGGCGAAGCATCCGTCCATGCTCGTCTCGAGGCAGCGAGGCATAGAGCGCCACGGTGCGACGAACGGCGCCATCGCCCTGGCAATGCAAGGAATATCGGAAGCCGTCAGCATCAATTGCACGCAGCTCGTTCTCAATCAGATTCCACTCTGGCTCCTCGACGACCGTCTTGCCGGCAGCGCCCGCATCGGCCGTGTCCTCATAGGGGTCAATCATCTCGGCAAGCCCCGCCCATACGCCGCGATCGGTCATACGGTTGAAGCCAGAAAAACGAACGAACGGTCCCCGGAAGCGCTCTCGCGCCTCGCGGGCATATGCCAGATTTGCACCAGCACCCACCGGCTGCGACATCATGGAGACGCGAACCGTCAGCTCACCAGATTCCTCACGGCGAGCCATTTCGTCGGCAAAGCCGTAGTAGTCATCAAACGCCATCTCCTTGATGGCGGTAACGCCGCGCTCGTTGAGCATGCTCATGTAGTCCGAATACCCCGCACGCACCTCGGGCAGCGCGAGAAAATCGCTCATCATACGCCAGATCTTCTCGGCATAGCACGCCTGGGGTGTGAAGCCGTATCGCGCACTGGCGGCAGCATTGAGAACACAGGTCTCCGCGCCCGGCGTAAAGCAGACGACAGGGATATCGCCAAAACAATCGCCAAACACAGCTGCCGTATTTGCGTTCTCGGCATCCGATGCCAACGTTTCGGGTAGGTTGTGGCCAAAAGCCGCCGCGCAATCCGGATGATCTTCTTTCCATGCACGCAAGAGCGACACGGCCTCTTTGGCATCGGCGATGCCGGACAGATCAGACCCCAACGTCCGCAGCGCCCAACCTGTATAGAAGGTATGCACATCGATCAGGCCAGGCATGATGGTGCGGTCGCCCAGGTCAACTACCTCGTCCGCCTGGGTCAAATACGAAGCCGCCTCGCGCTTGGCGCCAACCGCCTCAATTCGATTGCCACGGACCGCTACGAAACCTTCAAACGGCAGGTCCCCCGTACCGGTAAAGACGCTCTTAGACGTCAGTACCGTCAAACGATCAGACATCACAACCACCTACGCCGGAAGCATGCCGGAAATGGCAGTAACGACCAAGCCAAACACGACCATGAAGATGAAGAACTTCCAAATGGTCTTCCACCATTGGCCAAACGAAATCTTAGCCACGGCAAGGCCGGCGACCGTCATGCCCGCCACGGGGCTGATGGTGTTGATGGTCTGGTTGGCAAACTGGAGCGCGGTGACGGCCGCCTCGGGATTGAGGCCCATGAGCTCGGTCAGGGAGCCCATAACGGGCATGGTGAGCGCCGCCAGGCCAGAACTCGAGGGAACCAGCAAAGAGAGCAGGCCAAGGACGATATACATAAACGTGGTGTAGACGGCGGCTGGTGCACCGGCGAGCGCAGTAGCGAGCGCCTGGAGGATGGTGTCGATGATCATGCCACCCTCGGCGATGACCAGAATACCGCGAGCGATACCGATAACGATGGCAGCGTACGCAAAGTCGGCGAGACCCTTAACGAACTCCTCAGCGATCGTCTGCTGGTCAAGACCGCCCAGGATACCGGCAAGCAAGCCCATGCCAAGGAACACGGCGGAAATCTCATTCATGTACCAGCCCTGGGTAACAAGACCCCAGACGATAATGCCCATACCGCAGGCAAAATCGATAAGCACGAGCTTCTGACGGATAGTAAACTCTTCCTCGATGGAGGCATCGGTCACGGAAAACTCAATACGCTTGAGCTTATCGTCCTCGTACACAATGGACGACTCGGGGTTTTTCTTGACGCGCATGGCGTAGCGCATGGCCCATGCGATACCGACGGCAGTGAAGATGACCCAAGAAACGGCGCGCAGCCACAGTTGCGGATTGCCCTCGATGCCAATGATGCCTTGGGCGATCAAAACATTAAACGGGTCGATGGTCGAAGCACAATATCCCAAGTTGGGACCAAGGAAGCAGATGATGAATGCCGTCATCGAGTCATAGCCGATACCCATCATGATGGGAATGAAGATGGCATAGAACGGCAGGGCTTCCTCAGACATACCAAACGTAGTGCCGCAAATGGACAGCAGCGTCATCGTGATGGGAATGATGAGGATGTCCTTGTTCTTGAGCTTTTTAACCACACGGCTCATGCCGGCATTCAAAGCGTTGGTCTTGGTGATGATTGCGAACGATCCGCCAATCAATAAGACGAACGCAACGACGTCGGCAGCCTCCTGGATACCCTTGGTGGGCGCTTGCAGAACCGCGAAGATATCCTGGCCCAGATTGATGGTCTCGCCGGTCTCGGAATCGGTGTAGTTCTTATCGACCTGTTCATAGGTTCCAGCAACGGCGACTTCACGCTCGCCCGCCGCTGTCGAAATCGTCTTGCGCTGATACTGGCCAGAGGGAACGATCCAAGTCAGGACCGCAAAGACAACGATCAGCAAGAACATGATCGTATAGACATGCGGTAATTTGAACTTAAAACGTCTGTTTGTCTTCTTCGCCTTCGTATCTGACATAGATACCCCCAAAGAACTCGAGACTGCATCGCATCTCGCTTCAACGTTTGCACAATGCAAACGTTCTATGACGTCCCATAGATTACCAGCAGCTTTTTCCTTCATCAAGATAATTTCAAACTGATTGCCGCAACGTGGTTGAACGGTTGCGTTTGCGCCGTGAACGGTATGGAAACGCCCGGTGAGATGATCCACCGGGCGTTTCCATTCGCAATGTCCTAGATGTCAAAAACGTAGCGAGACCCAACGATTCGCTGACGACCGATGATAAACGGCCGCCGCTGCTCATCGAAAAAGAAGGCTTCCATATAAAACAAGGGTTCGCCAACGGGAACTGCCAACAGTCGAGCGACCTCGGGCGACGCGCACGCGATCTCGAGTGTGCACGGGCCGGTAAACGCGGGCGTGCGGCCCGTCCGGTTGTGCACGAACTCAAAAATGGATTGATTAGATAGAGATGCCGTTGATAGATAGGCGTTGTCCTCGTAAACGTATATGTTGTTCTCGAGCATGACAGGGACGCCATCGGCAGTACGCACGCGCTCAACGCAAATCAAGTCAGTTCCAACGGGAACACCAAAGAACTGTGCTTCGGTGGAATCCGCCGGCAGTATCTTCCTCGAAATGACACACGCCCCCGGTTCCATTCCATTAACGCGGCATGCGTCCGAAAAACTCTGGACGTCATCCTTCTGGCGAATCTTGCGCTTGAGCTTGGGGGCATTGACAAACGTGCCTTTCCCCTGTCGCTTCGTTAGATAGCCCTGCTGGACGAGCTCCTCAATAGCGCGTCGCACGGTAACGCGGCCAACTTTATAGCTCTCAGCCAATTCGAATTCGTTAGGTATCCGCGCGCCTGCCTTGTAGGCGCCGGAGTTGATTTCGTTTTTAATGATATCAATGACCTGTTGGTACAGCGGTATCGCTGCTTTACCGTCAGTTGGCCCTTCAGTCGGTGGCATATACCCTCTCCCAGCACAATTAATTCTAAAACGGGCTTAAGGGCATTCAACAAGCCCTTAAGCCCGCATTAGCTTAAAGTATGCTAGGTGTCGCACCAAAATGTTGGCTATTTACTCATCAGACCCGAAAAACGCGCAACTACTGCACTCCTAAGAAAGCGTGAGCAGCTCCGGCAGCTGGTCGATAATCTTGTCCGCGGCATCCTGGCTAAAGCCAAAGCGTTCCTCGCGCTTGGCAATGACTGTCAGGCCGGCTCGCTTGCCGGCGGTGATGCCATACAGAGAGTCCTCCACACAGCAACAGCGATCCGCGAGCAATCCCAAACGATCTATAGCATGCAGATAGATATCAGGATCGGGCTTGCTGCGCTTGAACTGCTCGCCCGAGACCAAAAACTCAAAGTATTCACGAATGCCGCAGGTACCCAGCACCTCTTCGATATTGTTGAGAGGAGACGACGATGCCAGCGCAACGCGAACCCCACGTTCTTTCAGCCCCGCCAGCGTCTCGGCGACGCCGGGGTTGAGCAGTTTTCTATAGTCGCAGGAATACGCGCTCGCCCACACCTCATAGCGTGCCTCGGCAGCCTCGACGCTGAGCTTGCCCAAACCCGCACGCTCATGCCAATCGACGAGCACCTGCTGAAAATCACGGTGCGATGAACCAACAATCGCATTAAGCTCGTCGCGCGTCACAGAAATCTGCAGGTAATCGATAAACTTCTCGAGTTCCTTTTGATAGTAAAACTCGGTATCGACCAAAACGCCGTCCATGTCAAAGATAACGGCGTCAAACGGAAATGCGGACACGGCACCCTCCCTAACAAAAGGACGCCCGCGAGCAGGCGCCCGAACCATGCATCAATCGGCGATTCTAACCCAGCAGCTTATCCAGCGCCACCGCAATGCCGTCTTCGTTGTTATTGGCGGTCACCATCTGGGCCACGGCCTTAACCTCGTCAACCGCGTTGCCCATGGCAACACCAGTGCCGGCCCACTCAATCATGGACTTGTCGTTCTGGCCGTCACCAAACGATACGACCTCGCTGGCATCGATACCTAACTTGGACAGGGAACCCTCGAGCGCGCGAGCCTTATCGATGCCGGGCGCCGTAAACTCAAAGTACCAGTCGGCCGTAAACATGCCCGAAAGCGTCTGAGTAAAGGGCGCGTACATCTCCTCGTGATACGCTTGCAGATAGGCCGGATCGCCCGCAGTGAGTAGCTTGTCCACGGGATAAGCATCCACGACCTCATGCAAGCTCTCGACCTCACGAATCTTAAGATCGCACGCGTCGCGCTCATACTTGACGATATTCTTCTGCGAGCCGTCAGGCAGCGTGATCATGCAATGATACGAGTCCTCGACATGCAGATTGCGACCGAGCGAAATCATAGGGATCACGTCATAATTACGCAGGTGATCAATCAGGCGATGCAATTCGTCGGCAGGCATAGCCTGATCGAACAGCATCTCGTCGGTCTGGGCATCGACGACGTGAGCGCCGTTAAAGGCCACCAGCAAACCATCATGGTTCTGAAGGTCGAGCTCTTGGGCCAGGGCGTGAAGACCCCATACGGGACGGCCCGAGGCCAAGATGAGCTTAATGCCCGACTCCTGCGCCGCGAGCAGCTTCTCACGCGTGCGCGGGCTAATGACCTTCTGGTCGTTGGTGAGTGTGCCGTCGATATCCATTGCGATGGCCTTGATAGACATATGTGCCTCCCTGTCATTGAGCAACCTTGTCTGAGTCATCATACAGAACACCTACTGCAGCTCTGTCTGCAACGGATAAAAAGCCATATTGTCCCGAACATGAACAGCGTGTAACCGTAGGGCGCGTCCCATACGCCGAGCCACCACATACAAAGCCGACGACGCTAAACGCGGCCACCCCATCGACCTCATTTCATCCCGTAGAAAAAAATTTCAAAATTAGTTCTTGTCAAATCAGCAAAACGAACGTACTTTAAAGATGACCGCTCCGGTGGTCATCGTTTGATCGAGCATATTCAGTTTGAGTTTTAGCGTGTAAGAGAAGGAAGATCGGCAAAGTACAACCCCAAACGCAATGACAACTTAATGAGGTAACTGCCACATGTGAGGCACCCAGGGCATTGCTGTCTCGATTTTGAGCACGATGCCTTCCGCCTTGCATGGGCCGTTCCATCCCGCCCCTGCAGCAACTGCCTCACGGGCTCATTGAAAACCGCATAGCACCCCAACGTCAGCACATCACCCACGGCAAGCACATCACTCACGACAACCAACACATCAACAAACAGCACGAACATCAACCGATTGGAGAAGCTATGACAAACTACCACGCTGAAAACGGCGATAAGAATAGCATTCTGGATGCCCGCATTGAGCGAGCATATGCAAACGAATATGACGCCGCCTTTGCCGCCGCGACCATCAAGAACTACGCGTCGCTACCGCTCGCGACGATCTTGGCCGACCACCCCCAACTGCTGAAGCGCTGCACAAAGATCATGGGCGACCCCGACATTCGCAAGCTGACAGACCCCTATGCCCCAAAACGCGACAACGATTCGTACGTTCTTACCGTAGGCTGCCTAGCCCATATGCTTACGGCGCTCGACACGAAACTCAAGCTCGAATGGGAACCCGACGAGCGTCATGAACTCGAAAGCAAGCGGAACACCCTGCGCACCGCACTGTTCCTTCCGTTGGACGGCCTCAAGCGCTGCAACGTCGAGCTCAATACACAGGCGCGGCAAAAGCCCGGGACCACGGGGCAGAAAACTCCAAGACCCCATGCGGCCATCGTCGACCGCAACCGATATAACCGCATGACCGCGCACTTTTCCGCCGAGGGAGCAGCCATAAGGACGCTGATCGATCTGCTGTGCCTCCTGAGCATCAACGAGCTATTTGAGGGCTATCTCGCCCTTGTTCCCGCGACGGCACCCAAGTCGGTAGCAAAGATCATCGAGACCTGCAGACGCCAGTTTGAGCGCCATCGCAATGGCAGCGAGATGAACGCCAGCATCGCGCAGTACTACGCGGCTCATTACAAAAATGACGGATGTGCCCCTGTCGAGCATCAGCTGCGGCTCGCCTACACCACGCCCGCCGCAACGCTCCATCGCTTTGGAGCCCTTGGCGCTTGCGAGCCGCACGAACAGGCAGCCTGCCCCACAACCGAGCTCGATCTCAGGCTCGGACGAACCCTGTAGCCCGCCAGCCCCTCCGCGGGCAACAATCATATTCCACAACACAACCAACAGAAAGGAGTCCTCATGGACACCAATCATTCCCCCATCATCAGCCCCCTCACCATGCGTGAATCCGCCCGAGGTATCACGCTCACCAGCATTTACGATGAGATGCTCGCCCGTCGCGAGCTCTCCGTCATGGGAAACATCGAAACCCCGATGGCCCACGACCTATGCCAGCAGATCCGCCTGCTCGATGCCACCGACCCCAGCCGCCCCATCACCATATTTGTCGCCAGCGCCGGCGGAAGCGTGCGATCGGGTCTTGCGATCTATGACGCCATGCGCCTCGCATCGTGCCCCATCCGCACCGTCTGCCTGGAATTCGCCGCGTCCATGGGCGCCGTGATCTTTATGGGCGGCGACGATCGCCGTATGGCGCCCCATGCAGAGCTCATGATTCACGACCCGCTGATCCCCCAGGGGGCAGGCGGCTCGGCACTTGCGCTGCAGGAAACCAGCCGGCGTCTCATGCAGACCCGCAAGACCCTCACGCAAATCCTCTCGGACCGCAGCGGCCTCACGCCCAAGCGCATCCAGTCCCTCACTGCAAAAGACACCTACCTTTCGGCCGAGCGCGCCGTCGAGCTCGGCTTTGCCCACGAAATCCTCTCGACCACCAAGGAGGTCGCCCATGTCTAACCTCGCCAGCCGCCTCGCCGCATCTGAGTCCGCATCGTCCACCATCCTCGCCAAGAATCGAACGCTTTCCTGCGACACCCGCCAAACGGGACTCAACAACAACGCACTTGTGATCGGCCCCTCGGGAGCCGGCAAGACCAGAAACGTCCTCAAGCCCAACCTGCTGCAAATGAACGCAAGCTACATCGTGCTCGACACCAAAGGCACGCTCTGTCGCGAAGTGGGACCCGTGCTGGCAGCCCACGGTTACCGCGTGCAATGTCTCAACTTCGCCGACCTCAACACCGTCCCGGCCCTTGCGCCCGGCATCGAGCGCTGCGGCTACAACCCCCTGAGGCACATTCGCCGCAAGGCGGACGGCAGGCCCAACCAGCAGGACATCCTCTCGGTGGCAAAGGCCATCTGCCCCATCGAGGACAACAACCAGCCTTTTTGGGATCATGCGGCGGCAAACCTGCTGTCGTGTCTTATCGCCTACGTCACCGAACAGCTACCCGCCGACGAGCAGACGATCAGCTCGGTCATCAAGCTGATCGAGCACCTGCAGGACGGTGCCACGGGTCGATTGTTTGACGACCTGATCACGACCGACCCCCAAAGCTATGCCCTCTCGCTATGGCGGCGCTACGCCATTACGCAAAATGCCGAGCGCATGCACGCGAGCATCGTCGGCATCCTTGCCGAAAAGGTCATGTGTCTGGGATTCGACGGTGCGGCACAGCTCTATCGTGAGTGCCATCAGGTGGACTTCGCTTCCATGGGACACACCCCCTGCGCCCTGTTTGTAACCGTAAGCGATATTGACCGCAATCTCGATCCGCTGACCGGCCTCTTTATTTCGCAGGCGTTTATGGGCCTCATTCGTGAGGCCGATAGGCAGCCCGACGGCAGCCTGCCCGTGCCCGTGCGCTTTATGCTCGATGACTTCGCAAATCTGCAGATCCCCCAGATCGACAACGTGCTCTCGATTATCCGAAGCCGCAACATCTGGGCAACGCTGCTGCTGCAGTCGACCAACCAGCTCGATGCGCTCTATGGCGAGGCACGCGCACGCTCCATCATGGGCAACTGCGACACGCATCTGGTGCTGGCGTTCCAGGATCCCGAGAGTGCCCGGGTGTTTTCCGACCGCGCCGACGCGCTGCCCAGCACGCTCATGGCGACGCCGATTGATCGCTCGTGGCTCTTTGTACGCGGTCGCACTCCCGAACAGGTCGAGCGCTTTAGGCTCGAAGACCATCCGCTCTACGGGGAGCTGCCCGAGGCGCAGCGAGGCCATGCGGAGGCCGAGATCTAGGCGCAGGGTTCTCGCAGCGCGCGACGCCCCGGCGATGTTCCACAAAGGCCGTGCGCCCCGGGATCACGGCAAAGCAAAGGGGCCCGCATCCGATAGGATACGGGCCCCTGACTATAAGGCGCGATGCGTTAACAGCAGCGACTACTTGCGATGCGCGCGATAGAACTCGATGAGCGCCTGGGTCGAAGCGTCCTGCTCGGCCTTGGCGGCATCGTCGTGGAAGGCAGGGGTGATCTGCTTGGCAAGCTGCTTGCCCAACTCGACGCCCCACTGGTCGTAGGAATCGATGCCCCAGACCGTACCCTCGACAAACGTGATGTGCTCGTACAGGGCGATGAGCTCGCCGAGCGCAAACGGGGTCAGTGTGTCGCCGAAGATCGAGGTCGTCGGGCGGTTGCCCTCAAAGCAACGGGCGGGGACGATCTGCTCGGGCGTGCCCTCGGCACGAACCTCGTCGGCCGTCTTGCCAAAGGCGAGCGCCTTGGTCTGGGCCAGGAAGTTGCCCAGGAACAGCTCATGCACGTCCTGGCCGCTATCGGTCGCAGGGTTGGCGGTATTGGCGAAGGCGATGAAATCGGCCGGAACCACCACGGTGCCCTGGTGCAGCAGCTGGTAGAAGGCGTGCTGGCCGTTGGTGCCGGGCTCGCCCCAGAAGATCTCACCGGTGTCGGAGGTCACGGCGCTGCCGTCCCAGCGGACATGCTTGCCGTTGGACTCCATGGTGAGCTGCTGCAGGTAGGCCGGGAAACGATGCAGGTACTGGCAGTACGGCAGCACGGCGTGGCTCTTGGAACCGAAGAAGTTGACGTACCAGACGTTGAGCAGGCCCATCAGCGCGACGGCATTGTTCTCGAGCGGCGTGTTGCAGAAGTACTCGTCGATGGCGTGGAAGCCCTCGAGGAACTGCTGGAAGCGCTCGGGGCCGAGCACGACGATCAGCGACAGGCCCACGGCGGAGTCGACGGAATAGCGGCCGCCAACCCAGTTCCAGAAACCGAAGGCGTTGGCGGGGTCGATACCGAAGGCCTCAACCTTCTCGAGTGCGGTGGAAACGGCGACGAACTGCTTTGCCACGGCCTCGGCGTTCTGCTCATCGGAGCCATCGATGGCGCCCTGAGCCTTGAGCTGCTCGAGCATCCAGGTCTTGACCTCGCGAGCGTTGGTGAGGGTCTCGAGCGTGGTGAAGGTCTTGGAGACGATGATCACGAGCGTGGTCTCGGGATCGAGGCCCTTGAGCTTCTCTGCCTGATCGTTGGGGTCGATGTTGGAGATATAGCGGCAGTCGATACCGGCGTCGGCATAGGGACGCAGGGCCTCGTAAGCCATGACCGGACCCAGATCGGAGCCACCGATGCCGATGGATACCAGATGCTCGATCTTTTTGCCGGTAACGCCCTTCCACTCACCGGAGCGCACGCGCTCGGCAAAGGCATACATGCGGTCGAGAACCTCGTGCACGTCGGCGACGACGTCCTGGCCGTCGACGATGAGCTGGCCCTTCTCGCTTGCCGGGCGGCGCAGCGCGGTGTGCAGGACGGCGCGGTCCTCGGTGGTGTTGATGTGCTCGCCGGAGAACATGGCGTCGCGGCGCTCCTCGAGCTTCACCTCGCGGGCAAGATCGCACAGCAGCTTGACGGTCTCATCGGTCACCAGGTTCTTCGACAGATCGAAGTGCAGGTCACCGGCGTCAAAGCTCAGCTTGTTCACGCGCTCGGCATCGGCGGCGAACCAGGCCTTGAGGTCGATACCTTCGGCCTCGAGCTTCTCCTGATGAGCCTCGAGCGCCTTCCAAGCGGCAGTCGACGTAGCATCGATAGGTGCGGCAACAGTTGCCATAGAGTCCTCCTCAGCATACGGGCGCACGCCTCCATGCGCCCGGACATTCAGATGCCACTATTCTAGCGCAGGTCAAGACCATAATCAGCGAGCGTTGCCAATCCGCCCCTAAACGGCAACCGACCAAAAAGGGACAGGTTTATTTTGGCAGGTCAAACGCTTTACCTACCAAAAATAACCCATCCTTTTATGGCAGATATTAGGCCGCGGCGCACACACTGCCGAGCAGCTCGCGCAGAGGAGACCCGATACCCTCCAGCAATTCGGGCGCAATGATGGCAAAAACGGGCACCTCGCCGGCTCCCACGACAGCAGGTACCTTGCCCTCCGAGACAATGCATCCATAAGGCACAAAGCCGTCTTCGCCGGCATCGAGCGCCGCCATGCGCCGCGCGAGCTCGCGCGCAAAGCCCGCCGTATCGGCATCGCCAATCGCCAGGACAAAGTCCACGCCTTCGTCGGTCGCCAGGGCCACGGCTTCGTCGATCAGCTCGTCTCCCCCATCGCCAGCCGAGCCGCAGCGGAAAAGCACGCGCTCGAGCAGAGCTCGATCAACCGAGCCGAGTGCCGCCGAGACAAGCTCATCACGCGTATGCTTGTCACCGCCCAGCACGACCAGCGCCTTAGTGCCGCCGTAGTGAGCGACCAATCGTCCACACCAGCGAGCCACGTCCCCATCCGCAACAAGGCGTGTCGGCATACCAAACCCATAATTGACCATCTTTCCCACAACCCTTCCGTGCGTATAGGCGGTATCAATCGTTAGGCTCATGCTAAGAAGCGAGGTTTTCAGAGCTGTTTCACGCTCTTTAGGGCTGCGTTAAAACCCGATCCAACCGCACGACCACACCTGTCCCTTTTTGGCAGGTTTTGACGGTGTCCGGTCGAGCGGGTATTATCGAACAGGTATTCGATAAGAACATGTGTTTGATGGGAGGACGCGTGGGGCACGAGCGTCACACCTATATCTGCATCGACCTTAAGACGTTTTATGCCAGCGTCGAGTGTGTTGACCGCGGGCTCAACCCACTCACCACCAACCTGGTCGTTGCCGACGAATCGCGCGGGCGCACGACCATCTGCCTCGCCATCACACAGTCCATGAAGAACCTTGGGATACACAATCGCTGCCGTCTATTCGAGATTCCCGACGGCATCGACTACATCAAGGCCGTACCGCGCATGCAGCACTACATGGAAGTGTCGGCGCAAATCTACGGCATCTATCTGGAATACGTCAGTCCGCAAGACATTCACGTCTATTCAATTGACGAATGCTTTATCGACGTGACACCCTATCTGGACCTCTATCACACCGATGCGGAAGGCTTCGCCTGCATGTTGCGCGACGAGGTCCTGGCACGCACCGGCATCACGGCGACGGTCGGCATCGGCCCCAACCTATTCCAGGCCAAGGTTGCACTCGATATCACCGCCAAGCACGTGCCCAGTCGCATCGGCAAACTCGACGACGAGACCTTTCGCAAGGAGATCTGGCCCCATCGCCCCATCACCGACATCTGGGGCATCGGCCCCGGCGTGGCGGCCCGCCTCGAAAAATACGGTGTCTATGACCTGATGGGCGTCGCCGCGCTCGACGAAAACCTGCTCTACGACGAACTCGGCGTTAATGCCGAATATCTCATCGACCACGCCTTCGGGCGCGAGCCGACAACCATCGCCGATATCCAAGCCTATCGCCCGCAAGCAACTTCGACCACCACAGGACAGGTGCTCTCGAAGGGTTATGCCTACGAGCAAGCCTACACCGTCTTGCGCGAGATGGTCGACAACGCTGTGTTGGACTTAGTCGATAAGCACGTGGTGTGCGACAGCATCTCGCTCTTTGTAGGCTACGCGAGCGAGCGCGCCGACATACGCCGCCTCGACGCCAGCGGCACAGCGCAATATGTAGACGGATGCGGGCATTTGCGTTCGAGCACGTCGAGCATCGAACCCGCCGCAACCGCCGGCCCCGAGCTCGCGCCCCGTGCGCCCAAGCCCGTCCAGCGCGATGACGAACGGCATCGTCTGGTGCGCGAAGCGCAGGCAATCGATGGCATCTTCGTGGGAGAGCATGGCGGCAAACCGCGCGGTGGCTACGCCGCACTCTTTGCGCACTCTAACGCCTCGCGAAAGCTGCCCGAGCGTACCAATTCGTTTAAGAAGATCATGGGCTATTTCGATGAGCTTTGGGCGCAGACCGTCGATCCCAAACGACCGGTCAAGCGCATCAACCTGGGATTTGGCAATCTGGTACCCGAAGAATTTGCCACCATCGATCTGTTCAGCGATATCGAGGCGGATGAGCGCGAGCGCGACTTGGCGCGCGCCGTGTTGGCCGTAAAAGGCAAATACGGCAAGAACGCCCTGGTCAAAGGATTGAGTTTTACCGCCGGCGCCACCGCACGCGAACGCAACGACCAAGTTGGAGGACACCGTGCCTAAACCCAAACAACAGCCCGTGCGCCCGCCGACCGCCTTCGAGCGCCTGGCGGACCCCGAGGGCAGACGCCGCGCCGCCGACCCCAAGCTCACTGCCAACGGTGCCGTGCGCGCCAACCGCGCCGCACAGTTTATGCCCTTTGCCGCCCTCACGGGATACTACGAACTCGTGCGCAAGCAGGAAATCACCGTCGAACCAAAATGCGAACTCACGGAAGAAAAAGCCCTCGAGCTTTCAAAAAAGCTCGAGGGCCTCAAACGTGGCGACTTGGTGCGCGTCACCTATTACGATACGTACGGCTATCGTAGCCGCACCGGCATTCTCGACGAAGTGCTTCCCGCGTTCAAGCTGCTCAAACTCAGGGATATCGCCATCGACTTCGACGATATCCAAGACATTGAGCTACGCGGACGAGCCTAGCGACGAGAACGCTTGCGCAAGACGAGAGCAATGCCAAGCACTGCGGCAGCTGCAACCAGCAATCCCAAGACCAGCGTGAGGGTCGAGTCGCCAGCGCGAGGCAGCGAGCCGTCCTTCGGAGTCTTCTTAGCGGTCGTCGTGACGGTGGTCGTGGTGCTGCTCGACTGGTCGTTGCCACCCGTCTGGCTGCCGCCAGGCTGATCGCCGCCACCCGGCTGCGAAGGATCGGAGGGTTCCGTCGGATCCGGAGTACCGGGATCAACCGGATTCTCCGAATTCTCCTTGCGCTGGATCCAGACCTGGCAACCATAGAACGGGTTGGCGGTACCAAGGCACAGACCCTGGTTGGTCACCGCAAAGGTGCGCAGACCATGGTTATACGGATCGTTAAAGCCATTAGTCGTCAGCGTCGTAAAGTTCACGCCGTCCTCGGTCACATACATATCAAAGCCGCGCTCGGCATCGCGCAGGTAACACATGCACGTAAGGACACTCTGCAACTTCTTGAGGTTCTCCTCGCTCAGCAGCTTATCGAGCGCATCCTGAATATCGCTCGGCAGCTCGGTGCCATAGGCATCCTCGTACTGCTGCTTAAGGCTCTCATAGCTATCGAGCATGTCCTGATACTGGTCGGCAAAGGACTTGAAGTACGCGATCTCGCCATCGATCTTCTTGACATAAGCGGCGTCGTCCTCAAAGTCCTGGGACATCGTCGCGGCCTGATCGCAAAGACCGCCCGCGGCATCCTCCAGCGCATCGCTCAGATCGCCAAAGCCCTTAGCAACCTCGGTCTTCTCGTCATCGACATCGACGGCCTTGTTTGAATCATCAACCTCGGCAGCTTCGTTCGAATCATCGACCTCGACGGCCTCGTTTGAATCATCGTCCGCAAGCGTGTTCACGGGAACGATGGGGTCGTCAGGCGATTTCTTGTCGAGCAGGTGATCGAGCAGGTCCCTAAGGCGCTGAACCTGAGAGTCCCACTCCTCGGGCGTCATATCGATAATGTCGCCATTGGAGAACTGGCCGATCGGCTCAAGCAGGCTCGCGGTATCAAAGGTACCGATATACAGCTTGCCGTCGAACTTCTGCATGCGCCAAATGTACTGGTTCTCGTTTCGGCCAAAGCCCGAAGTCAGGCCGGAAATACCGCCCTCGGGGAACATGTCGGTGCGATCGCCAACGACGAGCTCCATGTTCTCGTCCTTGTCCATGCGATAGATGTTAACCGACTGCTCAAGATTGGCATTCACAAACGAGCAGTCAACGCCGCCCATGCTGCTCTTACCGCCCTCTTCGGTGTTGGATTTGTTGAACAGGATGCGCTCGAGGGCAATCTCCTCGTCGTTGTATTCACCGATATAGAGGTAATCGTTGTAGACGATGAGGTTGGCAGCACCAGAACGGGTACGGGCAGGATCAATGCCAAAGCAGTACTTTGCACCGTCCGTCTTCTGATCGCCAACAATGGGAGTCCACGAATAGCTGCCGTCGGCATTCTTGTCGCCACGAACCATGGCAAACGACTGCATGGAGTTATCATCGGGAGCGTTCTCGGGCGTACCGGTGCAAATGGTCGCATAGAGATGGCCATTGTACGAGACCATATCCCAAATGGCGCCGCCGTAGATGCTGTCCTTATAGCGAATCGCCGGATAGCCAAACAGCGTCTCCGAGTTGGCAATCTCGGTGAAGCTGTCCTGGCCCTTCGAGGGGTCAGACGACGTCAGGATTGTCGACACAAAATTACCGTTCGCGTCTTTACCCACATTACTGATGACGAGCTGGCCATCATGGACGCACATGCCGCGGATACCGGTAGAAATGCCCTGCTTGTAGGCAGCACCGTAATCCTGCATGCTCGAAAGGCCTTGATAGACAACTTTGTACTCATCCGTCTTAGGATCGATCTCGTATACAGCAGGCAGGCCGCCTTTGCCGCCATTGGTCCTGACGCTGCCGCAGAAATAGAGCTTATCCTTATAGCTCACGGCATTGCGGAACAAAGGAGCGACGCCGTTGAGCGATTCAGAGAGTAGCAGCTTGGTCTCACCGGTCTTGGTATTGATCTTGACCAAGATGCCGCCGCTGTCCTTGTCGGCCGTGCCGTCCTCCTTCTGCTGTCCATAGAAGAAGGTACCGTTAAACATGGCCTCCAGCGTCAGGCGCATGGTTTCGACATCAAAGGAATCGCCCAGCGTGCTGTTCATGAGCGTCAGCGTGTTGCCCATCGCCGCATAGCAGGTGCCCACATAAAGCCAGTCACCATAGCTCGCAGCCGCCCAAGTGTAGCTCTGGCCGCGATCGCCTTCGTTGTTGGCCGTATTACCATCGGCGCCCGGAACGGCAACGGCACCGTTACCCTGGTAGTCGACGATGCCATCCGGCTGCGACGTTCCTACCGTAGGATGCGAGAGCTTCTCAAAGGAATACCCATTTCCCGCATTGTAGGTAACGGCACCCGATGCGTCTTCGGCGTGCGCCGGCAGCGGCGATACCAAGATAGCGGCAAGCGCTGCCACCAAGCCAAGTGTCCCCACTCGTCTCATAAGGTTATAGCCTCCCCTGTCCTAAAGCCCAGTTTTAGCATTCTTCATTTCTGTCCACGGTTAATTGCAATCTGAGCACAGCAATAATCAGTGTATAAATATACACCTGTAATTTTTTGGACGGGTTCATAGATGCTCGATTGGTAGCGAATTCCGCGCAGACCGTCACCAAACTCCACTTTTGCCGCATCTAAAGGTTATTTTTGCGCAAATTTTTGGATGCCGATAGTCACAATGGGCAGGAGGCTGGTTCCCACCGGAGAGGGCAACGCCTACATTTTCATAACGTAATAGCCCGCACCCCTCACCGCCGTCTCGAGTGTGTCGCGATCAACCGGGCGCTTCGAGCGTACGCGTGCCGTGTGGTCCGCATACGTTACCGTTGCCCACACGCCATCAAGCGTATTGAGGGCATTGGCTACGTTCTGAGCGCAGTCGTCACAGCTCATGCCGCCGATGAACAGCTCATCGCTATAGGGATAGTGCGACGCATCGGTATCCACCACAACAACCCTCTTGGCTTTCTTTCCGCTTGCGCCATCACTGCAGCAACTCTTCCCATGCGTCGACGCCGCAATACGGCGCAGCCCAAAGAACATACCAATAGCAATCACGCCCAGCACGATGATATTTGCTGGGTTGAGCAAGTCGCTCATACGCTCCCCTTCCTTACGGTCCATTTCAGAGATACCCCCGTGGGGTGTCCCCATCTTAACCCAAAATCATGTCGGTTCGGTCAATTAGTTTCCCTACTCAAACTTTTTTGTTGACCATAGCTTACTTTCGTGTATAAGTTTTCCTAGGCTAACAGTTTAGATCCGTAAGGAGCACCGTGACCCGAACCATAGACATTCCAACGTTTCAGGCAGCGGTCGTGCGCAACTGCTCTCCCACGCTCGCGGGCATCAAGCCGGCATCGCTCTTTACCTATCCCGGCGTCTACGCCCATCAGGATGGTTCGGACGCGACCGCGTCAATCGCAGAACGCCGAGCACGCCTGCTCAACGTTATCGCCCAGTGCAACCGCGAGCTTAACTCGCTCGGCATTCATCTGAGCGTTTTGGTCTGGCGCCCCTGCGGGGCGCTCGTATACGCATATCGGCCCAATAGCCTCGCCACTTACCTTGCTGACCCGCGCGCCAAAACGGCACTCGCCAAAGAGGGCTACGACACCGGCAACCTCTCGGCATGTCTTGTGCACCTGGCATCGCGCATCACGCTCGCAAGCAATAACGCCGCGGAATGCGCATGCGGCCAAACCCGATGCGCATTGGACCATCAAGCACGCTACGACAACGGCTGCACCTGCGAGTTTCCACACGAAATTGGCTACTTCCTGGGGTATCCCTACGACGACGTGCACGAGTTCATCGCCCAACGTGGCGAGAACTACAAGATCTTTGGAGCCTGGAAGGTCTATACGAATGCCGAGCAGGCGCTTGCGACGTTTGATGCGTACCGTGCCTGCACCCAAAACCTCACCTTTATCTATCAGCAGGGCTGCAGCTTGGCGCAACTTGCCCAGGCGACCCGATAGAACGTACAAACCGCGGCCGCACGCCGCACAACCGAAAGGACTCAATATGAGCAAGATCGCAGTCGTCTACTGGAGCGGCACAGGCAACACCGAGGCCATGGCAAACCTCGTCGCCGAGGGCGCGACGTCAGCCGGAGCCGAGGCCGCAGTCATCCCCTGCGCCGACTTCTCTGCCGACAAGGCCACCAACTATGATGCCATCGCCTTCGGCTGCCCCGCCATGGGCTCCGAGGAGCTTGAATACGATGAGTTCCAGCCCATGTGGGATGAGGTCAAGGAAGCCCTCGGCGACAAGAAGGTCATCCTCTTTGGTTCCTATTCGTGGGCCGAGGGCGAGTGGATGGACAACTGGAAGGCGGACGCCGACGAGGCGGGCGTCAACGTCGTCGATTCCGTCATCTGCTACGATGCGCCCGACGATGAGAGCGAGGCGGCCTGCAAGGCTCTGGGAGCGGAGCTGGCCTAACGAAGCCGTCAGAAAGCCACAAGGCAACTGACAGCCAAGTACCGCATAACAACAGTCGCTCATGCCCAAACAAAAACGGGGGCCGGATACTATCCGGTCCCCGTTTGCTATATCGACAACCTCGACACGCCGCTACGAGATATTGCCCAAGAACGCCTTGGTGCGCTCGCTCTTGGGGTGGTCGAAGACCTCGCTCGGCGTACCCTCTTCCACGATAACGCCACCGTCCATAAAGACGACGCGGTCGGCGACGTCGCGGGCAAAGCCCATCTCGTGCGTCACGACGATCATGGTCATACCGTCGCGTGCCAGGTCGCGCATGACACCCAGAACGTCGCGAACCAGCTCGGGGTCGAGCGCCGACGTGGCCTCGTCAAAGAGCATCACGTGCGGGTTCATCGACAGGGCGCGGGCGATGGCAACGCGCTGCTGCTGGCCGCCCGAGAGCTGGCTCGGCATAAAGTCGATACGCTCGGCAAGACCGACCTTGGTCAGCTCCTCGACGGCAATCTTCTCGGCCTCTTCCTTGCTGCGCTTGAGCACCTTTTGCTGCGCGAGCATGACGTTCTTTTTGACTGACAGGTGCGGGAACAAATTGAACTGCTGGAACACCATACCCAGATGCGTACGTACCTTGTTAAGGTCGACGCCCTTGGCGCACACGTCCACGCCCTCGACGACAATCGAGCCGCTCGTAGGATGCTCCAGACGATTGATACAGCGAAGCATCGTCGACTTGCCCGAGCCCGAGGGGCCCAAGACCACAACGACCTCGCCCTTGTGCACATCCAGGTCGATATCGCGCAGGACCACGTTATCGCCAAAGGCCTTCTGGAGGTTCTTGATGCTGACGACGACCTCGTTCGAGTTATTGGTTTCGCTCATAATAGAACCTCCTTACAGACCGGCGATGTGATCGGCGGGCGTCGCGACAACCTGTCCGGCGCTCTTGGTGGGACGCTTCTTTTTGGTTTCGGCCGTACCCAGCAGCCTCGCCTCAAGACCGCTCACCAAGCGCGCAAGCGGCAGGGTAATGACCAGATAGAACAGGGCGGCAACCACATACGGCGTGATGGACCCCGTCGTGGCCACGATGGTGCGGGCGTTCATGACGATCTCGACCACGCCCACGGCCGCGAGCAGCGACGTATCCTTGTAAAGCAGGATGAACTCACTGGTCAACGTAGGAAGAACATTGCGGAACGTCTGCGGAATCATAACGTAGAGCAGTGTCTGGAAGGCATTCATGCCCAGCGAACGCGCGGCCTCGTTCTGGCCCTTGGGGATCGACTGAATACCGGCGCGGAAAATCTCGCACAGGTAGGCGGACGAGTTCATGGCCATGACGATGACGCCCAGCACATAGTCGTCCACCTTGACGCCGGCAAGCGGCAGGCCAAAGAACGCGATGTAGATCTGCAGGAACGCCGGCGTACCACGGATGATATTCACATAGATGCCGGCAAGGCAACGCAGGATGCGCGACTTGGAGATACGCATGAGCGACAAGGCAAAGCCAAAGGGAATTGCCAGCGGAAACGCCACGAGCACGATCGAGAGCGACATGAGGAAGCCTTTGAAAACGATCGGCAGGCTCTGGACCAAAATGACCGGGTTCAGGAACAGGCGAAGGAACATGTTGGAATTCCATGCCTCGACCCATGGCCGCTCCTTAAGATCGGCCAGGAAGTTATCGAATGCCGTCACGCCCTTAATCTCGACGGAAGGAATCTTGGAAATCTTCTTGGTCGAACCGTCGGCGAGCGTATAGGTGCCGCTAAAGGCCTCATCGCCGCCCTCGACGGGAAACGTCACGCCGTAAACCTCGACACGGAAAAAGCCGCCGGCAGGCGCCGTCTCGCCAAAGTCAATCTTGAGCGTCTGGCCGTCAGCCTTGCACGTGGGCTTCATGGGCGTACGATCCATGAGGTCCTCGCCCGAGAGCATCGTCAATCGCGTGTCATCGGTACCAAACGTCGTGCCGTCGACAAACGTCAGCGAAAGACCGCTCAGCTCCTCGTCGGCATCGGCCTGGACCTCCCAGGTAATGCGCGTCTCGGTACCGCCGACCACAGCGCTGCCCGAGCCGGTGTTGGGTCGGGCGGTAATCTTTGCGGTCTCAAGCGCCTGGGCGGTCGTGGGCGCATATGCCCCCGCGCACACCAGCGCGAGCGCCACGGCCATGACGCAGACTAGCTTTTGGAGCAAGGCTGGCAGTGGAAAACGCTGCTCCGCGGCCCCTTTGTTCAGTCGAGACAAGGTGGCTCCTATCGTAGAAGTTGCCGGCAAAACGAGACGGAAATGCTCTCCGTCAAGAGAAGCGCAAAGGCCCTCTCCGCCAAAACGGAAAGGGCCCGCGCGCAATCAAGTAGCTATTTTACTTGATGTTGTACTTAGCCATGAGGGCGTCGACGGTACCGTCGTCGGTCAGGTCCTTGATGGCCTGGTTGATATCGTCCTTGAGCTTGGTGTTGCCCTGGTTAATGGCGATGGCGTACTCCTCGCCGGTGCTGATCTGCTTGATGGTCTGGCAGGTGTTGAACTGCTCGGCGGTCAGCTGGCTGGCAACGGAGCGGTTGGTGACCACGGCGTCGCCCTTATCGGACTGCAGGGCGCTGAAGCACTCGGTAGCGTCCTTGTAGGGGACGATCTTGGCCTTGGGGAAGTTCTCCTGGGCAAAGGACTCGGCGGTCGAGCCAGACTGGACGATGATGGTAGCGTCGGCGTTGTTGAGCTTCTCGCTGTAGTTATCGGCCGTGATGTCGGTGTTATCGACCTTGGTCACGATAGCCTGATCGTCCATGTAGTAGGAATCGGAGAAAGTGACTTCCTTCTCACGCTCAGGCGTGTCGGTGATAGCCGCGATGGAGACGTCATACTTGGCGCCCGAAGCAACGCCCGGAACCAGCGTGTCGAAGTCGTTATTGACGTACTCGACATCCAAGCCCAGCTTGTCGCCGATAGCCTTGATGAGCTCAAGGTCAAAGCCCTGATAATCGCCGTTGTCATCCTTGTACTCAAACGGAGCGTACTCGGCAGAGGTGCCGACGGTCAGCGTACCGTCCTTGACGAGCGCGTACTCCTTGGAGCCGTCGACCTTCTCGACCTTAGCGTCGTCAGAGCTGCTGGAACCGGCATTGGAACCAGAGGTGGCGTTGGACGAGCCGCAGCCCGTCAGTGCGAGGGCGAGCGCCATGGCGCCCGTGGCGGCAAATGCGCCAAGCTTCTTGAGCTTCATAATCAGTCTCCTTCCGGTGACCCCGTTTGATTCAGAGGTCTGCAAAAACTGAGGGTTATTATGCACCCGCTTGGAAGAATCTGCAATTAGAAAACTGATTGAAACAAACCCATAACGTGAATGGAGCACTCCACTTTATGTCAGACATTACTGCTGCAACGACCTTAACAGTTTGATTTCAGCCGCATAACCTGCAAGTTCGTTCGGTGTCTCCAAAATGAATGGCAATGCGCGCAAGCGGCCATTCGATACAATATTCTGCATAACCCGCATACCGCCGCCAAACTCTTCACTACCCAGGTAGCCCTTGCCGATGCACTCGTGGCGATCCTTATGGGCGCCGCAGGGGTTCTTGGAGTCATTGATATGCACGGCGCGCAAGCGCTCGATACCTACCACACCATCGAACTCGTCGAGCACGCCGTCCAGATCATGGATGATGTCGTAGCCAGCATCGCTCACATGGCAGGTGTCCAGACACACGCCCAGCTTGTCCGATAGCTCTGGACGTCTGGCAGCAACACCCTCGATAATGCGCGCCAGCTCTTCAAAGCTACGGCCCACCTCGGTACCCTTTCCCGCCATGGTCTCGAGCAGCACCGTCGTCTGCTGCCCCTCAAACATCACCTGACACAAGGTGTCGACGATCATCTGAATGCCGGCGTCGGAGCCCTGCCCCACATGCGCGCCGGGGTGGAAATTGTAGTAGTTGCCGGGCAGTGCTTCCAGACGCTGCAAATCCTCGGCCATTGCCTCCAAGGCAAACTCGCGCGCCCGCTCTTTGGCCGAGCAGGGGTTATAGGTATACGGGGCATGAGCCACGAGCGGGCCAAAGTCGTTTTGCTCCATAAGCTCGCGCAGGGCCGCCACGTCATCCATGTCAAGATCTTTCGCCTTGCCGCCGCGCGGGTTGCGCGTAAAGAATGCAAAGGTGTTGGCGCCAATGGATAGCGCCGTCTCCCCCATTGCCCGATAGCCCTTCGTCGTCGAAAGATGACACCCAATCGTCAGCATCTCCAGCTCCCCCTCATCAGTTGCGGTGAAATATTTCCTGTTTGGCCCCTATTCTGCCGCAAACAGGAACTATTCCACCGCAACTTATAAAAGGGGCATCAGAGATGCGGGCCACCAAGCACCACGGTCGCCGGCGTCATGATCCCCTACGTGTCAGCGCCAAGTCCTAGAGGGCTAGACGGATTGCATCGATAATGCGCGCGCAGCGCTGTGTGGCGGCAGGGGGCATGACGGGACTCTCGAGTTTCCCCGCCCGGATGAGCTGGGTCGCATGCTGGATTTCGCCGTAGAAATCATCAACCTCAAACGGGGCATTTATTTCGAGCATTCGCCCGTCGGAGTACTTCACATGGGTGAGCTCGGGGCGATGGAGGCGCTCGATTTCCAACGAGCCCCGCTCACAGGCAATCGTTAAGCGGCTTTCATACGCTGCCTTGCCGTCGCACACCATATGAATGGGTATGCCGCCGACGCTCATACGAATCTCATCGGCCCAATCCACGCGGCCGCCCGATACGTCACGCCAGCGAACTTCACGAGACGAAACATCGCACGCACCCGAAAGCAGATCCTCAAACCACCCGACCGCATAGCAGCCCATGTCATATAGACAACCACCCTGCAACGGATCGAGCAGATAACTCGAAGGGGGCTCACCATAATCAAGTTTTTGCACGCTTTCGATCGAGACGATACGACCGAGCTCGCCCGACGCAAGCAAGCCCTTCACGCGAGTATGCATCGGACAAAACCGATTTTTCATCGCCTCCATAAATGGCACGCCGCACTCACGGGAAACTGAGGTGATCGCATGGGCCTCTTCTTCATTCAAAACGGCCGGCTTTTCGCACAGTACGGCCTTTCCCGCGCGCAGTGCCCGACAGACCCAATGCGCATGCATGCCATGCGGAAGAGCCAAGTAGATTGCGTCGACATCGGGGTCGGCAATCAGCGCATCATAAGCCGCATCACCGCTATCGTCAGCCGTGGCATAACTGTGCGCGGCATCAATCGAAAACGCCCTGCAAAACTCCTCAACATGCGAAGGAGTGCGACCGGCGGCAGCCACAAGCCGTGCCCCGTCCACCTCCTTGAGCGACGATGCAAATCGATGCGAAATGCGCCCAGCGCCCAAAACGCCCCAACGAACCTCACGCAAATCATCACATGAATCCCGATGGCCCAC
This sequence comes from uncultured Collinsella sp., assembly GCA_902470345.1. GTDB lineage: Bacteria > Actinomycetota > Coriobacteriia > Coriobacteriales > Coriobacteriaceae > Collinsella. The sequence goes on from CABRGB010000001.1 coordinate 63,983, forward strand.
GACAGCCCCCTTCAGTTGCGGTGGAATAGTTCCTGTTTAAGCCCTATTTTGCCGTAAACAGGAACTATTCCACCGCAAGTTATAAAAGGGGCATCAGGAGCGCGTTTTGCAAAAGGCTTTAAGCGCGGCCGTTACGGGGCCAGGCTGGAAACGTCGGCGCACATCGTCGAGACGCTCGGGAATATCGATGTGCTGTGGGCAGTGACGCGCGCATTTGCCGCATTTGACGCAATTGCTCACCAGCTTGGGCTCGTTCGTCCGCACCGCGCTCGCCGTAAAGTATTGAGACAGCCCCGTAAACCAACTATGCGCGTAGCTCGCGTTGTAGGCGCCAAAGCAACCGGGAATATTGATGCCCTTGGGGCACGGCATGCAGTAGCCGCACCCCGTACACGGCACGCGATTCGATTTCTCAAACTCTCCCAGCACACGTGCGATGGTATCGAGCTGCTCTGTCGTCATCGAATCCGGCAGCGCGCGATCCGCCAATGCCGCGTTCTCGTCCACCTGCGCGGTATCGGTCATGCCCGAAAGCAGCATCGTGACTTGAGGATGGTTCCACACCCACGAAAGGCCCCAGGCGACAGGCGTGCGCAAATGCGGATCGTGCGCGTCGTCAAACGCGGCGCGGGCCCGCGGAGGCAGCTTGCCCGCCAGGCGTCCACCCAAAAGCGGTTCCATCACAAACACCGCGAGCCCGCGCTCGGCAGCTGCCATGAGTCCCGCCGTTCCTGCTTGGTAGCGCTCTCCAGCGTAGTTGTACTGGATCTGGCAAAAGTCCCAGTCATACGCGTCAAGCATCGTGAGGAAGTCCGCCGCACTGCCGTGGTACGAAAAACCTATCTGGCGAATACGCCCCGCAGCCTTTTGGTGCGCAATCCAGTCCTCGATACCCAACGCTGCCACGCGCTCCCACTGCGCGGGCGAGGTGATGTTGTGCATGAGGTAGTAGTCGATATGGTCAGTCCGCAGGCGGCGCAGCTGCTCATCAAAGAAACGGTCGAAATCCTCCGCGCACTTGCACGAGGCGTGCGGCAGCTTGGTCGCGAGCAAAACCTGGTCGCGCAGGCCCAAGCGTTCAAGCGAAGTGCCCACGCATGCCTCGTTGCCGGGATAAAGGTACGCCGTGTCCAGGTAATTTATCCCCTGCTCCACGGCGCGGGAAATGATAGCATCAGCTGTCTTCGCATCGGGGCGTCCCGGCGCGCCGGGAAACCTCATGCACCCCAGCCCCAACGCCGAGATACGGTTACCGCTTTTGGGGTCAACGCGATACTGCACGGCCCCTCCTCTCCCATCGAAGCCCTGACAAGGCGAAACAAACCCGTCACGTCACCGAAACACATCAGAATCGCAATCGAGAACGTATCGTAACCCAGCAGAAATCGAGCCGTCACGGCACCGCTTTAACACCAGCAAAAAGCCCGATGAAAGGAGGCGAGCGTAACCACGCGCGAGGACGCCTACCCCTATCCCGGAGAACAATACATCCTCTCGGTCGACCGTTGCCAGATCGAGGTCATAGACCATCTGGACGAGCTTCCCGCCACAGGCGCTGTCATCTTCTGCACCTTCCCCAAGGTGCGCGATGGCGTCGTACACCCTGCGCGCGTTTTTGTGATCTGTCCCGCGGCATAAGCGCACAGTGCAATAGTTTCTTTTTCATAACAGCAGCCCCGCGCGCTTACCAAACGCCCCGGCGACATACAATCCATCAGGCGCCCCTTACGCGGGCGCCTTTTATATGGGGAGATGATTCACATGCAGATCAACAAGGTCGCCTTTATCGGCAAGGGCGGCGTCGGCCTGCTCTACGGCAGCATGATTGCCAAGGCCCTCGGCAATGACGCCGTCGAATACGTTATGGATGACGCCCGTTTTGAGCGTCACGCAGGCGATGCGCTCACCGTCAACGGCAAGCCCTGTGCGCTCAAGTCCGTCCGCGCCAGCGAGGCAACGCCCGCCGACCTGGTCATTCTCACGGTCAAGACGACCGGCCTCGACCAAGCACTCAAGACTATGGAGCGCGTCGTGGGGCCCAATACGTTCATCGCCTCGCTGTGTAACGGCATTACGAGCGAGCAGAAGATTGCCGAGCGCTTTGGCTGGGAGCATACCGTTCTTGGTATTTGCCAGGGCATGGACGCCGTGTTCCTCAACGGAGAGCTCACCTTTACCAATGCGGGCGAAATCCGCTTTGGCGCGGCGGCCGGCACCGAGCCCGCAACCGTCACCGCCATCGACGAGCTCTACACGCGCTGCGGCATCGCCCATACCGTCGAGAGCGACATTGCGCACCGCATGTGGGCCAAACTCATGCTCAACGACGGCATCAACCAGACGTGCATGGCCTACGGCGGGACCTACGGAAGCGCCACGGAGCCGGGCTCCGAGCAGCGTCGCTGCTTTGTTTCTGCCATGCGCGAAACGCTTGCGGTCGCCAACGCCGAGGGCATTGAGCTGACCGAGGCAGACCTGACGCAGATGGTGCACCTCATCGAGGGAATCGACCCCACCGGTATGCCCTCGATGGCGCAGGACCGCATCGCGCAACGAAAAACCGAAGTCGAGGAGTTCGCGGGCACCATTTGCCGCCTGGCCGTCAAACACGATATCCAAGTGCCGCAAAACGATTGGCTCTACCAGAGGATTCGCGAAATAGAAAGCAGCTGGTAGCCTCGGCCGCATCGCGACGCGCGCAATACAAGCAGGCAGGCCTTCGCGAGGATTCCGTCTTCGCGAAGGCCTGTTGCATTTGGCTCGAGGCTAAAACTGAGGCCTATTTTGCGATTCCGGAACCTCGTCCTCGTCATCGCGGCAAAGTAGCACGCCGGCGCTTCCCAGCAGCGCCGCTGCAATCAAGGCGCCCACAACCACAGGAGCGGCGCCCGTAGCGGACTGCAAGCCGGCAGCTAACGCCACCGCCGGACCAAGACATCCGATCAAAAGGGCAACGACGGCAATAGCGACATCTCGAGCGTTCATGGGACCACTTCCTCCACGAGAAAGACTTTGCTTCTCGTGACTTAGTGTGCCCCGCGCCCATATGCGCGGCGTACTGCCACGGTAAGGGCTCTGTTAGCTCAAACGCATACATAGAACGGGCGTCCTTACGTTGCCCTAAAGCTCGGTAAAGACGCCCATCCGCCAAATATCCGTGATGCAGAAAAATTACCAGCCAGTGTAGTAGTCGGTGGTTCCGGCTGCGCAGCCGGAGTCATAGACCTTGCACTCGCCCTTGGAACCGGTAAACGTGGAGCCCTGAGCTTTATCACCCGCGGCCACGACGTAGTAGCCATCGGAATCGCGCCAAAAGCCCTCGGAATCCTGCGTCCATTCGCCCGTGCGGTGGTGATACAACACGTTGCTGCTGTAATAAGTCTCGCGGCGGCCGTTATAGTTATTGACGCCGCTCGAGCGCGTCAGGCCCGAGCCGTTCGCGTAATACGCAGCGGACGTGTAAGACGAGCCGGAGCCGGCGTTGTAATACGAAGCCTGAACGGCCTCAGCGGCCTCGGCTTCGGCTGCGGCAGCCTCGAGCGCCTCGCGCTTGGCATCCTCAAGCGTGGAGCGAAGCTCGTCGAGCTCGGTCGACTTGGCGTCGACCTCCCCCATCGTCAACAGGCTACCCGCACCGTCGATGCAGTTCTGCAACACAGCACGCTCGTCATCGGTAGCATAGTCGCCATACATATTCATAATGATCTGAGCGCGCATCTCCAGGGAATCGCGCTTTGCCCCCATCGAGGCGTTCCACTCCTGCATAGAGCCATAACCGTCGCCGCGGTAGTCGACGGGCTGCACCAGCGTCGCCTCGGACGGCGTAGATCCGACCGTATCGGATAGTGTTGCCGCGTGGGCATCAGTTGCGCCGGCGCCCGCCAAAAGTGCCACAGTCAGAGCGGCGGAAAGGGCGGCGGCTTTCGGTTTTCGTGAATCGATCCTCATGTAGCTGGAAACCTCCGTAGTGTGTTTTTGCTGCGTTTGAGCTGCGTGTGATTCGATCGCGCCGCATAGTACCCCGAACAAATCGCGACCTGCGGTTTTACTCAAAAGGCGCACGTCAATTGCGTAAAACTCACATCCACTCAACAGGAGTTTTCCACATCTCGATTGCATAAAGCATGCCAAAAACCCTGTAACAGCGCCCTTCCTATGCAAAAAAGGCGCCTGTGCAACCATCGTTCGCACAGGCGCCTTGAGCAGGCATTTTATGCAGTTATACCTATCGAGTCGCAAGGGGTCCTTGCACAAGTCGCCTTACTCGTCCAGCGCGGCGAAGGCCTGCTTCAAATCCCAAATGATATCCTCGGCGTTCTCGGTACCGATGGAAAGACGGATCGTGGAGGGCGTGATGTTCTGCTCGGCGAGCTCCTCGGCAGAGAGCTGGGAGTGCGTGGTGGTAGCCGGGTGTACGACGAGTGACTTGACGTCGGCCACGTTGGCGAGCAGCGAGAACACCTGCAGATGATCGATGAACTTCCAAGCTGCCTCCTGGCCACCCTTAATCTCAAAGGTAAAGATCGAGGCACCGCCACGGGGGAAGTACTTCTGATAGAGCTCGTGATCGGGGTGCTCAGGCAGGCTCGGGTGGTTCACCTTGGCGACGTGGCTGTCACCAGCCAGGAACTCAACGACCTTCTTGGTGTTCTCGACATGGCGGTCAACGCGCAGCGACAGAGTCTCGGTGCCCTGGAGCAGGACCCAGGCGTTGAACGGACTGATGCAAGCGCCCTCGTCACGCAGCAGGATAGCGCGGACATAGGTTGCAAAGGCGGCGGGACCGGCAGCCTCGGCAAACGAGACACCGTGGTAGGAGGGGTTGGGCTCAGCAATCTGGGCGTACTTTCCGCTCGCCTTCCAATCGAAGTTACCGCCGTCGACGATCACACCGCCCAGCGAGGTGCCGTGGCCGCCGATGAACTTGGTTGCGGAGTGGACGACGATATTGGCACCATGCTCCAGCGGACGGAACAGATACGGGGTGCCGAAGGTGTTGTCGACGACAACCGGCAGACCGTGCTTCTTGGCGATCTCGGAGATGGCGTCGATGTTGGGGATGTCGGAGTTGGGGTTGCCGAGCGTCTCGAGATAGATGACCGTGGTGTTGTCCTTGATGGCACCCTCGACCTCTTCAAGGTTATGGGCATCGACAAACGTGGTCTCGACGCCAAACTGGGAGAGCGTATGCTCCAGCAGGTTGTAGGAGCCACCGTAGATGGTCTTCTGAGCCACCACGTGGTCACCGGCCTGGGAAAGAGCCTGCAGGGTATAGGTGATGGCAGCAGCACCGGAGGCGACGGCAAGACCTGCCACGCCACCCTCGAGGGCGGCGATACGGTCCTCGAAGACGCCCTGGGTGGAGTTGGTCAGACGGCCGTAGATGTTACCGGCGTCGGCAAGACCAAAGCGGTCGGCGGCGTGCTGGGAGTTGCGGAACACATAGCTCGTGGTCTGGTAGATAGGCACGGCGCGGGAGTCGGATGCAGGATCGGCGCTCTCCTGGCCAACGTGCAGCTGTAGGGTATCGAAACCAAAGGTGTGCTCGGGGTTGTTGATAAACTGGCTCATGATGATCTCCTTGATCGAACAAAAGTAATAAGAGTAAGAGAAGTAAGTCGCTGTCTCCTGATCACGCCGACGGGCGCAAACAGGAGCCCGGCATTCGTCTTGGTAAGCAATTCATATGCGGGCCTCCCTTCGCATCCCGGTTCCGTGGTTGGCTTAATTACCTACCGCCTTTGTGTGTTTTGAATAGTACGAGCATTGTTTCCCTCGGTCAATCACTTAAAAGCGCTAACCTGTTATCGGTTTTATAGATAGCTATCGAAGGGACGGGCGCCGATGACCCTCCAGCAGCTTCGCTTTATGATCGCCGTGGCAGAGTCCGGTTCGATCAACGCCGCAGCTCAGCGCCTCTATACGGCACAGTCCAATATCTCCAATGCCGTTAAAAGCCTGGAGCAGGAACTTCATATCGAAATCTTTACGCGCTCTAGCCGCGGTGTTGCACTCACCAACGACGGCACCGAGCTTTTGGGTTATGCACGCCAGGTCGTAGAGCAGGCCGACATGCTCGAGGCACGCTACGAGGACGGCGGCACCCCGCAAGCCCGCCTCGCCATTTCCGCCCAGCACTACGCCTTTTCGGTCGAGGCCTTTGTCAACGTGGTCGAGCGCTGCCGCGACAGCAAGTTCGAGTTCATCATGCGCGAGACCACCACATCGCAGATCATCGATGACGTCCGTGCGTTTCGCAGCGATATCGGCATTCTGTATCTGGATGACTTTAACGCCCGCGTTCTGCAGAAGGCCTTCGCCGATGCCCGTGCAAGCTTCCATCCCCTCTTTGACGCGAAGGTCCACGTGTTCGTGAGCGAACGCCACCCGCTCGCCCGTCGCTCGCAGCTGTCCCTTGCCGACCTTACGCCCTATACGCGCTACAGCTTTGAGCAAGGCACCTCGAACTCCTTCTATTACGCCGAGGAGCCGTTTAGCTATATTCCCTGCAACCGCAATATCCGCGTATCCGACCGCGGGACGCTCACCAACCTGCTTATCACCTCGAACGGCTATGCGCTGTCGACCGGCGTACTCTCCAGCGAAATGCAGTGGGGCATGGCCTCGATCCCCTTGGCAGACGCCCCGACGATGCATGTGGGCTACATCATGCATGACGACCGCAAGCCCTCTCCCCTCTTGCAGCAATACCTCGACGAGCTCAACCGCATCATCCATGCCAACCAACTGTCGGAAGACGGGGTAGAAATCGTAAATTGCTAGCCCCCGGCGGGCATGGCGCTACAATGGTCACTCGCACGAAACATACCCAACGAAAGGAACCATGTGAAGGTCATCATCTATACCGACGGCTCGGCCCGATCAAATCCGGGACGCGGCGGTTATGGCGCCGTGCTCAAATACACCAACCCCGCCGGCAAGACCTTCACCTCCGAGCTTTCGCGCGGTTACGCCAAGACCACCAACAACCGCATGGAGCTCATGGCGGTCATCGTAGCGCTCGAGGCGCTCAACCGCCCCTGCGACGTCGAAGTCCATTCCGATTCGCAGTACGTCGTCAACGCCTTCAACAAGCACTGGATTGACGGATGGAAAAAACGCGGCTGGAAGACTGCCAACAAGCAGCCTGTCAAGAACCGCGATCTGTGGGAGCGCCTGCTCACCGCAAAGAGCACGCACAAAGTGGAGTTCATCTGGGTTAAAGGCCACGCCGGTCACGAGCTCAACGAGCGCTGCGACGAGCTTGCCACCACGGCGGCCGACGGCAGCAACCTCGATATCGACACCGGCTTTAACGAGAGCGACCTGTAACGGCGTTTTCGCACGCTATTTCCCGCCCCCTCGCGCTACACTCATCCTGTAAACCGAACGGCACGAGGGGGATACATGCTGCGTATAGCGACCATCGGCACATCCATGATTACGGACGACTTTATCCAGGTCGTCAACGCCAACGACCAAGCCGCGTTTGTGGGCACGCTCTCGCGCGATGCCAATCGCGGTGCTGCCTTTACCGCTAAGCACGGCGGCGAGCGTAACTTCACCGCACTTGACGAGCTTGCATACGCCGCCGACGTCGACGCCGTCTACATCGGCAGCCCCAACGCACTTCACTACGAGCAGGCCCTTGCCTGCATCGCCGGTGGCAAGCACGTCATCGTCGAGAAGCCCTTCTGCGCCACCGAGGCGCAGGCGCTGGAAGTCTTCCGCGCTGCCGAGGCAGCAGGTGTCGTGGCCCTCGAGGCCATGCGCCCCCTCCACGATCCCGCTTTCCACGCCATCGAGGACGCCCTGGGCGAGATTGCGCCCATCCGCCGCGCCTCATTGCGCTTTGGCAAATATTCCTCGCGCTACAACGAGATTCTCGCGGGACGCGCCACCAATATCTTCGACTGCAATATGGCCTCGGGTTCCCTCATGGACATTGGCGTCTACACCGTCGAGCCCATGGTCGAGATTTTCGGCATGCCCTCCGGCCTTACGAGCATGGCTACTCTGCTCGACCCCACCACGCGACAGCTCACGCACGGCCCCATCGACGGCTGCGGTTCCATCCTCGCCAGCTACGGCGGTGGCCGTATCTCCGTCGAGCTCGCGCACTCCAAAATTACGAATGACCTGCTTCCCTCGCAGATCGAAGGCGAGCGTGGCACTATCCAGATTGACCATCTGTCCACGCCCCGCAACGTCCGTATCGACTATCGCGGCGATGTCGTACGCGGCTCGGCGACCGAGGCGCCGCGCGGACAGGGCGACAACGGCCGCGTGCTCGACCTACCCAAATCGAGCAACACTATGGAATACGAACTCACAGACTTTATCACCGCCATCGGCGGCATCGATAACGTTAAAGAAGAGATTTGGGAGAGCCCGGCGGGACGCCACGAGCTTGGCCACTACCGCGATGTCACGCTCGTCTCACTGCGCATCATGGATGCCGTGCGCCAGCAGGCCGGCATAACCTTCCCGGCCGACGCAGGCAAGCAGGCATAGCGATGGGCTTCTTCGATACGTTCTTCTCCAGCGTCACCGGCGGCAGTCGAGAGCCTCAAAAACCATCAAACGTCGAGCTCGAGCTGCGCCGCAGGCTTACTGTGCTCGCAAGCGACGAGGCCACTCAAGACACTCCCCTGCGCTATTTCCTGCGCTGGGAGGGGCAAGTCCAAGGCGTTGGTTTTCGCTTTACCAACACCAACCTCGCGCAGGCACGCGCACTCACCGGCTGGGTGCGTAACATGGAAGACGGCTCAGTCGAGATGGAGATACAGGGAGCTCCGGCAGACATCCTATCTCATCTCGAGGCACTTCATGCCTCCTACGAGCGCATGGGAACGCGTTTTCGCCTCGTAGATGCCCAGGCCCGAGCCCCACTTGCCAATGAAGACGGTTTCAGTCCTCATTATTAGTATTGTGTGCTAAATACGGTATCATTTACCTACGACCGTTGATAGAAAAGAGGCGAGGCGCATGGCGGTGCAAAGAAGGAATACCAAGCAGCGAAAGCTGGTTCTTGACGCCGTGCGCCAAAGCTATAACCATCCCACCGCCGACGAGATCTACAACGCCGTGCGCGAACAGGATGACAAGATCAGCCGCGGCACGGTCTACCGCAACCTCAATCTCTTGGCAGATGCCGGAGAAATCCTCTCGATCAAGACGCCGGGCGGGAGTCGCTTCGATCGCACCATCGAGCCGCATGCGCATATCATCTGCACCTCGTGCAGCCGCGTCATCGACGTACCGCTCCCCTTCGATGCCCAGCTCGACGCCAAAGCGTCCGAGCAAATCGGCTGGCACGTCACGTCGCACTACACCATCTTCGAGGGTCTCTGCCCCGACTGCCGGTAGATGTTTGGGACATGCCCGCAAATCTACTTGCCCATCCGCTACAGCAAGCAGCACATTTCTAGGCATGTCCCGAAAACCTACTCGGCGAGCAGGCGGCACAGTTCTTCTTCGACCGTGCGCACATAGCGAACGCGGTCGTTGATGCCACGCATGCTGGGATTGCAGCTCTCCATCAGATAGGGATGGCCCACGACGTTGAGCATGTCGCGATCGTTCTCATTGTCGCCAAACGCCATCATCTCATCGGGCGAAATCCCCAGGGCACGACCGTAATCGGCAAGCGCGGAGCCCTTGCCCGAACCGAAACCGATAAAGTCCGTCCATTCGGTTCCCGACGTCATCACGTCGACACGGTCGCTAAAGAGGCGCTCAAAATGCTCCAGCGCCGCTGGCTGATCCACCTCGGGCGTCTGGAAGGCAATCTTAATGACGTCCTCGTCGATGTCCTCGGGACGGTCGACCACCGCCACATCGCAGTGGACCTCATAGCGCAGGTGGTCAACAAACACATCGTTGCCGCTCATGGTGTAGAGGTGCCCCTCGCACGAAAGGGTCACGTCGGCATGGGGATACGCAACCACGGCATTCGCGATATCCATAGCAAGGCTGCGCTCCATGGAACGCTTGACAACGGCACGTCCCTCGCTCATCACCAGGGCTCCGTTTTCGCATACATATGCGAGCTCATCGGCCACCGGGGCAAACAGGTGGCGCAAGCTCGCATATTGACGGCCGCTCGCCGGCATAAACACGATGCCGCGACGATGCAGCTCATCGATAAGCTCAAAGGCCTCGGAACGCGGCTCGCGCTCCCCCGGATGCAGCAACGTGCCATCCAAATCGCAGGCGATCAGCTTGATTCCCTCAAGACCCATACGCTTCCCCCAAAGCATCTCATCAACAGCAAGACGGACCTTGATTGGTCGCCCCTCAAAGCCCGTCTTGCGCATACGCGCGCTTAGCCGCGCGTCTTTTTTACGATGGTAAAGTCGGGAGCCATGCTCACGACGACCTCCGCCGCACTCGACGCAAAGCGCCGGCTGGCATCGAGCTCACGTGTGACCACCGAGAGCCGAACACCCTCGACACCCCGGAGCATGCGGCCCAAAACAGGCTGCACCGGCGTATACATGCGCACGGTATGCTCGTCCGAGTCGCCCCGGAAGAGCGGCGCATGCATGTTGCCGATCTCCCAGCACGCATGCGCGAGCGCAATCGGATCCATGCGGTCGACTTCGACCAAATAAACCTCGGCGCTGCGCAGGCGCACGACAACCGCCACAGGCACCACGCCCGAACGGTCAATGGCGAGCACGTCGCCATCGGCAAGACGACCGCCGTCGGCAGCATCCAGCCGAACATCGACCGTGCGCCCCAGCTCCGTCGCGCCCACAAACGCACATACATCGGCCTGGTCCCAATCGAGCAGTAGCTCATCGACCTCAAAGACACCGCCCAGCTCCCGGCGAAGCAGGAGTTCATAGGACGGATCGTTGAGATTTCCCAAACATGTCGTCGAAACCAAGCGTTCAGGCATAGCCTAATCCTCGACCTCGACGAGCTCGATATCAAAGTTGAGATCCTTGCCGGCAAGCTCGTGGTTGGCGTCGAGCGTCACGGCCTCGGGCGTCACGTCAATGACGACGGCGGGGACAGGCATGCCACTCGGCGTGGACAGGAAGAGCTTCATGCCCTTCTCAATCTGCTCGATGTTGGGAACCTGCTCGGCCGGGAAGGTAATAACCATCTCAGGATTGTGCTCGCCGTAGGCATCGGCAGCAGGAATGTGCACGGTCTTCTTCTCACCCACCTGCATGTCGACAACAGCGGCGTCGAAGCCCTTGATCATCTGACCGGTGCCGCAGGTGAACTCCAGCGGCTCGCCGCGATCGTAGGAGCTATCGAACTGCGTGCCGTCATCGAGCGTGCCGCGATAATGGGTCTTGACCTTCTTGCCCTGGTTGGACATGGTAACCTCCGTGATAAGGGCGGCGCACAACACGGGCCGCCATGAACATATGGCGCTAACTATACCCTAGTCATACAATTCAATGACAGTTTGCAAAGAAACGCTGCAACCGGAGGAACCATGGCATATCCCGTATTTGACCTACACTGCGACACCGCCGACCGAATCGGCTGGGCCACGCTCGATCTCGACCTGCGCTTTACTGCCGGCACCGACGGTTATTTCCCCGGCGACGAAACGCATCCGCAAGATTTCGACCTCATCGAGGGCAACGCCTGCGCCATCTCGCTCGCAAAGATCGGCAACACGCCGTGGGCACAGTGCTTCGCCACGTTTGTCCCCGACGAGATTCCCACCGCCCACGCCGCGCGCTTCCAGGCGCAAATCATGGCGCATATGAGCGGCCAGGCCATGCTCAACCACGACCGCATGGTCAACGTACGCAGCGCCGCAGACATTCGCCCTGCGCTCAAAGATGGCAAGGTCGCCTGCATCCACACCATCGAAAACGCCACGTTCTTTGCCGAGGACCCCGCGCTGATCGAGGTGCTCAAGAGCTTGGGCGTGCTTATGTCGTCACTCAGCTGGAACGCGCAGGGACCGCTCGCGAGCGGGCACGATACCCACGCCGGCCTCACCGCTGCCGGCATCGAGGCACTTACGCAGATGGAGCACGCCGGCATGGTACTCGACGTCTCCCACCTCAACGATGAGTGCTTTGACGAGGTTGTCGCCCACGCCACGCGCCCCTTCGTCGCCAGCCACTCCAACTCCCGTGCGGTTTGTGGCGTCAAGCGCAACCTCACCGACGACCAGTTCCGCACCATTCGCGACATGGGCGGTATCGTCGGCCTCAACTACTGCAGCGAGTTCCTTTCCAACGACGCAACCGACAAGACCGCCGCAGACGTCACCTTCGACCAGCTGGCGGCACATATCGAGCACTGGCTCGACCTGGGCGGCGAGGACGTCATCGCACTCGGCGGCGACTGGGACGGAGCCACTGTGCCCGCTTTCCTCTCCGATGCCAGCAAGATGCCCGAATTCCAGAACATGCTCTCCAAGCACTTTGGCAAGACCGTGATGCAGAAGCTCTGCAGCGATAACGCGCTTGCCTTCTTTGAGCGTTATTAATTTCACGTCCCTTGAGCGGGCCGGCATGCCGAACGGTCGACATGCCGGCCCGTCCCCAACCTGAAGGACCGCTTTTGACGCAGCAATTTACGATTACCGTATCCCGACCGGATGGCACATCCATCCCCGTCGTCGTTACCAAAAAGCGCGTCAAGAACTTCAACCTACGCGTCACATCAAGCGGTGAGGTCCACGCCAGCGCACCGCTCGGCGCCAGCCGCGAGCGCATCGAGGCATTTGTGAAGCGCAACAGCACCTGGATTGTCAGCCGACTTGCCAAGCGCGAGCAACATCAGGCGACGGCGCGAGAGCCGCTCAGCACCTCGTCCGTCATTGCACTTTGGGGCAAGCCCATCACGGTACAGGATGCACTCGATCACAACTTTGCATCACCCGCGCCGCGGCCCAAGCAGGCCACCTTCGCAAGCTTTATGGGTACCGACGAATCGGACGAAGGCCCACAGGCCAAGCGGCGCGCAATCCTCGACGGCCTAACGTCCGACGAGCTCCAAGCCCACATCAGCCAGCTTTATACGACCGAGGTCACCGCAGCGCTACGCGACATCGTACACGCATACGAAATCACAATGAGTGTCGCCGTTTCCCGCGTCTCCGTGCGCAGCATGAAAACGCGCTGGGGATCATGCACGCCCAAGACCGGAGCCATTCGCATCGCACGAGAACTTGCCGCCTACCCCGTCGAATGCCTCGACATGGTTGTCGCCCACGAGCTCGTCCACCTGCTCGAGCCAAGCCACAATCATCGGTTTCACGCCCTGCTCGACATGTACTGCCCCAACAATAGAGTTCTGTCGCAGCGGCTCAAGCAGCCACCCCTCAACAAGCTCTAGCGTCGACTAGCGCACGCGCTCGATTTCGACGCCGCAGCTTGCCAGGGGAAGACCGACGGGCGCCCACGGCTTATCGAGCTTTATGCGCACACCAAGCAGCAAGGGATAACGACGCAACAGCATCTGGGCCACACCCTCGGCTGCCGCCTCGATGAGTTTAAACGTATGCTCGCGCAGATACCCATCGACATCGTGGCACACCGAGCCGTAGTCAATCGAGGCGTCCAGGTTATCGTGCTCCCCCGCTGCACGCAGGTCGGCATAGAGCACCAAGGACACGATGAACTTCTGGCCCAGCGCGTTCTCTTCGGGATACACGCCGTGGTTGGCAAAGACCTCGAGACCGTCGATAGTAATGCGGTCGGCATGGCGCAGGTCGTCATAGCTCACGTGGGGCACCGCCGTTGCGGTGGATATTTCGCCCCTTCCACGGCGGGCGAGCTCGGCGCCTTCAGTCCTGGTTGCATTCTCGGGCAGTTTCTTGTTGCTCATCGCGATCGTCTCCTTCGTTTAGAACCCCGACCGCGCAAACTAACTACACGCGAATCGACAGGTTCTTTTTATCATCGCTCCAGTTGCAAGCATTGCGCGCGGGGCATGCAAAGCAGGCGCGCGACGCTTTGTCGGCTGCGTAGAGCAGACGCTCAAGCGGTTGGCTGTTCACGCGCAGCTTTCGATGGCCCAGAATGGCCGTCTTAATGGCCGCAGCATCGGCCGGCTCAAACGCTACGTCATCGGGCATGCCGCCGAGAATCGCATCAGCGACGCGCTCGCTTGCAACATCATGGGATATACCCGATTCATACTGTTCATCTTTGCCGATATCGTGAAGAAGTGCCGTGGCGTAGATGACCTCGCGGTCAAACTCGAGATCTTCCTCGAGATTCTTAATCCACATAATGCGAGCGACATCGAGCAGATGGTCGATACCGTGGCGGCAGAAGATGCGCCCCGATTCCAGCTGAGCAATGTTGCCCAGGTGGCGCCGGAACAGGCCGTTGGCACAGATGTAATCGATACGAGGCATGACGCCAAAAGGCGCCAGGCCCGAAGCCATAAAACCGCGACGCGGCGTTCCCTCGTCAGTATTCGATGTAAAGTCGTTGACGACTCTCATAGTTAGCGTCCCAGCATCCTAAAGAAACGCTCTTCGAGCGCGGGGTCGGTCTCAAAGACGCCGCGGCGAGCGAGCGTCACGGTCTTGGTGCCGGGCTTTTGCACGCCGCGCATGGTCATGCACATATGCTCAGCTTCCATGAGCACAATCGCTCCCTGGGGAGCGAGATAATCCATGAGGGCGTCGGCAACCTGCGCACACAGCTGCTCCTGCAGCTGCAGACGGCGGGCATAGACCTCAACCGTGCGGGCGAGCTTAGAGAGCCCTGCGACACGGCCATTGGGGATATAGCCAATCGTAGCCTTGCCATAAAACGGCAGCAGATGATGTTCACACAGCGAGTAGAACGTGATGTCGCGCTCGATAACCAAATCGTTCGAAGCGACGGCAAAAGTTTTGGACAGATGCTCCTCGGCACTCTGGTCCATACCGCCGGCAATCTCGCCATACATACGGGCAACGCGCGCCGGGGTCTCCAGCAGGCCCTCCCGAGTTGGGTCCTCGCCTATGCCCTCAAGCAACAGCTTAATGGCGGCCTCGACTTTTTCCTGATCGACCATCTGGGCCTCACTTTTCCGATTTTGCGTTCGCGCTATGGTACCACGCCCTCCGGCATCGGCCACAAGCTACATAGTATGGGTCGAATAGACCGGATCATCACGCCAAAGTTCAACCGCTTCACAAAGCGCAACGCCCTCGCGCTCAGCACGGGCGCGCGTAGCGTTCATATCGATCACGCGCTGATTGCTCGAGCCTCTGAAGCGCAACGAGATATCGTACAAATCCTGAACGAACGGACCGTCCACCAACATATCGAGGCAGGTAAGGATACGGTCCGTGACCTCGGTATGGTGGCAACCGCCCGGCATAAGCTCCTCGAGCACATCGCCGGTAAAGCACCAAATGGTCTTGCCCGACCCCGATGGATAGGCCGCACGCACGCGTTCGATAAAGTCGACAAGCCCCGCTTGATTCTCAGGTTCCATAGGCTCGCCGCCCAAAATCGTCAGACCATCGATAAAGGGATGATCGAGACTCTCGATAATTTTGTCCTCGACGGCGCTATCGAACGTCTCGCCAGCGGCAAAGTCCCACGCGACAGAGTTAAAACAATTCTTGCACCCACGACGGCACCCGCTCACAAACAGAGAAGTACGAACGCCTTCTCCATCAGCAATGTCGAAATACTTAATGTTCGCGTAGTTCATAGGTAACTCTCCCGGGAGGCCGGGACATATCATCCCGTCCTCAAACATTCTCGGCCTTCGGCCTGCGAAACTGCGGGCGGGACGATATGTCCCGGCCTCATGCAAAGGGTAACTCAATGAACGAAGCGAACATCGAGCATAGGGTTCGAGGTCCAATAAAAACTGGGTTGCGGCTCAACCGCCATCGCAAGTAAATCGCAGCTGCAGCTCAAATTATTTCCGCTAAGAACTTCGAGGAGTGAGCAGACCGCGCGCTGCATCTCAGCTACGTTAACTTGGCTGAACCGAGAGGGCCGCTTGGGCTTTTGCTCGATATGAGTTCCGCACGCAAAGAAGGCCACTTAATGTGGCCTTCGTCTTGCGCAGGACTGTCCGAAATAGCGAGCAAATGCCCAAGCGGCCCTCTCGGTTCAGCCCCGGAGCGGTATTAGAGATGCAGCACGCGGTCGCGGATCTCCTCGGTTCGACCCTGGTTCCAGAACTGGGTACCGATGTAGCCGCACGTACGACGGGCGACGTTCATCTTCTCCTGATCGCGGTTGCCGCAGTTGGGGCACTCCCACACCAGCTTGCCATCGTCCTCGACAATCTTGATCTCACCGTCGTAGCCGCACACCTGGCAGTAGTCGCTCTTGGTGTTGAGCTCGGCGTACATGATGTTGTCGTAGATGTACTGCATCACGCGAATGACAGCCTTGAGGTTGTCCTGCATGTTGGGAACCTCGACGTAGGAGATGGCACCGCCCGGCGAAAGCTGCTGGAACATACCCTCGAACTTGAGCTTGTCGAATGCGTCGATCTCCTCGGACACATGGACGTGATAGCTGTTGGTAATGTAGCCCTTGTCCGTCACGCCCGGGATAATGCCAAAACGGCGCTGCAGGCACTTGGCAAACTTGTAGGTCGTCGACTCAAGCGGGGTGCCGTACAGCGAGAAGTCGATATCGCTTTCGGCCTTCCACTCGGCGCACTTGTCGTTCATGTGCTGCATGACGGCCATGGCAAACGGCGTGCCCTCCTTCTCGGTGTGGCTGTGACCCGTCATGTACTTAACGCACTCATACAGGCCGGCATAGCCCAGGCTGATCGTAGAGTATCCGCCCACGAGCAGCTTGTCGATCGTCTCGCCCTTCTTCAGACGCGCCAGGGCGCCGTATTGCCAAAGAATCGGCGCGGCGTCAGAAAGTGTACCCATCAGGCGCTCATGACGGCACAGCAGGGCACGGTGACACAGCTCAAGGCGCTCATCGAAGATCTTCCAGAACTTGTCCATATCCTGGTGCGAGCTCAGTGCGACATCAGGCAGGTTGATGGTCACAACGCCCTGGTTAAAGCGACCATAGTACTTGGGCTTGTTCGGGTCGTAGTTCAGCGCGTTGGCAACGTTGTTAAAACCGTTGCCCGAACGGTCGGGCGTCAGGAAACTGCGGCAACCCATGCAGGTGTAGCAATCGCCGTTGCCGGCGGTCTCGCCCTTAGACAGCTTGAGCTCGCGCATCTTCTTCTCGGAGATGTAATCGGGCACCATGCGCTTGGCGGTGCACTTGGCAGCCAGCTGGGTCAGGTAGAAGTACGGGGAATCCTCGTGAACGTTATCGTCCTCGAGTACATAGATAAGCTTGGGGAATGCCGGGGTAATCCACACGCCGGCCTCGTTCTTAACGCCCTCGTAGCGCTGGCGAAGCGTCTCCTCCACGATCATGGCAAGGTCGTGCTTCTCCTGAGGCGTACGGGCCTCGTTAAGATACATAAAGACCGTCACGAACGGCGCCTGGCCATTGGTGGTCATAAGGGTCACGACCTGATACTGAATCGTCTGGACGCCGCGACGGATCTCGTCACGCAGGCGATCCTCAACGACCTCGCGAACCTTTTCGGGAGATGCGGAAACGCCGAGCTCCTCGAGCTCGCGGGCGACCTCGCCACGAATCTTTTGACGGCTCACCTCAACAAAGGGGGCAAGATGGGTCAGCGAGATGGACTGGCCGCCGTACTGGGAGGAAGCAACCTGGGCGATAATCTGCGTCGCAATATTGCAGGCGGTCGAGAAGCTGTGCGGCTTCTCAATCAGCGTGCCCGAAATAACAGTGCCGTTCTGGAGCATGTCCTCCAGGTTCACCAGATCGCAGTTGTGCATATGCTGGGCAAAGTAATCCGAATCGTGGAAATGGATCAGACCCTCATTATGGGCATCCACGATCTCCTGAGGCAGCAGCACGCGCTGGGTCAGGTCCTTGGAAATCTCGCCAGCCATATAGTCGCGCTGAACGGAGTTGACGGTCGGGTTCTTGTTGGAGTTCTCCTGCTTGACCTCTTCGTTATTGCACTCGATCAGCGACAGAATCTTGTCATCGGTCGTGTTCTTCTGGCGCTTCAGGCTCTGAACATAGCGATAGATGATGTAGTGGCGGGCAACCTCGTAGCAGTCGAGACGCATGATCTCGTCCTCGACCAAATCCTGGATCTCCTCGACCGAAACGGTGTGGCCCGCGTTCTCGCATGCCTCGGCGACGTTTTGCGCCGCATAAACCACCTGGCGGTCGGTTAGACGAGAGCTCTCCTCGACCTCCAAGTTAGCGGCGCGGATGGCATTGACAATCTTATCGATGTCAAAGACAACCTCGGTGCCGCTGCGCTTGATGATCTTCATCCTCTTGCCTCTTTCGCGTCGTAGCCTCATTGCGCTTCAGAGCCAAACGATGCCCGGCAGGGCTTGCCCCTGTCTTACGGCGCCGTCGCGCAATCTGTGTTCTCGATAAACCATAAGCCTCTATGCGGACATTCCCAGGAGCCGATCAAGCGGCTCAAGGACACGTTCAAAAGAGGCAATTAAGGTCTTCGTTCTCTGTCCGCCATCTATCATACGACAAAGATGCATCTATATCCTGTATTCTTTTTTTAGGTCAAACACAACATATAGTGTTTCAGCAGGTCAAAGCAATTAGTCATTTTGCAGACGCATTATAAATGAGGGGTATTTGACAAGTCGGTAAAACGTTACCAACACGGCTACCTGCATGGCAGCTATAAAACCCCCTTAGTCAAGCC
The DNA here is from genome assembly GCA_902470345.1 of uncultured Collinsella sp. Classification (GTDB taxonomy): domain Bacteria; phylum Actinomycetota; class Coriobacteriia; order Coriobacteriales; family Coriobacteriaceae; genus Collinsella. The sequence continues at coordinate 82,679 of CABRGB010000001.1, forward strand.
ACTGACAAATCCTACTAAAACCAAGCCACTCACGCCAAAAGAATCCAAAAGATTATGCTTGACCAACATGTTGCGGTCACGCTCGGCCAGGACGTATGCAATCTGCCGGCACCCCTACGGGACACGAAGACCATCGCATACAGACCTTGGATCAAAATTTGCTGGCATGTTTGGCGGCATAAAACAAAACAGTCCAGAAGCAAAGCCTCTGGACTGCGAACATTTGGTGGGCGTTAGAAGATTTGAACTTCTGACCTCTTCCGTGTCAGGGAAGCGCTCTCCCCCTGAGCTAAACGCCCAAATGGAGCGGACAACGGGGCTCGAACCCGCGACCCCAACCTTGGCAAGGTTGTGCTCTACCAACTGAGCCATGTCCGCCTGCGAGGATTTAATATACGGGATGATCCACCCGAATGCAAGAACTATTTTCCAATAATTTGAAAAAAGTTCGAGCCAATGTGATGGGTACGAAAAAGCCCGGCTACCGTAGTAGTCGGGCTGTTGCGCTTGGAGCGGACAACGGGGCTCGAACCCGCGACCCCAACCTTGGCAAGGTTGTGCTCTACCAACTGAGCCATGTCCGCATATGTAAAACAAAACGGGCGCCGGAGCGCCCGGATGTTGCCTGGAGGCGAAGCCCGGATTCGAACCGGGGGTAAAGGCTTTGCAGGCCTCTGCCTTACCACTTGGCCACTTCGCCGAAAAAGGACCGCTTGAGACGGTCCGGAAATGCAATGGAGCGGACAACGGGGCTCGAACCCGCGACCCCAACCTTGGCAAGGTTGTGCTCTACCAACTGAGCCATGTCCGCTTGCGGGTTATTAATTTACGCGAGTTGTCCTAAAGACGCAAGTACTTTTTTCAAAAAAGTTGCTCAAAGCAAGTTCATGCAGGTAAATAGCGCCAAGCCAAGACCCTAAGCACACGATTCCAATGCTGAGCTAAACAGCTTCACCATCCGAACACGTGTGCCGGCGCCATCTGTACGACGGGCAACTTCCACATTATCGACGAGCATACGCATAAGCTTGATACCGCGTCCGCGTTCCTCGGATGTTACCGGTTCGCTCGCCCCATCGATAGAATAGCCAGCGCCCCGATCAAGCACCTCGAGCACAACACGGTCCCCATAGGCCTGAACCGTCAGGATGCAGCCAACACCGCCCGCATGGTCATATGCGTTACCCAATGCCTCACCCAACGCCAATGCGACGTCATAGCGCTCATCACGCCTCAGGGGAAGCGATTCGAGGAGCTCGGCCACACGATGCCGATAATACGGGAGATTCTCGATGCCTCGCTGCACTTCGACGCTCTTGCTCCATCGCGGCAACTCCCCCACCGGAATGGCGGGAATCGACTCCCGCGCCGGGCCCGCGACATGAAGGATGTCAACAAGTCGGGCAATTTCCAAAAAGCGAACGACCTCATCGGAGGCGTTAACGAGCGAAAGCAGCCCCTCATGCCTCATAAGCTCTCTAGCACGTGTAAGCAAAAACGCCAAACCCGTCGAGTCGATAAAGCCCACGGCCTGGCAATTGATGACAACACGACGCACGCCCCGGTCGATCAAATTATCCAACCGTCGGCGCAGTGCGGGCACCGAGGCGGTGTCGATATCGCCCGGTGGCGTCAAAACCGCTATGTCATTCCACTCATTCATACGACCATGGTTCCCCAAAAGAGCTCGCTCGATGCACACGTATCTGCAACCGCGCAGATTTCGCCCGTCAGGCGTCGTGACCTACGATCGACCCCGTAAAAACTCAAGGGAGACCAGCGCGATGTCATCGTCCAGCGCCGACTCGGTAAAGCGATCAAGCTCGCCCAAGACCTTACCGCAGATTCCCGATACGCCCTCACCCGAGACAGAGAGCAGAAGGTCACGAAGGCGCTGCTCGCCAAAGAAAGCACCCGAGCGATCACGTGCTTCGATTGTTCCGTCGGTATACATAAATAGCATGTCACCAGGAGCGAATGTAAACACGCCCGTCTCGTAGACCATGCTCTCAAAGGCACCGATCACGCCCGATTGGCACCCAAGGAGCTCCACTTCTCCCCCGCAGGTCTCGCCGCCGCCACGCGGCGTCGACGACGGCCTAATGACCATAGTGGGAGGATGTCCCGCAGAGCAATAAGTAGCGCGGCCCGCTTTAAGATCGATCTTGGCGATAAACGCCGTCACAAACGTCTCGACCCTCGAAAAGCCCATGAGCATGCTATTGAGCGAGCGTGCCATACGGGCAGGCCCTGCACCCTCCCAGGCATAGGCCGTCAGCGCCGTCTTGACGAGTGCCGACATCGACGCCGCCTCAATCCCCTTGCCGGACACATCGCCCAAAATCATTACGGCACAATCGTCGGGAAGACGGACAAGCGTATAGAAGTCGCCGCCGACCAACGCAGAATTCGTTGCCGATAGGTATACCGAATCGGTTGCAATGCCCGGAACGTCACCAAGCGAATTTCTCATGCCAATCTGAAGCGTCTGAGCGATATGACGCTCTTCGCGCTTTTGAGACTCGCCTTCATAGATCAGCTCAAAGTCATGCGCCAGATGCACCAGGTAGTCGTATTCAAGGTCGTCAATTGGTTCTTGGCTGCCATCGCGGAGCAGCAAAGCGCGCCTCGTCGGCCCCTTGGCGATATCAGCGGGAACGATCGCATCGTTGTTCCGCCGACCGCCGCCCTCCGAGCGAACGCGTCCCGCCTCGAAGCCGGAATCGACATAGAGGCCCTGGCACGGCAGGCCATGAGCCCTCAACCATCCGCCCATAGGCATGGATTCGTCGACGCGGGTCAAGCGCACATGCTTAAGATCATCAGCACTCGCACCGCCCAGCACCGACGGCTCAAAACCATCGGAAGCGACCCCCAAACGCGCAGCTGGTGCGGTGGTGGAAAAGAAGAGCGACTCCGGATCGCCCGGCAACGGCACACGACTGCCGCCCTCAAAATCGATGACATAGGTTTCGAGGCCCGCATCATACTCCACGGGGCAGAAATGACAATTGAGCACCGTGCAGATTTCCGTCGACACCGCTCGCGAGGCGGCAACGGGATCATCGAGATAGGTAAACAGTTCGTCGCGCAGCAAATTGAGCGAGCGGCCGAGCTCCGCCGTGCGGCGCGAACGTAAGCTCGACGCCGTGCCGACCAGCTGAATAGACAGGTAATCGCAGATGACCTCGAGCACGTTCACGTCATAGGCAAGTGGCGCCTGGGGGCGTTTCCAGCCAACTTCCAACACGCCAAGGACCTGCGTGCCGTAAAACACAGGAAGACAGATCTCGCTGCGATACGGGGGCATATCCTGCACGCGCAGCAAGTGCTTGGAACGATTGTCCAAATCCATGAACATACCCGAAGCAACCCGGTCGCCCTCAAGGTCCTGCTGGATCGACAGGCGACAGGCACGCGACTCGCGAAGTACGTAGGTCGGAATGCCCGTGCCGTACGGCATAAACTCGGGCAGATAGCTGTCCTCAAGCTCCTTAGAAACACCGCGGAGCTTAAAGCCGCCGCTCTCGGAAAAATAGATAGCCGCACCGGAGGCATCGAGCGTTCCAACGAGCTGATTCAAAACGGTATCGAGCAAGCTGGGGAGCTCATCGGAGCCCACGGTACTCATAATGACTGAAAGGGTACCCGAAAGGCGTTTATTCGCCACCCTAAGCTCCGATAGCGCACGTTTGAGCTGACGATCGTGGGAATACTGCTCTTCGATGCTGTGAAGCGCCACCAGGACACGCGGTGCACGACGTCCAAAGATACGCGGAGGCGTAACGGAACCCGCGCGAACCAAGACGGGAATAAAAGACCCGTCGCTCAGCTTGAGCATCAGCTCGCTCTCGGAGCCATCGGTCTCAAACGGCAGGCGATGTTCGGTCGCGCGCTCAAAGGCAGACGAGTACAGAACGTCTTTGACATCACCGCTGATGACGTCAGCGCGTTCCTCGCACATCAGGTCGAGCAAACGATTATTCACATGCAGAATGGTTCCGTCGAGCTCACAGATGATGACAGCATCGCTCGTGATCTCGACCAGTTGGGCAACGTCTGCCCACTCGTTGCGCTCAAGCGTTTCCATCGTGGACCTCACCGTCTATCGGTAACAAAAAAGCCTCCGAAGAGGCTTCTGAAATGCGATGGTGTCGGAGGCGGGACTTGAACCCGCATGACCAAAAAGCGGTCACTAGCACCTCAAGCTAGCGCGTCTGCCAATTCCGCCACTCCGACATGCTATGCTGTTGATTCGCAGTTCGTTTTGTTGGACCCGCGCGTTCAACGAGGAAGATAATAACCTATGATTCGAGAACTGTGCAAGCACTTTTTTGAAAAAAGTTTACGAATTTGTAAATGCGCCGGTAAATCGATATGTCCGGCCCCGTATCGGTGGTGCCTCCCAGCGCGTCCTCGGGCATGAGCGATATTTTGCTGCGCACTTCATGCTGCAAAATATCGCTCCCCCTGCGGAATGCGCCGGGAGGCACCACCGATACGGGGCCTGCAAATACGTACTTCAGGCACAGTTCTCAAACATGTTCTGGGGGCTGATGCAAATTTGGTGGCTCGGCTTTGCCGAGCCCTTATATGGGGAGGCCGGAGCTAAAGCTCCGGCCTCGCTCAATTTCTTATTAAACTAAGTGAGCGATCGAGGAATCGCACTCCCCCTGCCGAGTTACCGCAGGGCCCGTGCTGGACTTAGTTTTCAGAACATTCCGCAGACCAGGAAACCCCCTTATCCGCAGCTCCGAAGGAGCAGGATAAGGGGGTTTCCATGGTCGAGGACGTTCTGAAAACTAAGTCCAGCACGGGCCCGGACAGACAACCGACTACAGGTCGATGTGCGATTCCTTGATCGGGAACGGCTCCGCGAAGTGGCAGGCGCAGCAGTGGCCCGGGGCAACTTCCTTAAACTCGGGAAGCTTCTCGGAGCAGATGCCCTGCGCGATCGGGCAGCGCGTGTGGAAACGGCAGCCGGTCGGCGGATCCAGCGGCGACGGCGGATCGCCGGCGAGGATGATGCGCTTGCGGGTCTTCTGGATATCCGGATCGGGCACCGGCACGGCAGACAGCAGCGACTGCGTGTACGGATGGTGAGGCTCGCTATAGAGCGTCTTCCAGTCCGAAACCTCGACCATCTTACCCAGATACATAACGGCAACGCGATCAGAAATGTGCTGTACGACGGAGAGGTCGTGAGCAATGAAGAGATAAGCAGTGCCGAACTTATCCTGAAGCTCCTTCAGCAGGTTCAAAACCTGGGCCTGAATGGAAACGTCAAGTGCAGAGACAGGCTCGTCGCAGATAATCAGCTTGGGCTTCAGCGCAAATGCGCGGGCAATGCCGACACGCTGACGCTGACCGCCGGAGAACTCATGAGGATAGCGGTTAATGTGCTCGGGGTTCAGTCCGACAACGTCGAGAAGCTCGCGGACACGCTCAATGCGCTCCTCCTTGGTGCCCACGCCGTGAATGGTCATGGGCTCGGAGACAATCTCGCCGATGGTCATACGAGGGTTGAGCGAAGCATAAGGATCCTGGAAGATAAACTGCATCTCGCGACGCATGTCCTTGATCTCATGCTTGCTCATCTCGGCAACATCTTTACCCTGGAAGAACACCTTACCGGCGGTCGGCTTGGTCAGGCGCATGATGGTGCGGCCCGTCGTGGACTTACCGCAACCAGACTCACCGACCAGACCAAAGGTCTCGCCCGGATAAATCTCGAACGAAATGTCATTCACTGCAGAGACGACACGCTTGGAGAAGCGCTTGGCGAACATGCCGGACTCAGCGGGGAACTCCTTAGAGAGGTGCTCGACCTTCAGCAGCGGAGTACGCTCGTTGGTATCTGCCATTACGCCTCGCCTCCCTTCTTGGAATCCTTGCGCGTACGGGACGTCTCAGGAGCGTTCTTGAGGAACTCGGGGTCACCGGAGTAGTGGCACGCAGAGTAATGACCAGACTCGGTGACAACGCGCTCGGGGCGCTGCTTGCGGCACTTGTCCGTCGCATAGGGGCAACGAGGAGAGAAGACGCAGCCCTCAGGCAGGTTCATGAGCGAAGGCGGGTTGCCGTGAATCGGCGTAAGCGGCTTCTTCTCTTCGATGGCCTGCTCCGGGATGGAGCGGATAAGGCCCCAGGTGTAGGGGTGGCGACTCTCGTAGAAGATTTCCTCAGCAGTACCGAACTCGACGGGACGGCCGGCGTACATAACCATGATCTTATCGGCCATATCGGCAACGACGCCCAGGTCATGGGTAATCATGATGATGGCGTTGCCGTTCTTCTCCTGCATTTCCTGCATGAGCTCGATAATCTGAGCCTGAATGGTAACGTCCAGAGCCGTCGTGGGCTCGTCGGCAATCAGAATATCGGGATCGCAGGCAAGAGCCATGGCAATCATGACTCGCTGACGCATACCGCCAGAGAACTGGTGCGGATACTCATTGACGCGCTTCTCGGGCTCGGGGATACCCACGAGGTCCAAAAGCTCGGTGGCACGCTTGAGCGCCTCCTGCTTGGAGTAGCCACGGTGCAGACGAAGACCCTCGCCCACCTGCTTGCCGATCTTATAGACCGGGTTCAAGGAGGTCATAGGATCCTGGAAGATCATCGCGATATCGTTGCCGCGAATGTGCTGCATCTCTTCCTCGGTCATTTCGAGGATGGAGCGGCCGCGATAGCGAACGTCACCGCCCTCGATCTTTCCCGGAGGCATCGAGATGAGGCCCATGATGGTCATGGCGGTCACGGACTTACCGGAGCCGGACTCACCGACGACGCCCAGGGTCTCGCCGCGATCGAGCGTGTAGGAGACACCGTCGACAGCGCGAACAACGCCATCCTCGGTGTGGAAATACATCTTAAGGTCATCGACCTCGAGCAGATGCTGGCCCTCAGGAACCGGCTGGTCCTTCAGGTCCACATAGTTCTTGTTCTTCTTCATCCTTATGCGTCCTTCATCTTGACGTCGAGGGCGTCGCGCAGACCGTCACCCAGCAGGGTGAAGGCGAGCACCGTCGAGAGAATTGCCAGACCGGGCATGATCATCATCCAGGGAGCGGTCAGAAGATACTGCTGACCGTCCTGAATCATGGAGCCCCACGAAGGCGTAGGCGGAATAACGCCCATGCCGAGGAAGGACAGAGCGGACTCGGTCAGAATGGCGCCACCAATGTTCATGGTCGCGTAGACCACGATGGAGGCGACGGAGTTCGGGAAGATGTGACGTACGACGATACGAGCATCGGATGCACCCATCGCGCGCGCAGCATCAACATAGTCATTTTCCTTGACCGTCAGAATCGCGGATCGGAAGACGCGCGCAATCGAAGGCCAGCCGAGAATACCGATGGCGATAAAGACGTTCTGAAGGCCACGGCCGATAACGGCGATCATGGCGACAACGAACAGCACGTACGGGAACGCCAGGAAGATGTCCGCACAGCGCATGATGATCGTATCCCAGATGCCGCCGTAGAAACCGGCCAGAGCACCCATGACCAGACCAATTAGCGTGGAGATCGCGGTGGCCATAATTCCGACGGACAGCGAAACGCGCGCACCGTAGATAACGCGGACGAGAATGTCGCGACCAAGGGCGTCGGTGCCAAACGGGTGCTCTGCACACGGAGCCAACAGCGACGTCTCGGCCATAGTGGTCGAGTCGGAAGCCGTCGGGGAACCGAGCCAGGGCTTAGCCCACAGATCTGCAGTCAGGGCAACCACAACGACGATGATGATCCAGCAGACACCGATAACGGCGAGCTTGTTCTTACGAAGACGCTTAAAAGCGTCGCCCCACAGCGTGCGGGACTTGGCGGGAGCAGATGCGGCCTTGGTGGCGGTAGCCTGCTCCTGAGACTGAGAATCAGTTTCCTGCATGAGACGTACCTCCCTTAGGCCTTATCCGACGGACCGCCAAGGCGGATGCGTGGGTCGAGGAATGCATAGCTAATGTCGACGAGCAGGTTGATCACCATAACGACGACGACGATGAGCGTAACGCCGCCCATAACGATGGGCCAGTCACGCATGCTAATGGCGCGATAGACCTCATAGCCGATACCGGGCCAGTTAAAGACCGTCTCGGTCAGGATGGCGCCCGAAAGCATGCCACCAAAGTCGACACCAATATAGGTAACGACGGGGATGAGTGCATTCTTAAGCGCATGCTTGACGATGATCGCGCGATTGGAGAGACCCTTCGCCTTTGCCGTACGGATGTAATCCTGGTTCATGACGTCAAGCAGCTGCGAGCGCATAATGCGGGCAGCATAAGCGGTCGAAACCGAAGCCAGCGTAATGGTCGGAAGCACATAGTGCATCCAATCCTGATACTGAGAGCTGGAACCGCCGGCACCCGAGATCGGCATGGAGATTGCACCGCCCGTGGCGTCCTTGAGGATGACGCCAAAGAACAGCTGCAGCAACATACCGAGCCAGAAGGCCGGGACCGCAACGAGGATCGACGTGGTGAGCGTTACCAAAATATCCCAGAAGGAATAACGCTTTACCGCCGAAATGATACCCGCACCGATACCCATAATTGCCTCGAGCACGATGGCGCACGCGGCAAGTTTGACCGTATACGGATACTTCTGGGCAAAGATATCCGTAACCGGCAGCTTGCGCTGATACGAATTGCCCAGATCGCCATGAAGCAGGCCGTTCATGTAATACAAGTAACGGTCCACGAGCGACGTTTGAACGGGGTCGCCGTTCTCGTCAAGGATCGCGTTGCCGTCCTCGTCCGTCTGGACCAGGTGATAGCGAACGCGAAGCTGAAGCTCCACCTCGGGGGACAGAGCCTTGTCTCCACCGATCAGCTTGATCGGATCTCCCGGCACGATATTCTGGAGGGCGAACAGAATCAGCGTAACGCCCAAAAACACCGGGATGAACTGAAGCACACGTTTAACGATGTACTTACCCATACCACTCCCCTATCTAGGGATTAACCTAAATGGGATGCCGATCGCCAGACCGGCATCCCAAAATTACCATCAGCCAGTTTACCCCAGGTTAGGGAGAACTGTATGTTTCCCATGAGGTCTACGTAAATACTTGACCCTCACGGAAGCTGCAAACTCTTAGGCGAGCTCAGCGGTACCCAGATCAGCGTGCTTCTGCGGATCGACATAGAGGTGCTTGATGCGATCGGAGCCGGCGATGGTGTGCGTGTAGAACATAATCGGGATGACCGGGCAGTCGGCAGCGACCATTGCATCGGCCTCCTGCATCTTAGCGACGCGCTCCTCGTCGTCAACAATAGTACGAGCCTCGTCGACCTTGGCGTCGAACTCGGGGTTGTTGTAACCGGAGCGGTTGTCGCCACCGAGGGAGTCGGAGTGGAACAGCGGATACAGGAAGTTGTCCATGATCGGGTAGTCGGCAATCCAACCCAGACGACCGAACTGATAGTTAAAGTTCTGATACTGCTCGAGCAGGGCAGACCACTCAGGGGTATCGGAGACAGCGGTAACGCCAACCTTGGCGAGGTCGCCGATGATGGACTCCATGATCTCCTTGTGACCGCCGTCCTGGTTGTAGGACAGGGTCACGCTAATGCCACGATCCCCGTTAGCGCCAGCGGGAGCAACCTTGTCGAGGTACTCGTTAGCCTTGTCGACATCGTAGGCGCAGAACTCCCATGCGCCCTCCTTGTAGCCATCGATGCCCGGAGGAACAATGCCGTCGGCAGGGGTACGGGTACCCTTGAAGATGGTCTTGCAGATGGCCTCACGGTTAATGGCCAGGGAGATGCCCCTACGCAGGTCGGCGTTGTTGAACGGCTCGGCCGTGGTGTTGCAGGTCAGATAGTACGTGGAAGGCTCGGCGCCGAGCAGCATGCGCTCGCCGTCACCCATGGTGTAGCCGTCCTTGGACACGCCGCGATCCTTCTTGGCGGCATCGATCTGAGCGACGGGAACGTCGCAGACATCGAGGTTACCGGCCTGGAACTCCTTGTAAGCGGTCTCCATGTCCTTGATGACCTGGAAGTGGATGCCATCGATCTTGGCCTTGTCGCCATAGTAATCGTCGAACTTCTTGACGTTGATCTCCTGGCCATCCTCCCACTTGCCGTCCATCATGAACGGGCCGTTACCGACCGGGGCAAGATAGAAGCTCTTGACATCGGACTCGGCGCACTCGGGAACCGGGGCCAGAGCCGGATGAGAGGCGACGAAGGGGAAGTCAGCGTAAGCGGAAGACAGCTTGACGACGAGGGTCTCATCGTCGGGGCACGTAACACCGCTGAGCTCGGTAGCGTTACCGGCAAGCAGGTCGTCATAACCCTCGACCATGGAAAGGTGATAGGAGACCTCGGAAGGACCGTACTCGGTAGCGATGGCCGACTTGGTGTTGACCAGACGCTCCCAACCGAGCTTGAAGGACTTGGAGGTAACGTCGTCACCGTTGTGGAACTTGGCCTTCTTGATCTTGAAGGTAAACTCGGTGGCGTCGTCGTTGGACTCAAAGGACTCACAAGCCAGCGGAACGATCTCGCCCTTCTCGGCGTCGTAAGAGGTCAGAGCGTCAAAGAGCTGGTACTCGACCTGAGTGCCCTGGTCCTCCTGGACATTGTAGGGGTCGATGCAGACCGGGTTGTTGATGTAGAAGTTCAGCGTCGAACCGGACTCAGAACCGGAAGCGTCGCCACCCTTCTTGCCACATGCGGCAAGAAAAGCCATGGAGCTCGCAGCAAGGGTGCCGCCAACAAAGGCGCGACGACCCATAACGGGCTGGTGGAACATAGAATCAGCCATGCCATCCTCCTTATGAGATAGGACCAAGAAATGTTCAGTCGGACACATGTCAAAACAATCCGATCCGAACCATCAAAACGCCGCCCGCTGCTATGGCTGGTTATGCACAACGGACCAACGTTTTGCAATACAGTAGCGCATTTTATACACAATTTGGGGCTAATTCCGGTTAACGGTCGAGAATTTCTTTAGTTGGGCGAAGTATGTGGGGATATTTTGACTCTGTTACAAATATGTAAACAAAAAGGGTCCCGCACTTACGGGACCCTTTTTGAATATTTATGCGGCTCGTGCTTAGTAGCCGACGATGCCCTGCGGGAAGAAGAACATGCACAGCACGACGCACACGGCAAACACGACAGCCATGATGACGGTCAGGCGGTCGAGGTTCTGCTCCATGACGCCCGTGGCAGAGCTGGAGTTATACAGCGAGCTAGCGATCATATCCGAAACGCCGGTGCCCTTACCGGAATGCATCAGGACGAGAATCGTCAGCGCCACGGCAGAGACAGCCCAAACGACAAACAGAAGAATCTGGAACGGACCCATAGATAAGCTCCTTAATAGAACAGTTTAAACTCCAGTACTGTACCACAATCCCCCGCTCTCCCCTACCTGCCACTCAAGGACGGGGTGGAAATGGCAGAAATACCAAAAAGGGGGTTGTCCGATTGTGGACAACCCCCTTACTAGAAAACGGTATTTGTTTTCTATTAGGCCTCGGTGGCGAGCACGCGGCCCGTCATCTCGGCGGAAGGCTCAATACCAGCCATGGTGAGCATGGTCGGAGCGATATCGGAAAGACGGCCGTCCTCGATACCGGTGAGCTTGGCCTTCTCATCAACGATGATGAACGGAACGCGGTTGGTGGTGTGAGCCGTAAACGGATGCTTGGAACCGTCGGAAGCAACGTCAAACATGTGATCGGCGTTGCCGTGGTCGGCGGTGATCAGCGCAAAGCCGCCCTTGGCGAGAATCGCCGGGACAACCTTAGACAGGGCATCGTCAACGGCCTCGACGGCCTTAACGGCGGCGTCGAAGACACCGGTGTGACCAACCATGTCGCAGTTCGCGAAGTTCACGATGTAGAAATCAGCGCGATCCTCGTTGATGGCGGCGACAAGCTTCTCGGTAACCTCGGGAGCGCTCATCTCGGGCTGCAGATCGTAGGTAGCGACCTTGGGGGAAGCGACGAGCACGCGCTCCTCGCCCTCCTTGGGCTCCTCGATGCCGCCGTTGAGGAAGAACGTCACGTGGGCGTACTTCTCGGTCTCGGCGGTGTGCAGCTGCTTCAGGCCGTTGGCGGCGATAACGTCGGCCAGGACGTTCTCGGGGAACGTCTTGGGGAAGGCGACCTCGACGTCAAACGTCGGATCGTACTCGGTCATCGTCACAAAGTGCGAAAGCTTGATCTGCTCGCGCTCAAAGCCGTCGAACTCCTTGTCCGTGAACACGCGGGTCATCTGACGAGCGCGGTCGGGACGGAAGTTGAAGAAGATGGCCGCGTCGCCCTCGTGGATGCCCTCGTTGTGGGCAGCGAAGGGCTCGACGAACTCGTCGCCGCGCGGATCCTTCTCGTAGTAGGCCTTGATACCGGCAACAGGGTCGACATCGGCATCGGACGCGTTGACCATGACGTCGTAGGCACGCTGGATGCGCTCCCAACGGTTGTCGCGGTCCATGGCCCAATAACGGCCCGAGACGGTGGCAACGCGAGCGTCGCAACCGGTCTCCTCGGAGATCTTAGCCAGGAAGGCGCAGAACTCACTCATGTAGCCAGCGCCGGACTGCGGGTCAACGTCGCGGCCATCCATGAAGGCGTGGACGCGAACGGTCTTGACACCGTGCTCGGCAGCCATCTTGACCAGAGCCTCGACGTGGTTCATGTGAGAATGAACACCGCCAGGGCTCATAAGGCCCATGAGGTGAAGAGTCTTGCCGTCAGCCTTGACGTCGTCCATAGCCTTGACGAAGACCTCGTTCTTGGCGATGGAGCCGTCCTTGATGGCGTTGTTGATGCGCGAAAGCTCCTGGAACACGATGCGGCCGGCACCGATGTTGAGGTGACCCACCTCGGAGTTGCCCATCTGGCCATCGGGAAGACCCACGTCCTCGCCCGAAGCGCCGAGCGTGGTGTGGGGGTACTTCTCATACAGGCTATCAAGGAAGGGCGTCTTGGCAGCGGCGACGGCGTTCTCGCCATCGGACGGAGCCAGGCCGCAGCCGTCCATGATGATCAGGAGTGCAGGAAGATGACGTTGTGCCATATGTCCTACTCGCCTGCCTTGACGACCATAGAGGCGAAGTCGGCAGCCTTGAGCGAAGCGCCGCCCACGAGGGCGCCGTCAACGTCGGGCTTGGCGACGAGCTCGGCGATGTTACCGGGCTTGGCAGAGCCACCATAGAGAACGCGAATGCCGTTAGCGAGCTCCTCGCCGAACATCTCCTTGAGGGTCTCACGGATAGCGCCGCAGACCTCCTGAGCGTCCTCGGCGGTAGCGGTCTTGCCGGTGCCGATGGCCCAGATGGGCTCGTAGGCCACGACGACCTGCTTGGGGCAGGTGATCTCAAGACCAGCAAGGCCAGCCTTGACCTGGTTCACGACGTGCTCGACATAGGTGCCAGCCTCGCGGACCTCAAGGGACTCGCCGCAGCAGAAGACGGGAACAAGACCTGCGGAAACGAGGGCCTTGGCCTTCATGTTCTGATCCTCGTCGGTCTCGTGGAAGTAGTCGCGACGCTCAGAGTGACCGATGATGCAGTAGGTGCAGCCAGCGGACTTGAGCATGTCGCAAGAGGACTCACCGGTGAAGGCACCCTTGGCCTCCCAGTACACGTTCTGTGCACCGAGGGCGATGGGGGCAGCCTGAATGCGGTCATGAACCGTGGTGATGTCGATGGTCGGAGGGCAGACGAGCACCTCGACGCCAGCCGGAACCTCGGGCAGAGCCTGAGCCAGCTCGTCGGCGAGCTTGGCGGCCTCGGCGACGTCGTTGTTCATCTTCCAGTTACCAGCGATAAGAAGGGTGCGATTAGGCATCGAGAAGCGCCTCCACTCCGGGCAGGGCCTTACCCTCGACGAGCTCCATGGAAGCGCCACCACCGGTGGAGATCCAGCTCATCTTGTCGGCCAGGTTGAACTTGTTGACAGCTGCGACGGAGTCGCCACCGCCGATAATCGAGGTGCAATCGGCCTCGGCGACAGCCTCGGCGATAGCCTGGGTGCCGTGAGCGAAGTTGTCGAACTCGAAGACGCCCATGGGGCCATTCCAGAACACGGTCTTGGCGCCCTTGACAGCCTCGGCGTAGAGCTCCTCGGTCTTAGGACCGATGTCCATGCCCTCACGATCGTCGGGGATAGCGTCGGAAGCGACAACCTCGGGGACAGCGTCCTCGCCAAAGTGATCGGCAACGCGGTTGTCGATGGGGAGCAGGATCTTGACGCCCTTCTCCTCGGCCTTCTTAAGCATCTCGCCGGCGCGCTCGACCCAGTCCTCTTCCTTGAGGGACTGACCGACGGACAGGCCCTGAGCCAGGAAGAAGGTGTAAGCCATGCCGCCACCGATGATCAGGGTGTCAGCGGAGTCGATGAGGTGATCGAGAACGCCGATCTTGGAGGAAACCTTGGAACCGCCGACGATGGCGACGAAGGGGCGCTCGGGCTCGGCGAAGATGCCGGTCAGCGTGTCGACCTCCTTCTCGAGCAGGAAGCCAGCGACGGCAGGCAGGTAAGCGGCGGGGCCCACGACGGAACCCTGGGCGCGGTGAGCGGTGCCGAAGGCATCGAGAACGAAGACGTCACCATAGGAAGCGAGCTTCTTGGCGATCTCGGGATCGTTCTTCTTCTCACGCTTATCGAAGCGGACGTTCTCGAGAACGAGAACCTTGCCCGGCTCGACGGCGGCGACAGCCTCGGCAGCCTTCTCGCCGTAAGTGTCGGCGACAAAGGCAACGTCGAGACCAGAGAGCTCGGCGAGCTTCTTGGCGACAGGCTCAAGGGAGAGCTCAGGCTGGAAGCCAGTGCCCTCGGGACGGCCGAGGTGGCTCATGAGGATGACGCGAGCATTGTGCTCAACGAGATAGTTGATGGTGGGCAGGGCAGCCTTGATACGGGTGGTGTCGCCAACGACGCCATCCTTGATAGGCACGTTGAAGTCAACGCGGACGAGAACGCGCTTGCCGTCGACATCGATGTCGCGGACGGTCTTCTTGGTAAAGGCCATGTTTGCTTCTACCTTTCGTACGTGTCTGCCTCCCATTACGGCAGACGATTTCCTATAAAAAGGGCGCGACCCTAGGGTGTAAGCCCTATAAGGCCGCGCCCTTCTTTAGACGCTCAACGAGCTATTCGCTAAAAGCTAAATTAAGCAACGAACTTCTCGAAGTACTTGATGGTGCGGACCATCTGAGAGGTGTAAGAGTTCTCGTTGTCGTACCAAGAGGTGACCTGAACGAGGGTCTGGCCGTTGCCGAGGTCAGAGCACATGGTCTGAGTGGCGTCGAAGATGGAGCCGTGGGTCTCGCCGATGATGTCGGTGGAGACGATGTCGTCCTCGTTGTAACCGAAGGTCTCGGAGATGGTGGCAGCGTAGGCCTTCATAGCGGCGTTAACCTCGTCGACGGTGACCTTCTTGTCAACGACGGCGTAGAGGTTGGTCAGCGAGCCGGTCGGCGTCGGGACGCGCTGGGCGGCACCGATGAGCTTACCGTTGAGCTCGGGGAGAACCAGGCCGATGGCCTTGGCAGCACCGGTGGTGTTGGGGACGATGTTGACGGCGCAGGCGCGGCTACGACGCTTGTTGCCCTTGCGCTGCGGGCCGTCGAGCGGCATCTGGTCGCCGGTCCAGGCGTGAATGGTGGTCATGATGCCGGACACGATGGGAGCGAAGTCGTTCAGACCCTTGGCCATCGGGGCGAGGCAGTTGGTGGTGCAGGAAGCAGCGGAGATGATGTTGTCCTCAGCGGTCAGCGTCTCATGGTTGACGTTGTACACGATGGTGGGCAGATCGCTGCCGGCCGGAGCGGAGATGACGACCTTCTTGGCGCCAGCGTTGATGTGGGCCTGAGCCTTAGCCTTGCTGGTGTAGAAGCCGGTGCACTCGAGAACGACGTCGACGTCGAGGTCGCCCCAAGGCAGGTTGTTGGCGTCGGCCTCCTTGTAGATCTTGATCTCCTTGCCGTCAACGGTGATGGAATCCTCGCCAGCAACGACCTCGTGATCGCGAGCGTAGTTGCCCTGCGTGGAGTCGTACTTCAGCAGGTAAGCGAGCATATCGGGAGAGGTGAGGTCGTTGATAGCGACGATCTCGGAGCCCTCATGACCGAACATCTGACGGAAAGCCAGACGACCGATGCGACCGAAGCCGTTAATAGCAACCTTTACTGCCATTGTGTCTCCTTTCGTAAGGCCCCCGCGAGCTACAGCGCCCGCCGTTGAGGCCCACAAACTAACCACTCGCCTAATATACCTTTTTTTTGACTTGAATTTCACGAGAATGCTCGAAATTGAAAATCAAATTTACGTTAAAACGTTTTAAAGAGTAAAACAGCAGTTCAATCCCTATATAAGCAGTTTCGCTCAACTACCTGTTTTCTTCAATGAGCTTTTCAAGCCTCAAAACTCGATGGTAGAGGGCCGACTTCGACAAGGGAGGGTCAGCCATCTCCCCCAGATCGCGCAGTGACAGATCAGGATAGCGCTCGCGCAGGTCGCAAAAGACCGCCAAGGCGTCCGGAAGCGTGTCGCGCAAACCCCGCTGTTCGAGCTCATCGATCAACGCAAGCTGATGCTGGGCGGCACCCGCACTTCTGGTCTGATTGGCCAGTTCGGCATTCACGCGACGGTTTACGTCGTTCTTAACCAATTTGACCGCGCGCGCTTCCTCGATCTCGGCAACGCTGCGCTTGGCGCCAATCAGCTTTAGGAGCTGCTCGATCTCCTCGGCGCTCTTAATGTAGACAGCAAAGGATCCGCGCCGCGCGTTAACGCGCGCATGGACCCCAATCTGCTCCAATAGATCGCAAAGTCCCCGGGCATACTGCTCGCCCTGCACCGCGATCTCCAAATGAAAGTCGCCGCGGGGATCGGCCACGAAACCGCCGGCGATGAGCGCGCCGCGGATGTAGGCAAGCCTGCAGCAGGGACGGGCAACGATGTGCCGGGGAACACCGGCGACGAGCCCTCCCCTGCGGTCGAGAATGCCCAGCAGCACCAGAGCCTTGTCCAGGTCGGGTTGATCGGGCAGGGTAATGAGATAGTTACGGACCTTATGCAAGACCGATTTACGAACGGTGAATTCCGTTTTGAGCTTAAGGATGCGATGCGTCAGCGTGATCATCGTGCGCGCGACGGCACCCGTCTCGGTCGCGACCGTCAAACGATACCGCCCGGAGCCGGCCAGCGAAAGTGTACCGCTCACACGCGTCAGGGCGGCAAGCGTCGACAAATCGCAGTATTCACATTCGGGTTCGCAGCGCGCGAGCTCGTCACGCACCTCGGCGGTAAACGACATGCAGGCCTATGCTTTCGTGTTGGCGCGCGACAGGTCGCGATGGGAAATGCTCACATGATATTGGGCACCTTCTAAATAACGTGCCGTGGCCTCGGCGATGGCAACGCTGCGGTGTTGACCGCCCGTGCAGCCGATGGCAATAGAAAGCTGTGGCTTGCCCTCCGCGATATAGCCGGGCATGACCGTATCGAGCAGCTGCGTCCAGGCCTTCCAGAACTCCTGGGTCTTGGGATGGTCCAGAACAAAGTCGGAGACTTTCTTATCGAGACCGGTCATGGTGCGCATCTCGGGATCGTAGAACGGATTGGGCAGGAAGCGGACGTCGATCATAATGTCCGCCTCGACGGGCATGCCGTGCTTAAAGCCAAACGAGAACACGTGAACGTCCATGAGCTGCTGGTCGGACAGCTCGGAGAACGCCATGCGCAATTTGTTGCGCAGGGCAGAGGTGCGCAGGCGGCTCGTGTCGATGATCATATCGGCTCGATCGCGCACGCCCTGCAGCTGCAGGCGCTCGCGCTGAATCGCATCGGCCGTAGTCTCCCCCGGCTTGGCAATGGGGTGGCGGCGGCGGTTTTCGCTATAACGACGGATCAGCACCTCGTCAGAGGCCTCGAGAAACACGATGTCACAGCTCATCTCGCGCTCCTCGAGTGCGGCAACGGCATCGAGCAGCTCATCGAACAAGCCCTGGCTGCGCAGGTCGCAGGTGACGGCAAGATGCCTGCCCACGCCCGTATTGATGCCGACGAGTTCGGCAAGCTGGGCGATCAGACGCGGAGGCAAGTTGTCGATGCAAAAGTAGCCCATGTCCTCGAACACATGCATGGCCTGCGTTCGGCCCGATCCGGACATTCCGGTGATGATGACGATATCGGGGATGCGCTCCGAGCGCTCCGCCGCATCCATGGCATCTCCCTTTTGCATGTGTGCCTCCTAAAACAAGCGCGGGACCCGGCCAGCGGATCCCGCGCGATCAATTGCCTTTATTGAGTATACCGCCCCAAGCGGATACGAGGCCTGTCTTACGCCTCAAGCGCAGCCTTGAACCAACTTGTAATACTCGTGGGGTGCGTGATGGCGGTGCCGACGACAACGGCCCAGGCGCCCGCATCAATCGCGGCGCGGGCCTCCTCGGGCGTGTGCACGCGGCCCTCGCAGATGATGGGAAGACCGGGGAATTCCTCGGTCGCCTGACGCAGAAGCGGCAGATCGGGGCCATCGGCCATGGTGCAGTCGATAGCGGCAACACCATGAGAAAGCGTGGTGGACACCAGGTCGAAGCCCATGTCGACAGCACGACGAATATCCTCGATGGTGGCACAGTCGGCCATCAGGAGCACGCCCTCCTCGTGCAGCGGACGGAAGGTGTCCTCGACGGTCTTGCCATCGGGACGCGGGCGATCGGTGGCGTCAATCGCCACGATATCGGCACCGGCGGCAACGCAGGCGCGAGCGTGGCGCAGCGTCGGCGTGATGTAGACGCCCTCGTGCCCATCCTTCCACAAGCCGATGACGGGGACCTCACAGCGGCCCTTAATGGCGGCGATGTCGGCAAGGCCCTGGCAGCGAATGGCGGCGGCGCCGCCGAGCTCGCAAGCGCGAGACATTTGAGCCATGGTCTCGGGCGTGCGAAGCGGCTCGCCCATATACGCCTGAACGCTCACGACGAGCTTGCCCTTCAGGGATTGAATCAAAGGATCGACGGTCATGTTCGACTCAACCTTTCTCAAAACAGCCTTCTGAGACACCGCACCTTGACGTTCAAACCGTCGCTCGCGTACCGAAGTACGCTTCGCTCCTCTTTCACGTCAATCTGCGGCACCTCAGAAGGCGCACTTGGTAGTTATGTTTACTTCAACGACGCAAGAAGGTGTTCGGCAGCACCGATGAGCGGAGCATCGCCCTCCAGAGAACCGATGAGGATCGGCGTGTCCTGAAGCGGATCGAGCGCCTGGCTGGCATAGCCCTCGTGCACCGAATCCTTCCACGTCTGTGAACGCCAATCGGGACCTTGGTGAATCACGCCGCCCGAAAGCACGATGACCTCAGGGTCCAGGATGTTAGCGAGCGAGCCCAAGCTGGCACCCAGCGCAAAGCCGGCGTCATGGATGACCTCGGTCGCCTTTGCGTCGCCCGCACGGCACAGGTCGTTCACATCGCGACCGACCGAAGGACGGCTGGGGTCGACGCGACCAAAGCGCTCATCGTACATACGACCAATGGAAGTGCCCGAAGCAACCGACTCAAGATGGCCGGAACGTCCGCAGGCGCAGGGAATGCCGGCGGCAGCCGAGCACTCGATGTGGCCCATATGACCGGCAGCACCATGGAAGCCCTGCATCACGCGGCCGTTCTCGACATATGCGCCGCCGATGCCCGTGCCGATGCCCAGGCACAAGACAGAGAACTTGCCCTTGCCGACGCCCCAGTGGGCCTCGCCCAGAGCATGAGCCTGCACGTCGCCCACAACGGCAACGGGGAGACCAAGGTCCTCGCGCAGACGCGGCCCCAACTGAACGCCGGACCAGCCGGGCATAATCTCGTTGGCATACGCGATGGCGCCCGTCTTGGGATCGACGACGCCTGCGGCACCGATACCGACACCGAGGACCTCGACATCGGGATTCGCCTCAAGAGCGGCCTTGATGGACGCCTCGATACGTTGGAAGACGGCCTCGCCGCCCTCCTGGGCCTCGGTGGGAACCTCAGCTTCAAAGACCGGATGAGGCACGCTGCCATCAGCCGGATACTCCATAATGGCAGTCGCAATCTTGGTGCCGCCGATATCGACGGAGCAAACGTACTTGTTCTCCATGTCGCTCTCCTTCGGAGACAAAACAACTACAGGAAATGAGGGCAGAATTATCGCCACAGTTTGGTAAAGGTTTCCCAGGTGTCCGAGATCGCCGCGAAGCCTTGCGGCCATTGACCTAATGGGTCATGGCCGCAAGGCTGAACGGCGAGGTCGGGTGCCTGGGGAAGCTTTACAGGAGACCGTTGTCCTGGAGGACCTTCCTAATCGCCTCGACGTTCTCGCCGGTCATGGCCTTCACCGGGCGCGGCATAGTCGGGCTGTCGAAGATGCCCATGAGGTTCATAGCGGTCTTGAAGGCGCCAACACCACCGGCATAGCCCTGGACGCCCGAGGTGACATCCCAAATGTGGGAGATCTCGTTGAGGCGATCCTGCTCGGCCTTGACGGTAGCCCAGTCGCCGGCCTGAGCGGCCTTCCACTGGCGCACGTAGCCCTCGGGCTCAACGTTGGCGAGACCTGGAACGGAGCCGTCGGCGCCGCCGAGGTAAGCACCGTCGACGACGACCTCGTGGCCGGTAAGGATGCTCATCGGATGACCGTTCTTCTCGTTCTCCTGAACGAGGTAGCGGAACGAGATGTCATCACCCGAGGAATCCTTGACGCCGGCCAGGACGCCCTCGGCGCCGAGCTTGGCAAGGAGCTTCCAGGGGAGCTTGGTGTGGACGCACACGGGGATGTCGTAGGCGAAGATGGGAAGGTCGAGTTCCTCGTGCAGGATGCGGAAGTGCTCCTCGACCTCGGTCATGCCCTGCAGGGCATAGAACGGGCAGGTGGCGACAAGCGCATCGGCGCCCAGCTCCTGAGCGACCTTGCCGTGCTCGATCATGCGCTCGGTCTCGGTGTCGATGATGCCGACCAGAACAGGCACACGGTGATCAACGATGCGCACGGCCTCGGCGACAATCTGGCGACGGCGCTCGTCGGTGGAGAAGACGACCTCGCCCGAGGATCCCAGGAAGAACAGGCCATCGACGCCGGCATCGATCATACGGTTGATGCTGCGCTCAAAGGAGGCAACATCAAGCTGGTGGTCTTCGGTATCGGGAACAACGACGGGAGGGATAACGCCGGTGAATTTCTGAGTTGCCACAAGAATCTCCTTAGTTGTCTGGCGGGCGGCCCTATGCCACCCACTCTTGTTGGCAGTGTCCAGGCCGTCTAGGCCAAAGAACACGGGTAGAACGTTTGGTTAAAGAAGTCGACGACTTCGTTTTCGAACGCATTGATGCGCTCGTGAGCGTATTTGGCATAAATGATATGCCTTCGGTCACACTCAAGACCGTTGAATACGGCAAACTGACCCTTGGGATCGCTCACGGCGTCCATAAGCGATGTGCCCATGAGCACCGATCCGTGCACCCGAGACGACAGAGCCTCGAGGCCACCGGGGATTGGATTGGCAACCGCCGTGCAGGCAAGGCCTCGCTCGTCCAAGGCGGAAACCGCCAGCGCAACACCGCCGCCAAGGCCCTCGCCCCA
The DNA here is from genome assembly GCA_902470345.1 of uncultured Collinsella sp. Lineage (GTDB taxonomy): Bacteria > Actinomycetota > Coriobacteriia > Coriobacteriales > Coriobacteriaceae > Collinsella. The sequence continues at coordinate 104,266 of CABRGB010000001.1, forward strand.
CGCAAAAATGCAATCGGGGTCCACGCCATCAAGATTACGCGCGACCTTCGCCAACGCGCAGCCCCAACGAACGCGCCTGACAAAAGCAGGCGAGGTAATCCCCTGCTGCAGATCGCTGAGTCCAATCGCCTCATCGTCCAGTGCAAGCACGGCATATCCCATGGCGGCAAATCTCGTCATGTGATGCCAGCCGCGCACAGGCCGATCGATGTCGTGGAACATCAGGCACAGCGGCACGCGCTCAGATACTCGGGCACGACCAACAGGCTCAATCAAACGAGCGTGGACCGCATGGTCACCGAGCTCAAAGGAAACCTCCGAGTAACGGGCGCAGGGGTTAACAAAGTCAATCGCCGTAACAGTCAACCCGCAAACCTCAAGGTCCGAAGCGGCTGTCTTCAAATCGGATATATCCGCCAAAGCATCGCCGCGCCAATCCCGGAAATCGGAGAGCCTTGACGAAACCGTTCCAGGAATTCCCACGAGCCCGGGGACTATCAGCTCATCGATATTGCTCTCGCACTTAGACATGAGCCTCCCCTCCCTCACAGAAAAACGGAATGATTAGATCATCAAAGTTCTGAATCTCCTCGTGGCCAAAGCCTTCAAAGAACTCATGACGCTTGTCGCAGGACAGGTTGTTGTACACCGCAAACTGCGTCGCCGGCGGACAGACGATATCGGCTGTGCCCGTGCCAAACAGCACGGGGCACTTGACCATGGGGGCAAAATTCTTGGAATCGAAGTACGCCAGCTTGGCATAGGCTTCCTCGATACGAGTCGAGTCCTCGTCAAACCAACGCGACCAATAGCGCAGACCCTCGTAGGCAATATCGTCGGCGTCCAGATCCCAAACCAGGCGGAAGTCCGACAGGAAGGGATAGAGGATGGCGGCGCGATTGATAAGCTCGCTGTTAAGCGCGCAGGTCGCAATGCCCAAACCGCCGCCCTGCGATGCGCCGTTCACATACACACGGGTAAGATCGATGCCCTCGAGCTCGCGAACGATACGGCACAGAATGCGGATATCCTGATGTAGGCGGACATAGTAGAGGTTGGCCGGGTCGCCGTCGATACCGGCGACGATATGGCCCGCGACCGTCGTGCCCTCAAATCCACCAATGTCCTCGGAGGGGCCTCCTTGGCCAGGACAATCGAGAGCAATGAGCGCCATGCCCATGCCCGCAAACGACGCCTGCTCAAACCAGCTGCGGCTCGCACCCGGATATCCATGGAACTGAAGTACCAATGGCACGGGCTCGTCCGAGACGGGTTTAAGGCACTTGGCATGCAGGCGCGCGCCACACATGCCGGTATACCAGAGGTCGAAAAACCGACAGGTTGCGGAATCCGCAACCGAAGCCGCCTCAATCGCGTAGTCGAGCTCAACGGCGTCGGCCTCGGCCATGCGGTCCTTCCAAAAGAGATCGAAATCCGATGGACGGGGCATAGCGCCTCGATATTCACCAAATTGCTGTTGTAGCTCCTGAGCACTTGGCATGGCTCGTGAACCCAACCTTTCGAAATCGCAACGGAGGTGCGCCCGGCAAGGGAACCGGGCGCACGGGAGGGAAAGCGAGGCTACTCGCCGAGCTTGGGATGCAGCAGCGACGGCGCAGCGCCGAGCAGCATCTTGGTGTAGGGGTCCTGAGGGTGCTGGAAGACCTGCTTGGCCTCGCCCTGCTCGACGATCTTGCCGCCATTCATAACGATGATGTCGTCAGAGATATAGCGGACCGTCTGGATGTCATGGCTGATGAACACCATGGCCAGGCCGAGCTCCTTCTTAAGGTCGGTCAGCAGGTTCAGAATCTGCGCGCGGACCGAAACGTCCAGAGCCGAGGTGGGCTCGTCGGCGATGATGGCATCGGGGTTCAGCGACAGGGCACGGGCAATTGCGACGCGCTGGCGCTGGCCGCCCGAAAGCTGGCCGGGAAGAACCTCGGCGGCGGAGCTGGGCAGACCGGTGAGCTCCAAGAGCTCCTTGACGCGCTTCTCCTGCTCGGCCTCGGTACCCAGGTTGTGGACGCGCATGGGGTCGAGCAGTTGCTCGCGAACGACCATGCGGGGGTTGAGCGCCGTGGCTGGGTTCTGGAACACGACCGAGATGACGCGGCCCATGTGGCGACGGTCCTCGGCGGTACGCTTGGTAACGTCCTTGCCCTTAAAGTAGACCTTGCCGCTCGTGGGGGCCTGCAGGCCGCACATGACGTTAGCGGTGGTGGACTTTCCGCAACCGGACTCGCCGACGATGCCGATGGTCTGTCCGGGCATGAGCCTAATCGTTACACCCTGGACGGCGTGAACCAGGTTGGGGTGCAGAATCGAGCCGGTACGGGTCCTAAAGGTGACGTGGACGTCATCAAGGAAGATGATCGGCTCGACGCCGTTGACTGCGGTCTCGCTCATCTACATCACCTCCGCGTGAGGGGTCAAACCATTTGCCTTGAGCACCTCATCGGGGAGCTCGGAATAGAAGTGCTCGGTGCCGGGCACGCGCTTGAAGACCGGACGGGTGTCCAGGCCAATGCGCGGATGGCTCGAGCGGGGCGCGAAGCGATCGCCCTTGGGGAAATCGCGCGGGCTCGGAACGGCGCCGGGCACCTGGTGCAGGCGGCCCGAACCGCTCTCGATGGACAGGACGGAACCCAGAAGGCCGCGGGTGTACTCGTGAATCGGGTTGGTGAGCAGCTCCTTGGTGGGCGCCTGCTCGATAACCTGACCGGCGTACATAACCGTGATGTTATGGGCAACCTCGGCGACCAGCGCCAGGTCATGCGAAACGAAGATCATGGCAAAGCCGAGCTTGGCCTGAAGGTCGTTAAGCAGCTTGATGACCTGCTTCTGGACGGTAACGTCCAGAGCGGTCGTGGGCTCGTCGCAGATGACCAGCTTGGGGTCGCGGGTAAGGGCCATAGCGATCAGAACGCGCTGACGCTGACCACCGGAAAGCTCATGCGGATAGCTCTCGAGCGTACGCTTGGGGTCGAGGCCCACGAGCTCCAGGAGCTCCTCGGCGCTACGGGTGCCGCCACGCTTGGTGAGCTGCTTCATCTGGGCGGAAATGAGCATGGAGGGGTTGAGCGAGGACAGGGCGTCCTGATAGACCATGGCGATATCGGTACCGCGCAGGCCGAACCACTCCTTCTTGCTCATCTTGAGCAGGTCGCGGCCCTCCCAGAGAACCTCACCGGAAAGATGCTCGTCATCGTCGGTCAGGCCCATGATGGCCAGCGTGGTGATGGACTTACCGCAGCCGGACTCGCCTACCAGGCCCATGGTCTGGCCGGGACGGACGTCAAAGTTAACGTGGTCGACGACGTTGATGTCACCGTGGTGCTCAAACTGGATGCAGAAATCGCGGACCGAAAGGATCGGCTCAACGGACTCATCGGGCACATGGCGGTCGTTACGCTTGAGTTCGACATCACGCAGGGCGCCAAGACGGGCGGACAGGGACTGAGCCTGCTCCTTGTAGGCGCGAACGGGGTCGGAGACCAGCAGGTCGGCCTCGCGGCGCTTGGAGGAGTCGGTCGGATCCAGGGCGGCGGAGGGAGCAGCGGCCATGGCGTCGGTAATGCCCTCGGAGAGGATGTTGAGTGCCAGGCAGGTGATCATGATGGCCAGGCCCGGGAACAGCGCCTGCCACCAACGGCCAGCGAGCACGCCACCGCGAGCGTCGGCGAGGATGTTGCCCCAGGTAGCGGTGGGCTCCTGGATACCAGCGCCGATGAAGGTCAGCGAGGCCTCGAAGATGATGGCGTCGGCGACCAGGGTAACGGTGAAAACCATGATCGGGGCGATGCAGTTGCGCAGGACGTGCTTGATCAAAATCCACGGAGCCTTGGCGCCGGAAACGATGACCGCGCGGACATAGTCCTCGCCGTACTCGGACACGATGTTGGCGCGCACGATACGGGCAATCTGCGGAGTGTACATAAAGCCGATGGCGAAGATGATCGACGGCACGGAATTGCCCAGGATGGAGACGAAGACGGCAGCGAGGGCAATGCCCGGGATGGACATGATGATGTCCAGGATGCGCATGATCGCCTCGGAAACGGACTTGCGCGAAACCGCCGCGAGGGCGCCCACGACCGAGCCGCAGACCAGAGCCATGGCAGTGGCGCCAAAGCCGATGATCAGCGAGTAACGGCCACCGTAGAGCATACGCGACAGAATGTCGCGGCCCTTATCGTCGGTACCGAAGATAAATCCATTGCCGGGAGCCTGGCGAGCCGTAAAGATCTCGACCGGGCTATAGGGGGCAAGAAGGGGCGCCAGAATCGCGGTCAAGGCGACCAGCACCAGCACGACGGCGGCAATCTTAGAAGACAGCGTCATCTTCTTCCAGCCACCGAGCTTGAGCCCCTTGGAGGCAGCTTTCTCGAGCTGCTCGGTTTGCTTCTCTCGAATCTTTACCATAATCTACACCGTCCTGATGCGCGGGTTGATGAGCAGGTAGAGCATGTCAACCACGATGTTGATGATGATGAAGGCAAGAGCAACGACGATGACGACGCCCTGAACCAGGTTCGCCTCGTTGCCCTGAACGCCCTGCAGGATCGCAGTACCCATGCCGGGGAGGTTGAAGATGACCTCGATGACGACGGCACCGCCCATAAGGTAACCGATCTTAAGACCGAGGGTGGTGACCGGGGTGATCAGCGCGTTGCGCAAGACGTTGATGCCGACGACGACCTTCTCGGGAACGCCGGCGCCGCGAGCCATACGGACATAGTCCTTATCGAGCTCCTCGACCATGGCCGTACGCACGATACGAGTCATCTGACCTGTCAGCGGGAATGCCAGAGCGATAGCGGGCATGATCATACGTCCCAGATAGCCAGCCGGGTTGGTGGTGAAGTGAGGTAGAGCACCGGACGCCGGAAGCACCTTAAGGTAGGAAGAGAACAGCAGAATCAACAGAACGGCAAGCCAGAACGACGGGGTTGCCAAGCCGGCGATGGAGAAGACGCGGATCACTTGGTCCGGCCATTTATCGCGATACAGTGCCGCGATGACGCCGAGCAAAAACGAGACGACCGCGCCGATGGCAAGACCGATGAAGGTCAGCTGCATCGTGACGGGCAGGGCCGTGGAAATGCGCTTGGCAACGGAGTTGCGAGCAGCACCATAGGTGCCCATGTCACCATGGATCAGATCGCCCATGTAGCGCACGTAGCGCACGGGCCAGGGGTCGTCCAGACCATACTTCTCATGGTACTCGGCAACCGCCTCGGGCGAGGCACCGTCACCCAACGCCGTATAGGCGGGGTCGGTCTTGGAGAACGACATAAGGAAGAACACCAGGACGGTGACGCCCAATGCCATGATCGGCAGCGCCACGAGACGCCTTCCAATCAAACGTAGAAAGTTGTTCACGTTCTCTCCCCTTTCTTTTGTCGGTAGGACCAACTGGTATATGAGTATGGATACTCATTACAAGACCCGAGCGACATCGAGGCCGCCCGGGTCTTTGTTTCAACTATGAGGACGTTGCCTTACGACCGACGCCCTACATATGACTCAAGCGAGTCTTAGGCCTTGACGGTCGCGACGCCCCTGAAGGACATGCTCGTCGTGCCGATGCCCTTGAAGCCATCGAGGGCCTCGCCGTTGGGCGCGGTGGACGGATCGTCCCAGGAAGCGGAGACGGTCTTGACGTGGACAACGGGGTACAGAACAGCGTTGTCGGCGATGATGTCGAAGCACTCGTTCCACTTCTTCTGCTGCTCGTCGCCCTCGGCGGCAAGAGCCTCGTCCATGAGACCGTGGAGCTTCTCCCACTCAGCGGACTCCTTCCACGGGCAACGGGTCTGCATCCAGACGTTGTCACCGTACCACCAGTTGAGCAGCAGGTCGGGGTCGGCGCCGAAGCAGGACGGATCGCCAGGGGCAAGGAGGATATCGTAGGCCTCGCCGCCGTCGATGGCAGCGTAGGTGGCCGGCGAGGTATCGGTCTGGATGGTCACATCGAAGCCGAGAGCGTCGAGGTCGTTCTTGACCTGGGCGGCCATGCCCTTGATCTGCTCGTTGTCGGTGGTGCGCAGGGTGATGGCGCCCGGGGTGATGCCAGACTCTTCGATGAGCTTCTTGGCCTTCTTGGCGTCAGTCTTGTACACCGTGGAAGCCTCATGATAGTTGGTGAAGCTCTTGGGCAGGTAGCAGCTGGCGGCGGTGGCAAGGCCGGCGAAGGTGTTGGTGATCATCTTCTCGGTGTCGAGCGCGTACATGACGGCCTGACGGACCTTGACGTTGTTCCAAGGCTCCTTGGCGACGTTGAACATGATGAAGCGGGTGCCGAAACCCTGAACGTTATCGATCTTGCAGCCAGCGCTCTCGAGCTGGTCGACGGCGTCAGCGGTGACGAGCTCCATAACGAGCGTGGAGCCCTCCTGCTGGGCGGTAACGCGAGCGGTGGGGTCGGTCAGGATGCTGTACTGGATCTTCTTATCCTCGGCAGCATACTCACCGTTGTACTCGGGGTTGGGAACCAGGGTGATCTCGGTATCGGAGATAGAGTCGTACATCCAGGGGCCGGAGCCGATCGGCTGCTTGGCGCGATCCTCCTCGGCCTGGGTAGCCGGGGTAACGCGGATGATGGCCAGACGATCCTTGAGCAGGGAGAAGTTGGGGACCTTGGTCTTGACCGTTACAGTGCTGGCGTCCTTGGCCTCGATGGACTCGAAGGGCTGGAAGAACGGAGCATAGGTAGCAGAAGCGGCGCAAGCGGTGTAGGAGGCAACGACGTCGTCAGCGGTGACCTCGGTGCCATCGGAGAACTTGGCGCCCTTGCGGATGGTGACCTCGAAGGTAGTGTCGTCCACGGACTTGGGATCGTCGGTGGCGAGCTCGTTGAAGGTGCTGTAGTCGTGGTAATCGATGCCGTAGAGGCCCTCGATGACGTGCCAGTTAGCACCCAGGCCCACAGCGGAGCCGGTGCTGGCGGGGTCGAAGCTGGACGGAGCGTAAGCGGAACCAGCAGTGATCACGCCGCCGCCACGGTTGGCGGAATCGGTGGAACCGGAAGCGGAACCCTCGTCGTTGGAGCTGCCACCGCAGCCGGTGAGACCAAGCCCTGCGACAGCAGCGACGCTGCCGGTGAGGCCGAGGAACGAACGCCTGGACATACCCTTGTTGATGATGGCCATGTCTTCTCCTATCAATAGAGAATCTTACCCGGGAGCACCTAGACTTGCCCCCGCGCAACTTGCGGACGATATATACCTTACCTACCGACGGACCCAACTGAGGTGCCGCGCTCGGTGACCGATACATACATACGCTTGAACGGTATTTACTACCGTTCACCGAATTCATTGACAAACGATTCGCCAGACAGTATGTATCGACGAGGTGAGATATCAGTCTTCGTCAACCCGCAGGATAGCAGGGTTGTTCACCATGGCTAGTCAAACGTTTTAGCGTTAATAAAACCCGAAATCGACAGGTAATCGCCGCGAAATAAATGATTAAAAATCGGCCAAGCATGTATATCAGTTGTCTAGAAGCGCGTTTAGTTCTCGGAACGGTTGGCCGATGCCTGGGCGCGCTCGGCATTCCACGCAACGAGCGCCTCGTGGACCGCCTTGGCGACATCGGCCGGAACGCCTCGAACTTCCGCAATCTCCTGCTCGCTTGCCGCGCGCAAGCGCTTCATCGAGCCAAAATGGCGCATGATGGCACGTTTTCTAGTGGGTCCCACGCCCGGAACGTCGTCAAGCACCGAAACCGTCATAGCCTTATCGCGCAACTCGCGGTGGAACGTAATCGCAAATCGGTGGGATTCATCGCGAACCTGCTTGATCAGATAAAGCGAAGCGGAGCCGGTCGGTAGCACGACGGGAGTCTCGTCCCACGGCACGAAAACCTCCTCATCGGCCTTTGCCAAGCCACAGACTGGTATATCGAGGCCGAGCGCCTCAAGTTGCTTAATTGCAGCGGTCAATTGCGGCTTGCCGCCATCGACAACGAGCAAATCGGGGCGCGAGCCAAAGCGCTCGTCCGCCATGCGCTCGGGAGCATAGCGACGCCCCAGAACCTCGGACATCGATACGAAGTCGTTCGCCTCGTCCAATTCGGCCTGAATTTTAAAGCGACGATACTGGCCCTTGTCGGCACGGCCGTTGGTAAATACCACCATCGAAGCGACGGTAAAGGTGCCGTGCAACGTCGAGATATCGAAGCACTCGATGCGCAACGGCGGTGCAGGCAGCGCAAGCGCGCTTTCGAGCTCCAGGAGCGCCTGATTGGTGCGATCGTCAGCATATCCCGTGCGCATCATGTAGCGCATGAGGGCATGGCGTGCATTTTTGGAAGCCATATCGAGCAGGCGGTGCTTTTCGCCGCGCTGCGGCCTATGGAGATGGCAAGAGCGTTCGCGCTTGGCCGCAAGCCACTCCCCCAATGCTTCGGCATCCTCAAGCTCGACAGAGAGATTGATCTCGGCTGGAATATCAGCCGTCTCGTCGTAATAGCGCTTAAGAAAGCCCGATTGAAGCTCTTCCTCGTCGACATCCAGGCCTTTATCGAGGATGAACTCACAAGTTCGAACCGTTCGGCCCTCGCGAACGACAAAGACACAGGCGGCAGAGATAGTCTCTTCGCGATAGAAGCCGATGACGTCGATATCGACGCTTGATGGAAAAACGACCTGTTGGCGATCGTCCAGGCCCCTAATGACTTCCAGGCGACGCTTGACGCGAGCCGCACGCTCAAAATCGAGCGTCTCGGCTGCCTCCGTCATCTCGGACGTAAGCTCGTCGACGACATCCTTGCGATGGCCCGACAAGAAACGTTCGACACGCTTGACATTCTTGGCATAGTCAGCAGGGGAAATCGCGCCGACGCATGCGCCCGGCCCGCGCCCAACATGGTAGTCAAAGCAGGGGCGCCCGTTTTGCGCGCAAATCATATTGACGATGTCTTCTTCGCCCTTATGAGATTCGACGATGCGGCGGCAGCGGCGCCATTCCGCACAGGATGCCGAGCAAATAGGAATGACCTTGCGTAGCGTATCGATGGTCTCACGCGCCGCACGGCTATCGGTATAGGGGCCAAAATAGCGCGTTCCCGGTCTATGACGCTCTCGCGTGTATTTGATAGCAGGAAACAAATCGCTCTTGGTAATGGCGATAAAGGGATAGCTTTTATCGTCTTTGAGATCGACGTTAAAGTACGGATGGTACTGGCCAATCAGATTGCGCTCGAGCACCAATGCCTCGTGCTCGGTCTCCACCACGATATAGTCGAAGCTCGCCACCAGCTGCATCATGAGCGGGATCTTTTGACGCTCGTCCTGCAGCGTCACGTATTGACGCATACGGGCACGCAGGTTTTTTGCCTTGCCCACATAGATGACATCGCCCTTGGCATCTTTCCAAAGGTAGCAGCCGGGTTGCGTGGGAACGCGCGAAACCTGCTCGGCAAGTGTTGGAATGTTGTCGTGACCTGCCACGCGCACCTACTTGCGACGAAGCAGCGCCGAGACCTCGGGCATCTTAAAGACGAAGGCGAGGCCAAAAGTTACAGCGAGCGAAATGACGCCTGCAACACAAACGTAGCCCAGGGTAATGAGGATCGAGCTGCCAAGCGCTCCGACAAAGTGCTCAAGTGCCCACATGACGCCGGCGCCCGCGGCAGCGCCCAAGCCACCGAACAGTAGGCCGAAGAAACCGCCATGCAGGATAGACTTGACCTGAAGGCCATGCAGACGACGGCGCAGCCACCACAGTGAGCATCCGACCAAGACCACGTAGTCAACGACGTACGAAAGCGCAATTGCCGGCATACCGTAGCCCAGCACCACGCCAAACAGCAGCACCGAACCGGCCTGACCGATAGCGGAGTACAGGCAATAGCGGCTATAAGGTTTCATATCGAGCAGGGCCGAGAAACTCTTCTGCATCAGCACGACCACGCCGTAGAGCGGCAGGGAAAGTGCCAGATAGATAAGGAACTCCGACACCAGCGCCACACCGGATTCATCGAACTTGCCGGCGCAGTAGATCATGTTGAGCGGACGGGCGAAGACGATCAGATACATCGCAAACGGAATCAGGAAGAAGAGCATCTGGGCGACACCGCGCGAAATGCCCGTGCGGACGCTGTCGTAATCCTTCTCCTGCGCATCGTGAGAGAGTTCGGTATAGAGTGCCGTCGAAAGCGAGGCGGCGATCAGCGCGTAGGGCAATGTGTACCACAGGCGCGCATATGCGATGACGGAAGGGCCGGTCTCGGGCTGCACCACCAGCGCGGCGGCATTGGTAATGGAGGTCGAGACAAACATGCACACCGTGGCGAGCAGCGTCGGGATACCAAGCGCAATCGTCTGTCGCAGCGCGGGATCCTTAAAGTCGATATGGATATGAGGATGCACGCCATGCTTGCCAAGCGCGGGAATCTGGCAGGCCATCTGAACAAAGACGCCGAGGGTCGTACCAGCTGCGATCAAGATAATACCGGCCTGCTCGCTAAATTGTGCAGACACGGGAGCAAAGCCCATAAAGCTGGCGATGACGATGACATTGTTGAGAACCGGGGCAAACGTCGACCAGAAGTAGTCGCGGTGTGCGTTGAGAACGCCCGAGAACACCGAGCCCAAGCCATAAAACAGAATTTGGATAGCAAAGAAGCGGAACATGAACGCAGCGGTATCCATGCTGCCGCCATCGCCCGAAAGGAACGACTGCGTCCAAATAAAGCCGGGAGCAAACACGGTGCCCAGCAGCGAGATACCGCCCAGCAGCAGAAGCAGAATACCGAGCAGATTGCCGACATACTCGTTCGATGCCTCGCGGCCCTGCTCGCGCCTCACACCCATATACACCGGCAAAAACGCCGTAACGAGCATGCCGCCCATCACGAGTTCGTAAAGCATGTTGGGCAGGTTGTTGGCAACCTGATAGGAGGACGAGAGCAGCGACATGCCGATGGCGGCCGCCATGGCCCACGTGCGGATAAACCCAGTGACGCGCGACACGATGGTCAGCACGGTCATGAGGCCAGCAGAACGACCGACCGTGGAGTAGTCCGACGAACCCATATCGTCTACGTCGTCCTGAGAGTCCTCATGAGCCTCATCTTGTGGCAGTAAATCGTCCACGACGGCAAAGGAGCCGGACATCGCAAAGGGATCGTCAACCAAAACGGCGTCATCGGCAGGTGCGGCGCCATCGTTGTTCGGCATGTTGTTACCGGATACGGCATCATCATCGAATATGGCATGGTCGCCAAACACCGTGTCAACTTCTTTGGCGGCGACGGTTCGGGCAGAAAACGACAGAGGGTCCCAGTCGTCATCACCATCGATGGCCACGCCCTCGACGGGATCGGTCGAACCAAGCGGCGACCATTCGTCATCCGAAAGAAGCGGTTCACCATCATCATGAGCCGCGGGCTTGGCGGAACGAGCAGCAGGAGCGCTCTGCGGCGTGCTCTTTCCCTGGGCTGCCATCAAAAACACCGCCGTCTCATCGGGACGCGGCACACGAGGAGCCTCGGAGACGATCGGCTTCACGCTGGCGCTCGATTGAGCGGCGGCCAAAAAGACAGCCGTCTCATCGGGACGAACCGAAGAAAGAACCGTACGGGGAAGCTCCGTGCCGGCACCGGCGGCACGCAAGTACACAGCCGTCTCACCCGGGTCAGCGGCAGCGGACCAGGCGTTTCGAATCTCGTTATCGAACGAAGCGGCCTCGGGCGCGGGCGTCTGAGGAGCCGACCCTTTTGCAAAGTGAGCTCCGCGCTTTGATTCTTCCTGCGGCATCGCTCAGTCCTCTCTCGTGATCGGGGCAACCGTCGCCCCGCAAAATGCAACTAAGTCATCGGGAGCAAGCTCAAGCTGATAGCCGCGCTTGCCACCCGAGATAAAAATGGTATCCCAAAGGACGCATGTCTCATCGATCAGCGTCCGAAAGCGTTTTTTCATACCGACCGGGCTGCAACCGCCGCGGACATACCCCGTCGCGGCAAGCAAATCTTTGACATGCATCATGGTCAGCGACTTTTCGCCTGCGGCGCGCGCGGCGGCCTTGAGGTCGAGCTCGTCGGCAACGGGAATGCAGCACACGACATGGTCGTTGGACGGCGTCGTGCAGACCAGGGTCTTAAATCCCTGACCGGGTTCCTCGCCAAGCTGCTCGGAAATCGCGACGCCCAACCCCGACGATTCGTCGCCATCGTCTTCGTACGTATGGAGAACATAGGAGATGCCGGCGCTTTCCAGCTCGCGCATCGCATTGGTTTTTGGCGTCTTAACAGCCTTTGCCATGGCACATCCTTTCCCTCGCAGAGCGACGCAAGGATTAAGTATAGGGCCAATTCCGTCGCATATGTCATCTCGACACACAGAAGCGCCACCGAATCAAAAGGAATCGGTGGCGCGTCGGTACTACAACGTCTCTTTACTGCGCGTCGAGCTGCGCCTGACGCTCACGGTCACGCTTGAGCAGCGGCGCCAAGAACTTGCCCGTGTAGCTCTGCGAACATGCCGCGACTTGCTCCGGCGTGCCCGAGACCACGACGGTTCCGCCGCCATTGCCGCCCTCGGGGCCCATATCGATCAGGCGGTCGGCGACCTTGATGACATCAAGGTTGTGCTCGATCACCAGAACCGTGTTGCCCGCATCGACCAGGCGCTGCAACACGTCGAGTAGCTGGCGAACATCCTCAAAATGGAGGCCGGTTGTGGGCTCGTCCAAAATGTAGAACGTCTTGCCTGTCTGACGACGATGAAGCTCCTTGGCGAGCTTCACGCGCTGCGCCTCGCCGCCCGAAAGCGTCGTAGCGGGCTGGCCCAAGCTCACGTAGCCCAGCCCCACGTCATATAGGGTCTGCAGCTTGCGCTTAATCTGCGGGATATTCCCAAAGAAAGCCAGTGCTTCGGTGACACTCATGTCGAGCACGTCCGAGATTGTCTTGCCGCGGTATGTAACCTCGAGTGTCTCGCGGTTATAGCGCTTGCCGCCACATACCTCACAGGGGACATAGATATCGGGAAGGAAGTGCATCTCGATCTTGATCTGGCCATCGCCCTTGCACGCCTCGCAGCGACCGCCGCTTACGTTAAAGGAGAAACGTCCCGGCGAGTAGCCGCGCGCCTTCGACTCCGGCGTGCTTGCAAATAGCGCACGCAGATCATCCCACAGGCCAATATAGGTCGCAGGGTTCGAACGCGGCGTGCGACCGATCGGTGACTGGTCGATATCGATTACCTTATCGATGCACTCAATGCCCTCAATCTTCTTGTACGGCCCCACGGGACGCGTCGAACGATGGATGGCATTCGTAAGCGCGGGCGCAATCGTATCGGTGACCAGGGAGCTCTTGCCCGATCCCGAAACACCGGTAACGACTGTGAGCGTACCGAACTCAATCTTGGCGGTAACGTTTTTGAGGTTATTAGCGCGGGCGCCCGTGATCTTAAGACAGCCGCGGCCGGGCTTGCGGCGCTCATCGGGCACGCGGATCATCCGCTTGCCGGTCAAATAGGCACCCGTCATGGAATCGGGGCACGCCATGATATCGGCAGGCGTTCCCGCGGCGACCACGTGTCCGCCGTTAACGCCTGCACCGGGACCCATATCGATCACGTAGTCGGCAGCGCGAATTGTATCTTCGTCGTGCTCGACGACGATAACGGTATTGCCGATATCGCGCAAGCGCTCGAGCGTCTTGATCAGGCGTTCGTTATCGCGTTGGTGAAGGCCGATCGACGGCTCGTCCAGAATGTACAAAACGCCCATGAGGCCGGCACCGATCTGCGTTGCCAAGCGAATGCGCTGGGCCTCACCGCCGGAAAGCGTCGCCGAGGCGCGATCGAGCGTCAGATAGTCGAGTCCGACATCGACCAGAAAACGCAGGCGCTCCAGGATTTCCTTGACGATGCGCCCGCCGATAAACTGCTGACGCTCGGTAAGCTCCAGGCCCTCAAAAAACTCGAGCGACTCGCGACACGACAGGCAGCAGACATCGTAAATTGACTTGCCGCCCACGGTGACGGCAAGCATCTCGGGACGCAGACGAGCACCGTGACAGCTCGAGCATGGCTCTTCGCGAATGTACTTCTCCAAGCGAGCCCTGGTGTTCTCGTTCGTCGTCTCGTTGTAGCGCTCGTACAGGATGTTGCGCACGCCCGAGAACTTAGTGTCCCACTGGCTGCGACGCCCATCGAGCTTTTGATAGTCGACCGAAATCTTCGTGTCGCCCATGCCATCCAAAAACGCACGACGCACCCGCGGGGGCAGGTCCTCCCATGGCGTATCGGCACTCACCTTAAAGTGTTTGCAGACCGCAGCAAAAATCTGCGGATAATAGTTGGAATTGCCGAACAGGCTGCCAAAAACTCCGTCGGCAATCGACTTTGAGGGGTCTTCAATCAGCGCCTCGGCATCGACTGTCTTTTTAAAGCCCAGGCCATCGCACTCGGGACATGCACCATAGGGCGCGTTGAATGAGAAATCGCGCGGCTGCAGGTCGTCGATGGAATGCCCGTGCTCCGGGCACGCCAGTGCCAGCGAATACTCCAGCAGCTCGCCCTCGGTTCCCTCGGGAGCGTCGCGGTCGGGCAGCATGTACACGTTCACGTTACCGTGCGCCAGTGCCGTCGCCTGCTCAACGGACTCGGCAATGCGACCCAGGGAGTTCTCTCGAATCACGATACGGTCGACCACGGCCTCAATGTCGTGTTTGAACTTCTTGTCCAGGTCGATAGGGTCGTCAAGCGAGCGCACCTCGCCGTCGACGCGCACACGGCTAAAGCCCTCCGCACGCAGGTCCTCAAACAGCTTGGCATATTCGCCCTTGCGTCCACGAACCACCGGCGCCAACACAAACGCGCGACGGCCCTCCCCCGCCGCCAGCACCTTATCGGCGACCTGATCGGTCGTCTGACGCTCAATGACGCGACCGCACTCAGGACAGTGCGGCGTTCCCACGCGAGCAAACAGCAGACGCAGATAGTCGTAAATCTCGGTTACGGTGCCCACCGTCGAGCGTGGGTTTTTGGACGTTGTCTTCTGATCGATCGACACAGCCGGCGACAGGCCGTCAATCGAGTCCAGATCGGGCTTGTCCATCTGGCCCAAAAACTGACGCGCATAGCTCGAAAGGCTCTCGACGTAACGGCGCTGGCCCTCGGCATAGATGGTATCGAACGCCAGTGAGCTCTTGCCCGATCCGGAAAGACCGGTTATGACCACGAGCTGGTCACGCGGAATGGAAACATCGATATCGCGCAGGTTATGCTCGCGCGCGCCGCGAATAACGATAGAAGAATCAGACATGGAAGCTCCTTGCCTCCTACAACTTCAAATCACACTGACGATGAGTTTAGCGCACTCGACGCGCACAGATGTTCGTAATACAAGATTCGCAGACCTTTTGCGTTGTCTGACGCCGCAGGCCGCACGCTCGGTCCGTACTTTCGAATACTGTCGATCGCCTACCACGCATCATAAATGACTCCCGCTCGCAAACGAGGGTACAATGACGCTCGTGTCACACCGCGGGGCTCCGGCCCCAACATATACAAAGGAGTCAAACATGGGTTGCGAGCACGCACAGGCAGCCGGCGGGCAAACGTCGCCGTCGCAATTTGAGGAAAATACGCTGTCCGAGGTCAAGCGCGTTATCGCCGTGCTTTCCGGCAAGGGCGGCGTCGGCAAGTCATTCGTCACCGGCGCCATCGCCACGGAGCTTTCCCGCCACGGTCACAAGGTCGGCGTCCTCGATGCCGATATTACCGGCCCCTCTATCCCTAAGATGTTCGGTATGAGCGGACGTCACGTCCATGCCCTCGGCAACCTTATGCTGCCCGAAATCTCCGAGCACGGCGTCAAGGTTATGAGCTCTAACCTGCTGCTCCAAAACGAAACCGACCCCGTCCTCTGGCGCGGTCCGGTTATCGCGGGTGCCATCAGGCAGTTCTGGAGCGAAACCTCATGGGGCCCCATCGACTACCTGCTGGTCGACATGCCTCCGGGAACGGGCGACGTCGCCCTCACCGTCTTCCAGTCGCTGCCCGTCGATGGCATCGTCATCGTCACGAGCCCGCAGGATCTGGTCTCGATGATTGTCGCCAAGGCGGTCAACATGGCCGAGAAGATGAACGTGCCCATTTTGGGAATCGTCGAAAACATGAGCTATATCGAGTGCCCCGATTGCGGCAAGAAGATCGAAGTCTTTGGCAAGAGCAAGCTCCCCGAGGTCGCCGAGCGTTACAACCTCGAGATCCTAGGGCAGCTTCCCATCAATCCGGCACTCGCCGAGGCTTGCGACAAGGGCGAGGTTGAGACCGCACTGCCCGACGGTATGCTGCCCCAAGCCGTCTCTGCCGTCGAGGCCATTGCCCCGCACGAGACCGCCGAGGCCTAAGTGAACGCAAACGCCTCCTATGACGTCTTGGTAATCGGCGGCGGGGCCTCGGGTCTCGCCGCCGCCATTACGGCCGCACGCGCAGGCAAAAGCGCCTGCATCGTTGAGCGCGATGTTGCCTGCGGCCTTAAACTCCTTGCGACCGGCAACGGCCGCTGCAACCTTTCCAACGAATCAATTGATTTCCAGCGGTACAACCGCCCCGCATTCGTCGAATCCGTCATGGGTCCCCAGCCCGAGCAAGAGCTCGGCAGTTTCTTCTCCTCGCTGGGCATCATGACGACCTCCGAGGAGGGCCGGCTGTATCCGCGCTCCCTTCGTGCCGAATCGGTGCGCGATGCGCTTCTCAACGCTTGCAACCGCCTGGGTATCACCTTGATTTGTGGAGCAAACGTTGCCTCGGCATTCAAAGCCCCCGAGGGCTGGGCACTCCAAATAGACCGTCCCGCGCGAGCACTCAAGGCAAAAAAGCACGACGACCGAAAATCGGAGGTCCGCTCGCTTCGGAAGGCGCTCGCCGACACCCCTCGCACGAACGAGACGCTGCAGGCAAAGGCCGTAATTATCGCTACGGGCGGCAACCCTGTCGAAATCGCGAAGACGTTCAATCTTTCCCTCACACCGCAGCATCCCGTCCTCTGCCCTGTGTCGGCATCGGTCTTCGGCGACCAGACTGCGCTTAAGACACTGGATGGCCTGCGCGTCCGCGCCCGTTTGACGCTCACCCGCAATCACGAGGAGCTCTGGCGCGAAGACGGCGAAGTGCTCTTCCGAACCTTTGGCATCTCGGGCGTTGCCGCCTTTAACCTCTCCCGTCGCGTCCAGCGCGGCGACACGATTCTGCTCGACGTTTTTCCCGACCTCTCCAAAGACGAGTTGCTCGATATGCTCAGCCAGCGAGTTGCGTTGCTCGGCGGCTTTTCACCCCGCGACCCCCGCTGGCTCGACGGCATGCTCGCCCCGCAGTTCTCTCACGTTGTCTGCACCGCATTCGAACAGTGCCACCCCGGGTCGTACGACGTCATCCATCTGGTCTCAATCCTCAAGCACTTTAAGATGCTCGTCGAGGGAACGACGGAGGAGCGTTCGGCCCAGGTCACGCGCGGCGGCGTGCCCATCGAGAGCGTCTCAGCTCCCAACCTCTGTGTGAGCAACGCGGCAGACGCCCCACTTTACATCTGTGGCGAGGCGCTCGACATCGATGCCGATTGCGGCGGTTTCAACCTTGCATGGGCTTGGATCTCGGGTATTCGCGCTGCAAGCAGCCTATAGCCGCGCAGTCTATAATCAAAACGCATTCGGGCCGTCTGGGACACCGGGCGGCCTCTTTCTTGCATCTAAGGAGACCTCGATGATCGAAATCACCCAAGTCCACGCGTCACTCGATGAGGCCGGCGACGAAACCGCCTGCCTTGCTATTGGTAGACGCGCCGTCAAACGAGCCCTGCGATGCGAGGATTCCCAGATTAAAGCCATTGAGCTCCATCGCAAGTCAATCGACGCCCGTAAAAAGCGAGATGTCCATTTTATTTTGAGCTTTCGAGTCGAGCTGACAAGCTCCCGACTCGAGCAGGAGGTGGTCGACCGCGTCGCCGAGTGCGACCGCTCGCGCATCCGCATGGTAGACGGCGAGGCTCCTTCATTCCCCAACCCTGTCCCAAATGCACCCAAGGGGCGTCCCGTCGTTGTCGGCGCCGGTTGCGCCGGTCTCTTCGCCGCCCTGACCCTTGCCGAAGCGGGCCTTAAACCCCTGCTCATCGAGCGCGGCGACCCCGCGCTTCGCCGCTCGGAAGCGATTGATCTCTTTCTTAAGGAGCGTATCCTCGACCCCGACAGCAATATCCAATTTGGCCTGGGCGGCGCAGGGACCTTCTCGGACGGCAAGCTCAACACGGGAACCAAGAATCCTGCCCATCGGCTGATTCTTGAGACCTTCGTCGAAGCTGGCTCACCTCGCGACATCCTGTGGGACGCCAAGCCGCACATTGGCTCCGACATCCTCCCCACCGTCGTCACCAACATTTCCCAGCGCATCGAGCAGCTCGGTGGAACCGTCCGCTATCGAACAAGGCTCGTCAATATTCGAACCGATGGATCTGGCGCCATCACCGGCGTCGATGTCCAACCGCCCCAAGAAACCACAAGCGAGACAATCGCCACAAAGCACCTCATTCTCGCCTGCGGCCATTCCGCCCGCGACGTATTCGAGCTTCTCAAAGAACATGACGTTGCCCTCGCGCAAAAGACCTTTGCCATGGGTGTGCGCATCGAGCATCCACAGCGCGACATCGACCGTGCCCAATATGGCCCTTCGGCGGGGCACCCGGCACTCGGAGCAGCCCCCTACAAGCTTGTCGCCCATCTCCCCAACGGCCGCAGTGTGTTCTCGTTTTGCATGTGCCCCGGAGGACAGGTTGTCGCGGCCTCTTCCGAGCAAGGCCATCTGTGCGTCAACGGCGCCAGCCTCAATGCCCGCGACGGGCGCAACGCAAATGCCGCCCTACTCGTTAACGTCACACCTGACGACCTTCCCGGCGATGATCCGCTCGCAGGCATTGAGCTCCAGCGCGCCTGCGAGCGAGCCGCTTATCGCCTGGGCGGCTCCAACTGGAACGCGCCGGCACAGCTCGTCGGAGATTTCCTTGCTAGACGCGCCAGCACGGCACCTGGAAAGGTAAAACCGACCTATCCACTTGGCGTGACCTGGACGGCGATCGACGATGCCCTCCCGCAGCATATCGTCGAATCGCTTCGTTTGGGAATCCCCCTGCTCGGTAAGAAACTGCGTGGCTATGACCGCCCCGATGCGGTCCTCACTGGCGTGGAGACGCGTTCGAGCTCCCCGGTCACCGTCACCCGCGATCGAACATGCCACGCCGTGTCGACTCCGGGCCTTTACCCTTGCGGCGAGGGTGCCGGATATGCCGGCGGCATCATGAGTGCCGCCACCGACGGCATCCGTTGCGCTGAGGCGCTGATAGCAGACCTCTAGTGCACGAACTCCCGCGTCCAAACGACACAGGCCCCGAGCTCCACAGGGAACTCGGGGCCTGTTCGCTACTTCCTGAATCTTGCACCCTGGCGTTTTCTGCCCGAAGCAAAGGTAGAACCCTTGCGAGCCTGCGAACGCAAACGCTCGATCGTTTCGTCCTCAGATGCGCCCTCAAGCATCGCCCGAATCTGAACGACGGCATCGCGCAGACGCGCCGCCTCCTCAAAGTCCATGGCGGCGGAAGCGTTGCGCATGTCTTCCTCCATGGTCTCGACGATCCGCACGAGCTCGTCATGCGGCAGCCCTTCCAGCTGCTCGGCGAGCGTCTGCTCGGGCGCCACCGTCTCCGGCGCGGCGCCCTCGCCGTTTTCGTCGGGCGTATAGAACGCACCGTGACCCAGCGAATCGCCTCTCGAGCGCCCCTTCGAGCCCACAGCCTTTTCGGCCTCGGTAATAAAGCTCGAGA
Source organism: uncultured Collinsella sp. (assembly GCA_902470345.1). Classification (GTDB taxonomy): domain Bacteria; phylum Actinomycetota; class Coriobacteriia; order Coriobacteriales; family Coriobacteriaceae; genus Collinsella. Next base: position 124,101 of record CABRGB010000001.1, read on the forward strand.
TGTCGTTAATGGCCTTGCGGACCGTCTTGGGCACAATGCCATGCTCTTCGTTATATGCCATCTGAATCTCGCGACGGCGCTGCGTCTCCTCGATGGCTTCTTTCATCGAATCGGTCACAACGTCTGCATACATGATGACCTCGCCGTCGGCATTACGGGCCGCACGGCCAATCGTCTGAATCAACGAACGGCGGTTGCGCAAGAAACCTTCCTTGTCAGCGTCGAGAATTGCCACCAGCGAGACCTCGGGAAGGTCAAGACCCTCGCGAAGCAGGTTAATGCCAACGAGAACATCGATCTTTCCCTCGCGCAGCGTTCGCAAGATCTCGACACGGTCCATCGTCGCCGTATCGGAATGCATGTAGTTGACCTTAATGCCGGCATCAAGCAGATGGTCGGTCAGGTCCTCGGCCATGCGCTTGGTGAGCGTGGTCACCAGCACGCGCTCCTTGCGGGCAACGCGCTCGCGAATCTCGTCCTCAAGATCGTCAATCTGCCCACGAACCGGACGCACATCGATCTTGGGGTCGAGCAGACCGGTCGGACGAATAATCTGCTCAACGTCGTTCTGGCTAACCCGCAGCTCATAGTCGCCCGGCGTGGCCGAAACGTAGATGAACTGGGGAATCCTCGCCTCAAACTCATCGAAACGAAGCGGGCGGTTATCGAGTGCCGAAGGCAGACGAAAACCATGCTCAACCAGCGTCACCTTACGCGAGCGGTCGCCTTCGTGCATGCCGCGGATCTGCGGCACCGTTACATGGCTCTCGTCGATGATGCAGAGCATATCCTTAGGAAAGTAATCGATCAGGGTAAACGGCGGCTCGCCCGGTTTTCGGCCGTCCAGATGACGCGAGTAGTTCTCGATACCGTTACAGAAACCCATGGTCTCGAGCATCTCGAGATCATAGTCGGTGCGCTGCTGCAGACGCTGCGCCTCGAGCAGCTTATCAGTCGCCTTGAGCTCGGCCACACGCTTCTCGCACTCTTCGCTGATTGATTTCAGAGCCGCTTTGACCTTAGGCTTCTCAGTCACGTAGTGCGAGGCCGGCCACACGGGAATGGCCTCGTACTCACGCAGCATCTCGCCGGTGACCTCGTCGATCTCGGCAATCAGCTCGACCTCGTCGCCAAAGAACTCAAACCGCAACGGATGCTCGGCATAGGGCGGATACACGTCGACGACATCGCCGCGCACGCGGAAGGTGCCACGTGCCAAATCATAGTCATTGCGATCGTACTGGATATCGATAAGCGCATGGATAAAGTCATCGCGCTCGAGCGGCACCTTCTTGTCGACGTTCGGAGCTAGGCCCGCATAGTCCTCGGGGGAGCCAATGCCATAGATACACGAGACCGATGCGACGACGATCACATCGCGTCGAGATAGCAGCGATGCCGTCGCCTGATGGCGCAGCATCTCGACCTCTTCGTTAATCGAGGAGTCTTTCTCGATATACGTATCGCTTTGCGGTACATATGCCTCGGGCTGATAGTAATCGTAGTACGACACAAAATAGACCACGGCGTTGTTAGGGAAGAATTCCTTGAGCTCGCTCGCGAGCTGAGCGGCAAGCGTTTTATTGGGAGCCATGACCAGCGTCGGCTTCCCCAGGGCCTCAATAGTCTTAGCCATCGTGAAGGTCTTGCCCGAACCAGTCACGCCCAGCAAAACCTGATAGCGATCTCCGTCCCTCACACCCTGCACAAGCGACTCAATGGCCTTAGGCTGGGAACCGGCGGGCTCGTATGGAGACACGACCTTAAACGGCACCTCAGAGCCCTCAACGCCAAAACGTTTGAGCTCTCCTCCAACACGCTCAACTTCAAATTCCGCCATGGATACTCCTAACTCATATATCTGCAGTATACGCAGGCGGCAGGCATAGTCCTATACGAACCGATCGGGATAGAGGGTCTTGTAGCGAACCCAGGCATTATTGACACGAATCAGATACGCCTGCGTCTCGGGAAAGGTGATTGCATTATGAAGCGACGTGCTCTGCTGCGCCCATCCGTCGACATTGCCCATGCCGGCGTTATAGGCGGCAATGGCACTGTCAGTCGACCCGTTAAAATACGTTAGAAGATACGAAAGATACGCACAACCAAACTCGATGTTCGTAGCGGGATCGTTAAGGTCGCCGGCTGAATACTCGCTGCCATCGACAAGACCCTTGGCAATCATATCCTGGGCAGTCTCGGGCATCAGCTGCATCAATCCCCGTGCGCCTTGATTCGACTCAGCCTCGGGATCCCAATTCGATTCCGACTTTATGACAGCGCACACCAGATACGGATCAAGATTGTGCGAAATGCTCGATTGCTTTACGTACGCCTCATAGTCAATTGGATACAAAGGCTTAAAGAAGGCGGCAGGGGCATACGAGTAGACGAGCGAAATAAGGCCGAAGACAAACATAACGGCAAGTGGCGCCACGCGATACCACGTAAAGAAACGTGTCTTAGGCATCGGTCTCCTCCCTATCCACTACATCCCCGAAGCCATGGCGCGCAAGCCATGCGTCCAGTTGTTCAAAGAGCGAGTTATCGCCTGCCGCATTATCGATGACCGTCGTAGCGAGATTGCAAAGCGAAGCCTCATCAGATTGGCATGCAGAGCGCGCATCAAAATCAGAGGACTCCATACCACGATGAATGGCACGCTCACGACGAACTGCTAAAGGAGCGCTGATAACCAGAATTTCATCAGCCAGGCCAAAAGCATCCTCAAAACCAGTCGGGGCAGAAACCTCGACAACCGCAAAGGGATAACGGGGGGACGAAACCGTGCAGCAAACCGGATCAAGAATCCTCAGTGACAGCTGTTCGATGAGAACCGGATGAACGATGCCATTGAGCCGCGCAACTGTATCAGGAGAGGCGAAAGCTCGAGCAGCGAGGACATTGCGGCGAATGCCGCCCTCCCCGTCCAGAATGTCCCAACCGAATTCTTCCGCGAGGGCATTGACGATATCGGAGCCTGGCACATACAGCGATTTGGCAAGCTCATCCAGATCGATAAGCATGGCGCCATGAGATTCGAGATAGCGGCAGGCAGTCGACTTACCCGAAGCAATATTGCCCAAGACAAAAACGGTAAACATCAAGTCCTCCCTAACGCCAATGGGAGTTATTATCGCGCAAATACAAAAGAAGGACTCAAAATACAGCCAAACAGTAAGAGAAGCTAAACGAAGGCGAGTTCGTGTATTACAACCCTCTATTAAACGCAAAAAAAGGGGGAGGCCGCGAGGCCTCCCCCTTCTTCAGTCCGTTGCGACGGCTCGGTGCCGTCCACCGGTCAGCGGCGCCCTGGCCTCCCACGGGCTGACCC
>CABRGB010000002.1 GCA_902470345.1 uncultured Collinsella sp.
CGCCCTCGGCGCCGGCGACGCAGGCGCTCGTGGTGAGGTTGAGGCCGATGGCGGCGGCGCAGTAGAGGGCGTCCATGACCTGCTCGTCATTGAGCTGCAGGTGGTCGGCCAGGGCCAGCACGCAGCCGGGCACGACGCCCGCGGAGCCTGCCGTGGGGGCCGCGACGATCACGCCCATAGTGGCGGAGCGCTCAAGTACGGCCATGGCACGTGCCACGGCTTCGGTCTGTACGGCGCCCATTAAACTGGAGCTAAGGTCGTTGCGGCCGGTGGCATCGACGAGCTTAGCCTCGCCGCCGATAAGCCCGCCGAGCGAGCGCTGCGGATTGGCGATGGGGGCCGTGGTCTCCTCGCGCATGACGTCGAGCACGCGGCGCATGGCGGCGACGGCGTGCGCCTCGCCGGTAAGGCGCCCCTCGCGCACGGCCATGACGGCGCCGATGCTGAGCCCCAGCTCCTCGCACGCGTCGAGCAGTTGCTCGCCGTCGTCGAAGATCTCCTTGGCCGAGACGCCGGGGGAGAGCGATGATGCCGAGCCGGGGAGCTCAATAAAGGTGGCGTAGCCGACGTTGTCGAGTTTGCGCACCATGGGGATGACGGTGTCATCGGGTGCGCCGTCGGTCTCAAAGACGGAGTAGGCCTGGCCGCCCACCTCGGTGCGGTAGGTACGGCAGAAGGCGATGTTCACGTGCGCGTAGGCGAGCAGGTTCGTAAGTGCGGCGAGTACGCCGGGGACGTCCTGATGCGCCACGAAGAGCGTGGAGTACATGCCCGAGATGTCGACGCCGACGCCGTTGATGCGGCTGATGCGCATCTTGCCGCCGCCCAGGCTTTCGCCGCGGACCTGCGCCGTAGCGCCCGTGTCGTCGACCATGTCGATATCGACGGTGTTGGGGTGGAGGGAGGCGTCGTCGCCCTTGATGTCAAAGTGATAATCGAGGCCCTGCTCGCGTGCGAGGTCGAAGGCTTGCTTGATATTCTCGTCGTCGGTGTCGAGGCCCAGGATGCCCGCGACGAGCGCGCGGTCGGTGCCGTGGCCGCGGTAGGTGTGGGCGAAAGAGTTCCACAGGCCAAAGGTAACCTTGGTGATGCGGCCCTCGAGCAGGCTGGCGGCCACCTGTGCGCAACGCAGGGCGCCGGCGGTGTGCGATGAGCTGGGGCCGACCATGACGGGCCCCAAGATCTCGAATGCCGAGGTCGTAGCTAGTGTTTGCGGCTTGCCTGCCATGGCTGCTCCTTTGTCTTGTCTCGTCGTCCCGAGGGGCGGGGCATAAGGTCGCCTGCTCGGGCAGTCCTGCTCGCACGGAGAGCACATTAAGTGCTCTCCGGCTCGTGCGGAACTCGCGATCGACCTTATGCCCCGCCCCTCGGGACTAAGGATACATGGTTGGAGTTGCTAGATGGCAAAATTCATCAGCTAGTGACGCAGCGTAGGCTCATATCGAAACATCTTCACCACCGGATTAATAACAAAAGAAGTACCGCTTGGGGGCAGTACTTCTTTTGAAAGCGTGTGCGTGTTGCGACCTTGGTGGTTTCTAATTACAGGCCGCAGGCTGCTTTGAGTTCTTTGACTCGATCGGTCTTCTCCCAGGTGAAGTCGGCGTCTTCGCGGCCGAAGTGGCCGTAGGCTGCCGTCTTCTCGTAGATCGGTCGACGCAGGTCCAGGTCGCGGATGATCGCGCCCGGACGCAGGTCGAAGGTCTTCTCGACGGCTTCGACGATCTTGTCCTCGGCAACATGCGCGGTGCCGAAAGTGTCGACCATGATCGACAGCGGCTTGGATACGCCGATGGCGTAGGCCAGCTCGACCTCGCAGCGGTCGGCCAGGCCAGCGGCCACCACGTTCTTGGCGACCCAGCGCGCGGCGTATGCGGCGGAGCGGTCGACCTTGGTGCAGTCCTTGCCGCTAAAGGCGCCGCCGCCGTGACGGCCGTAACCGCCGTAGGTGTCGACGATGATCTTGCGGCCGGTGAGGCCCGTGTCGCCCATGGGGCCGCCCACGACAAAGCGACCGGTGGGGTTCACATAGATGTCGGCGTTGTCCCACGGCATATTCTCGGCAGCCATGACGGGGATGATGACGTGCTCGATGAGGTCGTCCTTGATCTTACCCATGTCCTCGATCTCGGCGGCGTGCTGCGTGGAGATGACGATGGTCGTGACCTCGACGGGCTTGCCGTCCTCGTAGCGCACGGTTACCTGGGTCTTGCCGTCGGGGCGCAGGTAGGGCAGGGTGCCGTCGTGGCGCACGGCGGCCAGGCGCTCGGCCAGGCGGCTCGCCAGGTAGTGCGGCATGGGCATGAGGGTCTTGGTCTCGTTGGAGGCATAGCCAAACATCATGCCCTGGTCGCCGGCGCCGATCAGGTCGATCGGGTCGGTGGTGGCGCCGGTCTGGGTCTCGAAGGACTCGTCGACGCCCTGGGCGATATCGGGCGACTGCTCGTGGATGAGGCTCATAACACCGCAGGTATCGCAGTCAAAACCGAACTTTGCGCGGTTGTAGCCAATGCGGCGGATAACGCCACGGGCAATCTCCTGCACGTCGACGTAGGCCTGGGTGCGAATCTCGCCGGCAACGATGACGGTGCCGGTGGTCACGAGGGTCTCGCAGGCGCAGCGGACGTTCTCAACGTTGGCGGGCACGCCGTTGGGCGCAATGTAGCCCTGCTCCTGAAGCTCTATTTCTTTAGCGAGGATTGCGTCGAGGACGGCGTCGCTGATCTGGTCAGCGATCTTATCGGGATGACCTTCGGTCACCGACTCCGACGTAAATACAAAGGTCCCGTGTTGGGGTGGGATGGAACGAAGTTCTTCTGACATGATTGTCCTTTCAAAAACGTGTCCCGGCGACCGTTACCATTCCGCCGAGCTCTATATGCAAGGGCACATCATATCGCGTTAATCGAATATTCACACCCTTTCCGCACCTACTCATTGGGGACAGACTTAAATGACCAGCCTTAGGCGGCACTTGGGACACTCTTCAGACAACTTCGAAGAGTGTCCCCAACGACTAGTCGTTTAAGAACGTCCCCAACGACTAGTCATTTAAGTCTGTCCCCAATGAGTGGGTCGGTGCCCTTTGTGCGGAGGTTGCTTTATTGCTTTATACTGGTGCGGTTAGACATCCATCCTGCAATCGAGGAGATTTCCATGGCATCAGACGTTCGCGTCCGCTTTGCACCCTCACCCACGGGCAAGCTGCACATCGGCGGCGCCCGCACCGCAATCTATAACTGGGCTTTCGCCCGCGCAAACGGCGGCACGTTCATCCTGCGCATCGACGACACCGACCCCACCCGTTCCACCGACGAGAACACGCAGATCATTCTGCGCGCCATGCGTTGGCTGGGCCTGGACTGGGACGAGGGTCCCGAGGTGGGCGGCGACTTTGGCCCCTACGCACAGACCGAGCGCCTGGACCTGTACAAGCAGGCCGCCCAGAAGCTTTGGGACGAGGGCAAGGCCTATCCCTGCTTCTGCACCAAGGAGCAGCTCGACGCCGACCGCAAGGCCGCCCAGGAGCGCAAGGACCCCTTCCAGGGCTATCAGCGCCGCTGCCGCGATCTTGATCCCGAAGAGGCACGCCGCCGCATCGAGGCCGGCGAGTCCTACGTCCTGCGCATCAAGGTGCCCGAGGACCGCGGCGATGTCGTCATCCACGACGCCGTTCACGGCGAGGTGACCTTCGACGCCAAGGAGCTCGACGACTTCGTCATCTTCCGCTCCGACGGCACGCCCACGTATAACTTTGCGACCGTCGTCGACGACGCCATGATGAAGATCACCCACGTCATCCGCGGCGACGACCATCTGTCCAACACCCCGCGTCAGGTCATGGTCTACGAGGCCCTTGGCGCGCCCGTGCCCACGTTCGCCCACATCTCCATGATCTTGGGTGCCGACGGCAAAAAACTCTCCAAGCGCCACGGCGCCACCTCGGTGGAGGAGTACCGCGACGCCGGTTATCTGTCCGACGCTTTCGTCAACTATCTGGCGCTGCTCGGCTGGTCGCTCGACGGCGAGACCACGATCATCCCGCGCGATGTCCTGGCCAGCAAGTTCTCGCTCGACCGCATCTCCAAGAACCCGGCGACCTTCGACCCCAAGAAGCTCGACTGGGTCAATGCCGAGTACATCAACGGCATGTCCGATGCTCAGTTTGCCGACGAGATCATGGTCCCCGAACTGCACGAGGCTGGTCTCATCGAGGGTAATGTCGAGTACGGCGAGGATTGGATCGATGCGCTTGCCGCCATCGTCAAGCCGCGCACCAAGATGCCGGCCGACGCAGTAACCGTCGCCGCCCCCATCTTTGCCACGGCCGAGACGCTTGAGTATGACGAAAAGTCAGTCAACAAGGGCCTGGCCAAGGAAGGCATGGGTGCCATTCTGGATGCCGCCAAGGCCGCGCTCGAGGGCGTGGACGAGTGGACGGCCGCCAACATCGACGCCGCGCTTGAGCCGCTGCCCGAGCAGATGGACCTCAAGAAGCGCGTGGTGTTCCAAGCTGTGCGCGTCGCCGTCTGCGGCAACATGGTGAGCCCCCCGCTGGGCGAGACCATGGCGCTCGTCGGCCGCGACGACTGCCTGGCACGCATCGACCGCGCCCGCACGATGGCGCTGTAGCAGCTGCGTAAACGCATGCATCCGAGCCCCGTTCACCCGAGCGGGGCTCTTGTTTCTGTAGACGTATGGGATAGGAGGTGCTGGGGCCATGGCCGAGCAACTTTCGCTGTTTGGTTCGCCGGAACCTAAGGAAGCTCCGAAGTCCGCGGCCCCTGCTGCCGCCCCGGCGCAGCCCGAGCCCGCACCCGAACCCGTCGCCGCCTACGCGAGCGTGGTCCTCGATATCCCGACCCGTGCGCTGTCCGAGCCGTTTGCCTACGGCATTCCGCAGTCACTCGCCAACGATTCCCAGATTGGCTCCACCGTCCTCGTTCATTTTGGTAACCGTGCTGCCGCGGGTTACATCGTCGACATCGCGCCCGAGCTTGCCAACCTGCAAGGCAACGACGCTCTCGATCCTGCGCGCATCAAGCCTATCGAGGCTATCCTCAGCAAGCTGCTCTTTACCGCCGAGGCCGCACGCATCGCACGCTGGATGAGCCGCGAGTACGTCGCAACGCTTTCCGAGTGCCTGCGCCTCTTCTTGCCCCCGGGTGGAAGCCCGCGCGTGGTCAAGGGCGACGACGGCGTCTGGACCGTTGAGCGCCCCGCCGTTAAACCCATCCAAAACCGCTGGGTTATGCTCACGCCCGAGGGTTTCGACTACACGCCGCCCAAGACCGCGGTCCGTCAGCGTCAGCTCATCGAGGCACTCCAATGCGGGCCGGTCACGACGCGCGACCTCAACCTGCTCTACAACAGTATGTCGGCAACCATCAAGGCGCTCGAAAAACGCGGCGTCGTGGTGGTGGAGGAGCGCCGCGCCTGGCGTGGCTGCAGCGAGCAGACCACGCTGTCCTCGGCGAGCGGCAAGGCCCCGGTCGCGCTCACGAACGGCCAGCAGCAGGCGCTCGCGCAGATTGAGCGCGCTCGCCTGGATGCTCACGGCGACGTGGTGCTCGTCGATGGCGTTACCGGTTCCGGCAAAACCGAGGTCTACCTTTCGGCGATTGAGCGCGTGCTGGCGGCCGGCCGTTCGGCCTGCGTGCTCGTGCCCGAGATTTCGCTGACGGTCCAGACCGTCGGCCGCTTCCGCTCGCGCTTTGGCGAGACGGTCGCTGTGTTCCATTCGCGTCTTTCGGCCGGCGAGCGTCTGGATCAGTGGGATATGGTCGCCAGCGGTGCCGCGCGCGTGGTCGTGGGCGCCCGCTCGGCGCTCTTTTGCCCGCTCAGCGACTTGGGCCTCATCATCATCGACGAGGAACATGAGACCAGCTACAAGCAGGGCTCCAGCCCGCGTTACCATGCGCGCGAAGTGGCTGCCGAGATGGCGCGCCGCTATCGGTGTCCGCTCGTACTGGGCTCCGCCACGCCCTCTGCCGAGGCCCTCGACCGCTGCCGCCGTGGCACGTATAACGGTGCTACCTGGACGCGCGTCGAGATGCCCGAGCGCCCGGGGCACGCCGTTTTGCCTACGGTTCGCATTGCCGATCTGCGCCGCGAGTTCGCACATGGCAGTCGCTCCATGTTCTCTAAACCGCTGATGGAAGGCCTGGAGCGCGTAGTCGAGCGCCACGAGAAGGCCGTGTTGCTGCACAACCGTCGCGGCTTTGCACCGTTCCTTATGTGCCGCGAATGCGGCTGCGTGCCCACCTGTAACCACTGCTCCACGGCGCTTACGTACCACGAGCGCACGCACACGCTGCAGTGCCACACCTGCGGATCGTCCTGGCGCGTGCAGCCCTATCCTGCACCCACGAGTCGCTGTCCTAAGTGCGGCAGCCGCTATCTGGCAAAAATGGGGCTGGGCACACAGCAGATCGAGGACGCACTGCACCAGATGCTGCCCGACGACGTCGCCATCATTCGCATGGATGCCGATTCCACGCGTGGCAAGGACGCGCATAAGAAGTTGCTCGAGCAGTTCGATGCGGCCGATTGCGCCGTGTTGCTGGGCACCCAGATGATTGCCAAGGGCCTCGACTTTCCCGAGGTCACGCTTGTGGGCGTGGTCAATGCCGACTTTGCGCTGAAGCTCCCCGATTTTAGAGCAGGGGAGCGCGCCTACGATCTACTGGAGCAGGTTGCGGGTCGCGCCGGTCGCGGCGATCGCCCCGGCGAGGTCATCATCCAGACCTATCTGCCCGAGGACCCGGTCATTCGCGCCGTCGCCGAGCACGACCGTTCGATCTTTACCGACTACGACCTGGACCAGCGCCGCGACGCCCTGTATCCGCCGTTCGTGCGCCTGGCCAACATTTTGGTATGGTCGACGAATGCTGATGACGCACGGGACTACATCGGTCGCATCGCGAAGCTCCTCAAGCGTCGCTGGCATGCCGCCGCTCCCGACTTTTTGTGGGCGGGGAGCGCCGTGCCCCAGGTGCTTGGTCCGGCTTCGTGTGTAATCGAGAGAGCCAAGGACCGTTACCGCTTCCATCTGCTTGTAAAGTCGCCGGTAGGGTACCATGTCTCTGATGATATCGACGCCTGCCTCAAAGAGGTGGGCTCCGTGCGCGGCGTGAGCGTGAGCGTTGACGTCGACGCCTATGATTTGATGTAACAACCCGAAAGGATGGCCATGGAAGCCAACGGAATCGTACTGTCGCCCGACCCTCGTCTGCGCCAGGAGTGCGCCGTCATCGAGGAGATCACCCCGGCGATCGAGGCGCTTGCCGAGAAGATGAAGAAGATGATGTTCGAGAACGGCGGTTGTGGCCTTGCTGCCCCGCAGATCGGCGAGCTCATCCAGCTCGTCACCATCGACTGCGATTACAGTGACAAGAGCGACTACGATCCGTACGTGCTCATTAACCCCGTCATTGTTGAGCAGAGCGACCATCTGGTGCCGTTTAGCGAGGGCTGCCTTTCCATCCCTGGCATTAGCTGCGAGATCGAGCGTCCCGATCACGTTGTCGTCGAGGCGTATGACCTGGATGCCAACCTGATTCGCTATGAGGCCACGGGCGATCTGTTCTGCGTGTGCCTCCAGCATGAGATCGATCACCTGCACGGTAATACCATGTTTGAGCGGCTCAAGCCGATGCAGCGCATCAAGGCAGTCAAGGAGTACCAGGACGCCCTGGCCCGCGGCGCTCGACCGGGCGAGACTGAGTAGGTCCCACCGTCCCCGGTGCTGAGCGCCCACATATCATCCCGTGCTCAAACATTCTCGCTGCGCTGCGAAACTGCGCGCGGGACGATATGTGGGCGCTCAGCACCGGGGACTGCGTTGTTCTGGCTTGGTTCGCCCGGGTGCCGTTGGGCCAGGGAGGGGCGTCTTCGCTGATAGGTGCTTTGTTGGGAGGGCTGCTTTTATGCGGCTCTTTCTTTGTTTTTGGGTATATTTGTTTCTGTTGAATTGTTCTTGCGGATGGGCTGAGTACTTGGCTTTCCGCTGTTATTTGTAGCCGTCTCGGCTTTGGTTGAGGGGAGACGTTCTTTATGCGTATTGTGTTTATGGGTACGCCTGATTTTGCTGTGCCTTCGCTTACTTCGCTTGTTGAGGCTGGCAATGAGATTGTGCTTGTCATTACTCGTCCCGATGCTGTTCGTGGGCGTGGTAAAAAGTTGGAGCCGTCTCCTGTTAAGGCCAAGGCGCTTGAGCTGGGGTTGCCGGTCGTTGAGGCCAATCGTATGACGCCTGAGGTTGTTGAGGCGCTCCAGGCTGCGCTGGCTGAAATTTTCTGTGTGGCCGCGTACGGTTGCATTTTGCCTGATGAGGTGCTGCATATGGCGCCGCTTGGTATTGTGAATGTTCATGCTTCGCTGCTGCCTCGTTGGCGTGGCGCTGCTCCCATTCAGCGTGCCATTCTTGCTGGTGATGAGGTTGCTGGCGTTTCCATTATGCGCATTGGACATGGCGTGGATACGGGCGCTTATTGCGCCCAGGCGTCTACGTCGGTTGCCGGTAAGCATGCTGAGGCGCTCACGATGGAGCTTGGTGAGCTTGGCGGTAAGTTGCTTGCCGATATGCTTCCCTCGCTTGCCGATGGCTCGGCTGTTTGGACTGAGCAGGATGAGTCGTTCGTCACGCATGCTGCCAAGATTTCCAAGCAGGAGATGCGTCTGGATCCGAAGATGGCGGCGCTCGATTGCGTGCGTCATGTGCTTGCTTCGTCCGATACCGCGCCTGCCCGTTGCGTGATTGCCGGTAAGTCGGTTCGCGTGCTCGATGCCGCGCCGGCTGATGTGTCGCTTGGCGAGGGCGCTGTTGCCGTCAAGAGCAAGCGTGTTTACCTGGGCCTTTCCGATGGCGCGGTTGAACTGCTCGAGGTTAAGCCCGATGGCAAGCGTGCCATGGCTGCTTCTGCCTGGGCTGCCGGCCTGCAGGGTGTCGACCTTACGTGGGGTGTACTGTCATGAGCAAGTTGTCTCCTGCGCGCAAGCTTGCGCTCGATGTGTTGATGGAGGCTGATCGCCGCGGTATGTACGCACGCGACGTGTTGTCTTCACGTGCTTCCGCCAAGGCCATTGACCAGCGCGATTCCGCTTTTGCCGCTCGTTTGGCGCTCGGTGTTGCCGCCACGCAGGGCATTTTGGATGAGTTGCTCGATCAGTTTTTGGATAAGCCAAAAAAGGTCGCGCCGCGCGTTCGCATGGCGCTTCGCATCTCGGCCTTCGAGATGCTCTACCTGCATACGCCGGGCCGCGTTGCCGTAAGTCAGGGTGTTGAGCTGGTGCGCAGCGGTGCTAAGTCTGCCGCGGGCCTGGCTAACGCGGTGCTGCACAAGGTTGCGGACAACGTTGAGGACTTTGCCACGGCATCCGACGTGGATGAGTCCGAGCGCCGTTTGGTTCGCCTTTCGCGTTTGATGGGTCTCCCTCGCTGGCTGTGCGCTCGTATCATGGCCTCGTTCGATACGCCCGAGGGTGCGCTCAACTTTGCCGGCAATCTGGCTCCTGCGCCGCTTGCTCTGCACGAGAATGCGTTTGCGACCAAGGCCGACCCGTATATCTCGCAGCTCGTTGCGCCTGTCTTTCCGGGCTGCCATGCTCCGGTCGATGCTCAGGTTACGGTTGCGTCCGGCGTGTTTGAGCGTGCTGCCGCGGTTGCCTCGGACCTTAACGCCCAGCTTATCGCTACTGCCGCGACACGTCCCGGTCGTTGTCTGGAGATTGGCGCCGGTCGCGGCACCAAGACCTATGTGATGATGTGCCAAGCCAAGCGTGCCGGGTACGAGCATCAGCATACCGCGCTCGACCTGCATGATCGTAAATGTGATCAGAATCTCGCGCGCCTGCACAAGGCGGGTATTACGGGTGTTCGTACGGTGTCGGGCGATGCCTGCGAGCTCAATGAGGTGCTTACGTCGTTTGATGCCATGCTTGGCGAGCCTGCCCTGTTCGACACGGTGTTTATCGATGCGCCGTGCTCTGGCACCGGCACCATGCGCCGTCACCCCGAGATACCGTGGCGTTTGACCGAGAACGACGTTACGACTGAGCTGCCCAAGCTGCAGCTGACGATGCTCAAGGAAGCAGCCGCGCGCGTGGCTGCCGGCGGTGAGCTTATCTATGCCACCTGCTCGGTTTTTGATGAAGAGAACACGCAGGTCGTGGATGCCTTCCTGGCCTCTCCCGAGGGTGCTGGCTTTACCGTGGCGCCGCTCTCCGAAGCCCAGATTCTGCAGCTCCCCGAGTTTGCCCAGGCCAAGAAGCTCGTTTCCGTACGCCAAAACGACCGCGGGCTCTTCCAAAGCGTCCCCGTAAACGCCGACTCCTACGACGGCCACTTCTGCGCCCGCCTGGTCCACAAGTAGCTACTAAGTTGCGGTGAAATAGGGATTGAATAGCGGCATCTACCCGCCAAACAGTCCTTATTTCACCGCAACTCAGGATGTCCTGCGAGTGGAGATCGCAATAGCGGTAAAGAGTGGGAAAAATAGCCACGTTTCATACTTACTGCTATCAAAAGTAGGGCGGATTACGGGGCTAGATTGGTGATGTCCGACCACAGCAAAAAAGGCCTAAATAAAACCGCAGGTAGATGGCTTGTTGAAATTTGCAAATTACCGGAATGGATAGAGGTTGTCAATTCAGCCCCGTAATCCGGCAGAGTTTTGAAATGTTACAAACTTAGCATCACCTCGAAATCCGATCTATAGATGAGTTGCGATGAAATAGGGATTGAATAGCGGCATCTACCCGCAAAACAATCCTTATTTCACCGCAACTCATCAGGGAACCTGGGTGGCAGGACCGTTTGTCTCTAGTGGTTGTGCGGGCAGTTGGCGCAGCAGCCGCTGGTGGCGTTGGTGCTGGAACCACCGCTGCGCTGGTCGGTGTTGTAGAAGCCGCTTCCCTCAAACTTGATGCCGCTGGCCGAGAACGTCTTGGCCGCCGGAGCGCCGCAGCTCGGGCACACGACCTCGGGGGTCTCGGACATGGGATGCTCAACCTCAAACACGTTGCCGCAGCTCGAGCACTTGTAATCGTAGCGCGCCATAATACTTCCTTTTCAGCACAAAGCGGGCAGATCGCTCTGCCCGCATAAATTCAAACAGCTGTAACTGTACCCTATATCGGGGGTTTTATCACGCTTCGCCCCAGAATCTATGGGTGTTGCGCAGGAGCTGTGCAGTTTTGCCCTCGGCGGCTGCAACGTCAGCCTCATCGGCCTGCCACGTCCAGTTGCCCGTGGCGACACCCGGCACGTTCATGCGCGCATCATCGCCCAGCCCCAGGATATCCTGCAGCGGCATCATCACCAGGGGAGCTTCGCTCGCGAGCGCGTCGCCCATCAGCTTGGCCGCCACCTCAACGCCGCTCGGCTCGTCGCCGCCCGCAAAGGAGCGCGTGCACCAACCGGCGAGCGTCGACGTGTCGTGCGTCGAGGTGTACAGAATCTTGCCCGGCGTGGGATGCACGCCGCAACGGACGTCGTAATCGCTAAACTCCAGCACGTCCATACCGGGGAAGCCGCAAGTCGAAGCCATGGCGCGAACTCCGGGCGTCAGGTAGCCTAGGTCCTCGGCGATAAAGTTGAGCGGACCCAGCTCGTCGTAGGCGGTCTGGAACAGGTCCTTGCCCGGGCCCGCCAGCCAGCGACCGTCGGCGCAAGCCTTGCCCGCGGGGATACTAAAGTAGCTGTGGAATCCTAGGAAGTGGTCCAGGCGCACGCGGTCGTAGAGCGAGAACGCGCGACGCAGACGGTCCATCCACCAGCGGTAGCCGTTCTCCTTCATGTGATCCCAACGGAAGGTGGGGTTGCCCCACACCTGGCCCTCGGGCGCAAAATTGTCGGGCGGCGCGCCAGAAATCTCAATCGCCTTGCCGGTATCGGACAGCCAGAAGTTCTCGGGCTCGCTCCATGCGTCTGCCGAATCGTCCGAAACGTACATAGGAATGTCGCCGATAACCTCGATACCCTTCTTGTGCGCATAGTTCATGAGCTCGCACCAGGCCAGGTCAAAGCGGTACTGCATGTACGCCTGCAGTTCTGCCTCGTCGTGGAAACGCTTGTCGTCAATCAGATGCTCGTTGTAGCGCGCGACATCGGCCGGCCAATCGTGACGCGATTCGCCTTCAAAGTACTTCTTGACGGCCATGTAGACGCTGTACTTCTCGAGCCAATCGGCGTTGCGATGCTTAAACGCCGTGTAGAGCGGGTCCGCATCCTCGCCGCCACGAGCTTTCCAAGTCTCAAAGTCGGACGCCAGTTCCTCTTGACTTTCGGGCAGCAGGTCAATATTGCCCGCAAAGGCCGAAGGCCCAGCGTAAGGGGAGCGGAAGAAGTCCGTCGGGTTGACAGGCAGAACCTGCCAGTAGCGCATACCCATAGCGGCCAGGTGGTCGATAAAGCGACGCGTGGGCATGCCAATCGTGCCGGGCTTGCCGTCGTCGGTGGGCACCGAGGTGATATGGCACACGACGCCCGCGCCGTGATCGAGCGGCTCCTGCAGGCGCTGCTCAGCATGGTGATAGATGATCGACGAGCTCAGCGGATACAGATCGAGCGTGACCGTACCGTTGTGGATTTCGCACTCGTGACCGCTGATCACGTCACTTGCGCATTCGTCGAGCGCCGGAATCGTCACGCGGTGCGAATTGCGCAGGCTACGGTTGATGATAACCGTCGCAGACTCGCCATCCTTGCCCGTGCGGTTGTATGCCAGTACCTCGTCGTTGAGCGCGAAGGCCTTGATCTCGCCGTCAATCATAAATGGCAATGCGCGGCGTACGGCGGAGGCGTTCTTGACAATAGCCAGCGTGTCGAAGTCGTGCAGTTGGTCCTTGGTCGGTAGGGTGCGGCGGTTGCCCGGATCGGTAAGGCCCTCCAGGCCGTACTCGTCGCCGTAGTAGATCGAAGGCACACCGGGGAAGGTCATCTGCATGAGCGTGGCGAGCCAAAAGCGGCTCTTGGCCAGTCCCATCGCGTTCTCGTCCAAGCGCCATTTGCTGCGTTCGCACTCGGGCAGTTGCGACTCGTCGGGGCCGCCGCCGAGCACCGAGATGATGCGCGGACGGTCGTGACTCGAAAGCAGATTGAGCGCGCAGGACAATGCCTCGCTCGGGTAGTTCTCGCGCAGGGTCTCGATATCCTCGGCAGCTTGGTAGGCGTTTTTGTAGCCCATCAAAAAGCCGATGACCATGTCGCGGAAGGGGTAATCCATAGCAGAGTCCAGCTCGGAGCCCTGCAGGTAGCGGCGCAGATGGCCGTAGCTAATCTTGTTGGAGGCGTCTTCCCAGACTTCGCCAAGCAACAGTGCGTCAGGCTTTTCGGCGAGTACGGCCTTCTTGATCTCGGCCAGGAAGTCGTCGGAAAGCTCGTCGGCGACATCCAGGCGCCAACCATGGGCACCGGCGCGCAGCCATTTGCGGATCACGCCGTCCTTGCCCAGGAGCCTCTCGCGCACCAGCTCGGACTTCTCGTTGATGGCCGGCATATTGCCCACGCCCCACCAGCAGTCGTACGAGCCGTCCTCGTGGAAGGTAAACGCGTCACGCCACGGTGAATCCTCGCTCTGCCAGGCACCCACGCCCGGGTAGTTGCCGTAGCGGTTGAAATAGATCGAGTCGTCACCCGTGTGGTTGAAGACGCCGTCCAGGATGATGGAGATGCCCAGCTTCTCGGCTGCCTGGCACAACTCCGTAAAGTCTTGCTCGGTGCCCAGAATTGGATCAATCTTGGTGTAATCGGCGGTGTCGTAGCGGTGGTTGCTCGCGGCTTCAAAGATGGGGTTGAGGTAGATGGCCGTAAAGCCCAGCTCGGCGATGCGTGGCAGGTCTTCCTGGATGCCCTTGAGCGAGCCGCCGTAGAAGTCCCAGGTCTTGATGGAGCCGTCCTCGGCGCGCTCGTACACGGGCGGCTCGTTCCAGTCCTCGACCATCCGGCGCTGAATGCCCTTGCGCGGTTTTTCGAGTTGGGCCATTGTGCGCTCGCGCCAATGCTCGTCACGGGCGTAGCGGTCGGGGAAGATTTGGTAGACCATGCCGCGCTCGTACCAAGTGGGGCGGTTCTCGCGGTGCTTATAGACGCTAATCTGGAAGGACGGCACCTCGGCGTAGTCGTAGGTTACGCCCTCGCCGCCAGTGCGGCCTTGGGGCGCGCCCAGGCGGACCTCGGGCTGGCCCTCGATATTGCAGATAAAGCTGTACCACACAAGACACGGTTCAGTGCATTTGAGCTCGCCGGTAAAAATGCCATCGCCTTCGTGCTCCATCGGAATCAGGGTCTCACCGACTTCATCGACCCAGGTACGCAGGGTGAGTGTTGCCTGGTTGGGATCGGCATCCTCCAAAATAACCGAGAGTGCAACGGTAGTTCCTGTGGTCACAGCGCCAAACGGAGTGCGAAACTGCGGTAGGCGGCTGTTGTGTATCAATCTCATAGTACGGTCCAGTTCAATTGAATCACGGCCTGCAGGCCATGGGCTTTACGCACAGGATATAAGTATATCTGTTGTACACAGGGTGTATAAACAACATCCGTTTATCATCGGCGAACGGTTGTCCTAGAAAATCGTTTTACCAACTATCTACAGAGAAGGGGCGCCCGGTTGGAGCGCCCCTTGTTTAGGGTTTTGATTAGGTTTTAGATCGTCTGTGGGCTAGCGGCGCTTGCGGGTGGCCGTTGCCTTGCGGACGGACGTCTTCTTGGATGGCGCCTTTTCCACGGTCGTGGCGGCAGGGGAGACCGGGGTCTCCTTGGCGGGCTCGGGCTTGACCTTTACCTCGGCCTTGGGCTCCTCTTTGGCGGCAGCGGGCTTGGCCTCGATCTTAGCCTCCGCCTTGGCAGCAGCCTTGGTCGTGGTCTTTTTGGCCGTCGTCGTAGAGCGCTTGCGCGTGGTGGTCTTGGCGGCCGGCTTTGTCTCGACGGGCGTCTCCTCGTCTTTGGCGGCCGGCTTTGCGGCTGCCTTGGTCGTGGTTGCTTTCTTGGTCGTCTTCGCGGCGGCCTTCGTAGCGGCAGCCTTGGTCGTCGACTTTGCCGCCGTTGCCTTCTTGGCGGTCGTGGTTGTCTTCTTGGCAGCGGTCTTTGCCGGAGACTTGGCGGTCGGCTTGGTCTCTGCGACCTCGGCCTTAACCTCGGGAGCAGCCTCGGCCTCGGCGGCCTTCTTGGCAGTGGCGGTCGTGCGCTTGCGCGTCGTCGTTGCCTTAGCGGCAGTCGTCTTTGCTGCGGCGGCCTTAGTCGCAGTGGCCTTCTTAGCTGTCGTCTTGCGTGTCGTGGTCTTCTTTGCAGCAGGCTTCACCTTAGGCTTGGACTCGGGAGTAGCCTCGGCCTTCACCTCGGGCTCGGACTTAACGGGCTCAGCTTCAACCGGCTTCTCTTCGGCCTTGGACTCCTCAGCGGCCTCCGGCTCAGCAACAGCCTCAGACTTCTCAGCCGCAGCCTCAACCACAGCCGCCGGCCTCTCGATCTCCGGATGCATAAAGAAGTACAGGTCCAGA
The DNA here is from genome assembly GCA_902470345.1 of uncultured Collinsella sp. Classification (GTDB taxonomy): domain Bacteria; phylum Actinomycetota; class Coriobacteriia; order Coriobacteriales; family Coriobacteriaceae; genus Collinsella. The sequence goes on from CABRGB010000002.1 coordinate 15,502, forward strand.
TACTTATCGGCCGAGCGCGTCCAGCTAAAGTCCTGGCTCATGGCCTGCGTGACCAGCTGATTCCACGCCTCGCGGTTGTCCCAGAACAGGCGTGCCGCGCGGAACACGGCGTCGCCCATCTCGTCGCCGTTAAAGTTGCTAAACGAGAAGCCCGTGCCCTCGCCGGTAAACTCGTTATAAGGAATCACCGTGTCCTTCAGACCACCGGTCTCGCGCACGATGGGCAGCGTGCCGTAGCGCATGGCGATGATCTGCGACAGGCCGCAGGGCTCAAACTTCGAAGGCATCAGGAACATGTCGGCGGCGGCATACATACGCTGCGACAGCGCAGGATCGAACTCGATGCGCGCGGCCATGGTGCCGGGATATTTGTCCTGGAAGTAGCGCAGGCCGTCCTCGTAGTCGCGGTCGCCGGTGCCCAGCACCGCCACCTGCACGCCGCCGGACAGGATGCGGTCGAGCGCGTACATGACCAGGTCCATGCCCTTTTGGCGCGTCAGGCGCGTGACCATCACCATAAGCGGACGGTCATCGCGAACCTCGAGCCCCAGCTCTTCCTGCAGCTTGGCCTTGCACACAGCCTTGCCGGAGCGGTCATCAACCGTGTAGTTTGCGGCAATGCGCTTGTCGGTCGCCGGGTCAAAGCCCGCCACGTCAATGCCGTTCAAAATGCCCTGCAGCGCATAGGAGCGCTCGCGCAGCACACCGTCCAGTCCCTCGCCAAACTCGGGCGTCTGGATCTCGTTGGCATAGGTGGGGCTTACCGTGGTGATGGCATCGGCATAGCGCAGCGCGCCCAGCATGTAGTTGATGCTGCAGGCGTCGCAACGCAGCTGCGAGGCGGCCGCCGGAATGTGCGCCACGCCCAGGATGTCCTCCATCACGGTGTCGCTAAACTGGCCCTGGAACGCCACGTTGTGGATCGAGAACACGGTCTTGACGCGGTCGTACAGCGGCAGGCCCTGGTAGAACTCGCGCAAGAACACGGGTGCCAGTGCCGTCTGCCAGTCGTTGCAGTGCAGGATGTCGCACTCAAAACCGGCCGGCAGGTGCTGCAGGCTCTCGGTGATGGCCTTGGAGAAAAACGCGAAACGCTCGCCGTCGTCAAAGAAGCCGTACGGGTAGTCGCGCGCAAAGTAGCGTTCGTTGTCGATGAACATATACGTGACGCCGTCGTGCTCGAGCTTCTCGAGCCCGCAGTACTCGTTACGCCAGCTCAGGCTCACGTAAAAGTCGGAGAAGTGCTCCATCTGGGACTTGTACTCGTCCTTGATGGTGGCGTACTTGGGCACCATCACGATGACCTCGGCGCCGGCGCGCACAAGCGCCGCAGGCAGCGAGCCCGCCACGTCGCCCAGGCCACCGGTCTTAACAAACGGTGCGCACTCGGCCGAGGCAAACACGATCTGCATCTTTTTGCTGGAATCTGCCATATTGTCTCCCATGTTGTAATTCGAGAATAGCCGCCTGGCGCTAACCGGGCGGCTATTCTACATGTTACGAGCGATGTTGCGGTGCCAACGTTAACGTACGATGGTGGTGTCGGAAGTTAACGGAGCCTTGCCAAGCACCAGGATGTTCTCGGGCGTGCCGCGAAGCTCGGTGTTGGTGGGGACCACGTTGTTCTTGTCTAGGATGGCATTCTCAACGCGGGCGCCGCTCTTGATGATGCAGCTCTGGTTGATGATCGAGTTGGTCACCGAGGCGCCTTCCTCAACCACAACGCCGCGCGACAGGATCGAGTTGCGCACGGTGCCCTTGATGATGCAGCCGGCCGAGATGATCGAGTTGCACGCGTGGCTGCCGGTCGCATAGCGCGAAGGCGGCACGTCGTGAGCCTTGGTCAGGATCGGGCGCTCGGGATCGAAGAGCTGGTCGGCCACGGTCTGGTCGAGCAGGTCCATACTGCGGCGATAGAGCGACTTCTCGCTAAACACGCCCACGACCTCGCCCTTGTACTCGTAGCTGCACACGTCGATGTTGCCAAAGTCGCCCTGGAGTGCCTCGAGCAGGTCCAGATAGTCGGCGGCCTGGTAGTGGTCGATGATCTCGAGCAACGTCTCGCGGTTGACGATGCAGCAGTCCATAGAGGCGTTATCGCCGTACACGACGCCGGCGCTCACGCCCGTCAGGCGGCCGTTCTCGTTGATCTGCAGCTTGGTCTCGTCATCGACGTTGCGCGTGGCCTTGCAGTACACCACGGTCATCTGGGCGCCGGAGTTCTCGTGCGCGTCGATGATGGTGTTGAGGTCCATGTTAAAGATGATGTTGGTGCCCATCATCACAACATAGGGCTTGTCCGAGCGCTGGAACAGCGTCTTGTTGGAGATGATGTCGCGCAGCAAGAAGCGCATGCCGCCCTTGGTGGTGCCATACGCGTTGCCGGGGACCATGAACAGGCCGCCCTTCTTGCGGTCCAGGCCCCAGTCCTTGCCCGAGCCCACGTGGTCGATCAGCGAGCGGTAGTTGCCCGGCATGACGACACCGACGGTCTTAATGCCGGCATTCATCATGTTGGACAGCGGGAAGTCGATCAGGCGGTAGCGGCCCAAAAACGGAACGGACGCAATGGGGCGGTCCTTGAGCAGCACGCTGCCGTAGGTCGAAGAGTAGTTAGCGGTGATATAACCGATGGCCTTGCGATTGATCATCGGATCATTCCCCCTTCCCGATAACGACGTCATTTCCAACGACGGCCGTATCCTTGGTGGTATCGACAGAGCCGAGCTTCACGCCCTCTTCGACCGTGGAGTTCTCGCCCAAAATAGCGCGGCAGATGTGCGCGCCGCTCTTAACGTGCGCACCCGGCAGCAGCACGGAGTCCTCGACCACGGCGCGCTCCTCGATGATGACATCGGTCGAAAGGATCGAGTGGCGTGCGGTGCCGTAGATCTTGCAGCCGTTGGAGACCAGGCAGTCGTCCAGGCGGCCGTCCGGGCCAATGTAGTGCGGCGGACGCGTGGTGATGTTGGACATGATGGGGAAGTGCTTGTCGAACAGATCGAACTCGGGGTTGTTGCCCAGCAGGTCCATCGAGGTCTCGTGGAAGCTGGCGATGGTGCCGACGTCCTTCCAAAAGCCGTGGAACTCGTAGCTGTACAGGCGCTTGCCCTCGCCGAGCAGCTTGGGGATGATGTCCTTGCCAAAGTCGTGGCTCGAGCGCTGGTCCAGGGCGTCCTGCTCGAGCGCCTCGATCAGGACGTCGGCCGAGAAGATGTAGATGCCCATGGACGCGAGGTTCGAATCGGGCTTCTCGGGCTTCTCGGTGAACTTGGTGATGCGGCCGTCCTCGGGGTCGGTGGTCAGGATGCCAAAGCGGCTGGCCTCCTCCCACGGCACGGGCATAACGCTCACCGTGAGGTCGGCGTTGTTCTCAATATGCGTCTTGAGCATCTTGCGGTAGTCCATGCGATACAGGTGATCGCCCGAAAGAATCAGGACGTACTTGGGGTCGTTGGCCTTGATGTAGTCGAGGTTCTGCGTAATGGCGTCGGCCGTGCCCGCATACCAGGCGCCGCCGGTCTGCGTCTCGTACGGCGGCAGGATCGACACGCCGCCGTCGCGGCTGTCCAGATCCCACGCCTCGCCGGAGCCCACGTAGGCATGCAGCAGGTAGGGGCGATACTGCGTCAGAACGCCCACCGTGTCGATGCCCGAGTTGGAGCAGTTGGAGAGCGAAAAGTCGATAATGCGGAACTTGCCACCAAAGCTAACCGCCGGCTTAGCGATCTTTTGGGTGAGTGCCCCCAATCGGCTGCCCTGTCCTCCTGCGAGGAGCATCGCGATGCATTCTTTCTTACTCATCGATTTCTCCTTCTGTCATCGATGTTCCTAAACCCATTAGCGACGGGCGCGGCGCAACGTCACGCCCGTCGAGTAATGCCGTGCTGGCATAGGGGAGCTCGCGGCCTTTACGCGTGCCAGATCTCGTCGCGGTACTCGCGAATGGTGCGGTCGCTCGAGAACCAGCCGCTCGAGGCGGTGTTGAGCAGCGCCTTGCGGTTCCAGGTCTCCTGGTCGCCGTAGCTGTTCGTGAGCGCCTCCCAGGCGTCGACGTAGCTGCGGAAGTCAGCCATGACCAGGTCGGGGTCGTTGTTGTTCATGAGCTCGTTGTAGATGCTCTCGAAGTTGCCCGAAAGACCCGCAAAGGTGTTGTCCTTGAGCTCGTCCATCACGCGGCCCAGACGCTCGCGGTCGCCGTTGAGGGTATCCCACGCAAAGTAGCTGTTGGATGCCCAGAGCTGCTCGACCTCGGGAGCGGTCAGGCCAAAGATGGCCTCGTTCTCGCGGCCGGCCAGGTCGGCGATCTCGATGTTGGCGCCGTCGAGAGTGCCCAGCGTAATGGCGCCGTTCATCATGAGCTTCATGTTGGACGTGCCCGAGGCTTCCTTGCCGGCCGTGGAAATCTGCTCCGAGATCTCGGCGGCGGGGTAGATGAGCTGTGCGTTGCTTACGCGGAAGTTGGGGATAAAGCAGACCTTCATGACCTCGTTCACGCGGGCATCGTTGTTGATGACGTCGGCCACCGAGTTGATCAGACGGATGGTTTCCTTGGCAAAGGTGTAGCTCGAGGCAGCCTTGCCGCTAAAGATGAAGGTTGTCGGCGTCACGTGGAAGTTGGGGTCGGCGATGCGACGGTTGTAGATGTCCATGACCTTCATGATGTTCATGAGCTGGCGCTTGTAGGCATGGAAGCGCTTAACCTGAACATCGAAGACGGTGTTGGGATCGATGACCAGACCGGTCTCGGCCTTAACATAGGCAGCCAGGCGCTCCTTGTTGGCGCGCTTGGAGGCACCCACGGCCTTCAGGAACTCGGTGTCGTTCTGGAAACTTTTAAGCTTCTCCAGCTCAAAGGCGTCCTTGAGCCAGCCGTCGCCAATGGCATCGGTCACGAGCTTGGCGTAGGTGGGGTTGGCCTCGGCAAAGAAGCGACGGTGCGAAATGCCGTTGGTCTTGTTGTTGAACTTCTCGGGCGTCAGGGCATAGAAGTCCTTGAGCACGATGTTCTTGATGATGTCGGAGTGGATCTTGGCCACGCCGTTGACGCTGTGGCTGCAGATCACGGACAGGTTGGCCATGCGAATCTCGCCGTCCCAAAGAATGGCGGTCTGGCGCAGACGCTCCTGCCAGCCCTCCTGCGTGGTGTCGAACGACTCGTGCCAACGACGGCTGATCTCGTCGATGATCTGGTACACGCGGGGGAGGAGCTTGGAGAACGTGCCGATGGGCCACTTCTCCAATGCCTCGGGCAGGATGGTGTGGTTGGTGTAGCTCACGACCTGCGTCACGATGTTCCAGGCGTCATCCCACTCGAGCTTCTTCTCGTCGATCAGGATACGCATGAGCTCGGGGCCGCACATGGCGGGGTGGGTGTCGTTGGTATGGATGGCAACAAACTGCGGCAGCAGCTCCCAGTTCTCGCCGTGCTCCTTCTCAAAGGTGTCGAGCAGGCTGTAGATGCCGGCCGAGACAAACAGGTACTCCTGCTTCAGGCGCAGCAGACGGCCGTGTTCGCCGGCGTCGTTGGGGTAGAGGATGGCGCTGATGGCCTCGGCCTCGGCGCGCTCGGCGTCGGCCAGGGCATAGTCGCCGCGGTTGAAGGCCTCCAGGTCAAAGTGCTCCTCGACCGGCTCGGCAGCCCAGACGCGCAGCTTGTTGACGGTCTCGCCGGCATAGCCCACAACGGGGATGTCATAGGGGACGGCCAGGATGTCCTGCGTGTCCACCGTGCGGTAGAACGTGCGGCCGTTCTCCTCAAAACCCTCGACGTGGCCACCAAACTTGATGGTCACGACCTTGTCTTGACGGCGAACCTCCCAGGGATAGCCGTGGGTGAGCCACTCGTCGGTGGCCTCGACCTGGCTGCCGTTAACGATTTCCTGCTTAAACAGGCCGTAGCGGTAGCGCATGCCGTTGCCGTAGCCGGCGATGCCCTCGGCTGCCATGGAATCCAGGAAGCATGCTGCCAGACGGCCCAGGCCACCATTGCCCAGAGCCGGATCGGGCTCCTGGTTCTCGATGACGGAAAGGTCGAAGCCCATGTCGTCGAGCGCCTCGGCGACCATGTCGCGCACGCCAAAGTTGAGCAGGTAGTTGTCGAGCAGGCGGCCGATCAAAAACTCGATCGAGAAGTAGTACACGCGTTTCTTGCCCTCGGCGGTGGCGCGGGCGTCGCTCTTGGTGGCAACGGTGCGGGCCTTCTCGGCCACGAGCTTGGCCAGGGCGTTAAAGCGGTCGAGGTCGCTGGCGGCCTCGACGCTCTTGCCGCTGATGCTCATGACGGCATCGCGATAGAGCTCGGTAAACTCCTGCTTGTTGTCGAAGATCTTATTCATACGTTCCTTTCCCCCGGGGATGTTTCTCCCGGAACGGTTATGACTTGTATCCTACGCCTCGGCGAGGCGGGTAATTACAGCTGTAACGGCTTTGTTACGCATCCTTAGGTGATGACTTAACAGAAGCAGCCTTGGCCTTGGTAGCGGCCTTTTTGGCAGCCGGCTTCTTGGTCGCGGTGGACTTAGCAGCGGGCTTTGCGGCGGTCTTAGCCTTGGCTTTGGTCGTCGTGCCCTTTGCCTTAGCCGGGGCCTTCTTAGCGGCCGCAGGCTTGGGCTTCACCGAGGACGTGCGCTTCTTGGGCGCAGCCTTGGGCTCCTCAACCACCGGCGGCTTGTAGCTGCTGGGACCGCGGCGCTTAAGCACCACACCAGCCAGGCCGGGCACCTTAATCTCAATGGAGTCCATCTGCCCGTTCCAAGGATAGGGCTCGCTCGAGCAGGTGTAGGGCTCCTCGCCGGCATAGCCGCTGCCGCCAAACTCGGGACGGTCGGAGTCAAAGATGACTTCCCAGTCACCCTCGCGCGGCACGCCCACACGGAAGCTCTCGTAGCTCGCCGGGTCAAAGTTGATCAGGATCACCAGGTCGTCGTCGATGTCCTCGCCCTGGCGCACAAAGCTCACGATGGACTGCTTGGAGTTATCCGCATCGATCCAGGTAAAGCCGTCGTCGGTGTAGCCGCGCTCGTACAGGGCGGGCTCGGCGGTGTACAGGTGGTTGAGCGCCTTGATAAACGCCTGATGGTGCTTGTGAGTCTCGTACTCCTCGGTCAGGAACCACTGGATGGACTCGTAGTAGCGCCACTCGATAAATTGGCCGATCTCGTTGCCCATAAAGTTGAGCTTGGCACCGGGATGCGTCATCTGGTAGAAGGCCAGCGTGCGCAGGCCGGCAAACTGGCGCCACCAGTCGCCCGGCATGCGGCCGATGAGCGAGCACTTGCCGTGTACGACCTCGTCGTGGCTCAGCGGGCAGATAAAGTTCTCGGTAAAGGCGTACATGATGGAGAACGTGAGCAGCCCGTGGTTGCCGGGGCGCCATGGAAAATCGGTCTGCATGTAGTGCAGGGTGTCATTCATCCAGCCCATGTCCCACTTGTAGTGGAAGCCCAGGCCGCCGTCCTGCGGCGGGTAGGTCACGAGCGGCCACGCGGTGGACTCCTCGGCCATCATCATCACGTCGGGGTAGTGCGCCTCTACAGCGCAGTTGACCTGGCGGATAAACGCGCTGGCGTCCAGGTCCTCCTCGGTTCCGTACTTGTTGAACTTCTTTTGACCCGGATCGTCGATGCCAAAGTTGAGGTACAGCATGCTGGAAACGCCGTCCATGCGAATGCCGTCCACGTGGAAGTTCTCGAGCCAGTACAGAACGTTGGAGACCAAGAAGGAGCGGACCTCGCCGCGGACGAAGTCAAATTTGTGCGTGCCCCAGTTGGGGTGAATCTCGTGCTCAAACAGCATGTGGCCGTTAAAGGTGGCAAGACCGTGGGAGTCGGCGCAAAAACCGCCGGGTACCCAGTCCATGATCACGCCGATGCCCGCCTCGTGGCATGCATCGATAAAGTGCATGAGCTGCTGCGGGTTGCCGTAGCGCGACGTGGCAGCGTAATAGCCGGTCGTCTGGTAGCCCCAGGAGCCGTCGAAAGGATGCTCCATGAGCGGCATGACCTCGATATGCGTGTAGCCCATGTCGCGCACGTAGTCCACGAGCTCCACCGACAGGTCGTCGTAGGTGTAGAACTCGCCGCGCTGCGCGGGGAAGGGATCCATGGGGCCGGGGTAGTTGCCGTACTCGTCGGGCTCGCCCTGCGGCGCGTCGCCGTGACGTTTCCACGAGCCAATATGCACCTCGTAGATGTTAAGGGGCTGCGACATGTGGTTGTGGCTGGCACGGCGCTTAAGCCACGCGGCGTCGTTCCACTTATAGCCATCGAGGGTCCACAGCACGCTGGCGGTACCCGGAGGGCACTCGGCCTTAAAGGCGTACGGATCGGCCTTATAGAGCTTTTCGCCCTCGTTGGTCTCGATAAGGTACTTATACAGCTGGCCCTGCTCGGCGCCAGGAATAAAGCCTTCCCAAATAGCGCTCGTATGCATGGGCACCAGCGGGTTGGCTTGCTCATCCCAGTCGTTAAATTCGCCAATGACATGGACGCTCTTTACGTCGGGCGCCCAAACGCAAAAGCGCCAGCCACGCGTACGGTTCTGCGTGTCGGGGTGAGCGCCCATCTTTTCCCAGCTGCGCTCCCACGTGCCGATGCCAAATAGGTAGACATCGTCTTTGGTGAGCTCCGGTGCGTGCGGGGCGGCTTTTCGGGTAGCAGGCTTTTTGGTTGCTGGCTTTAGCTTTGTATCGCTCACGTTTGATCCCATCATGACGCGGCAGCGTGTTGCCTTGGTGACTAGATGCGAAAGGTCCAAGGCTGCACGAATCGAAGGGACGGCGATAGTTCTATGATTCGTTCCACCTCGCGTGCTCGGTGGAACTTTCGGCAGAAACTACGATAACACCTGTGCGTTAGTTTTATGGACGAAAGCGGATTTGCGAGGGCGTTTAATCGGTAAGCGACATGTTTATACCACTGGCAGAATTGCCGTGGTAAAACCCTTGACAGTTTTACCAATTAGGGTTTCAAAACTGATAGGCTTACGTTTGGTAAAACGTTTTTAGCAGGTTGTTTACCATTTGACATCGAAAGGCTCGTTTATGAACCATATCGCAGCTCCAAGTGTTGCTTTTATTTTCGATTGCGACGGAACACTGGTTAATAGCTCCCCCGTCTGGGGCCATGCACAGACCGAGTTATTGCGCCGCCATGGCATTGATGTGACGGTCGACGATTTTGCCCAGTTTGAACATCTATCGCTGGAGGACGAGTGCCAGGCCTATCACGACACGTGGGGCATTGGCGCGAATGGCGAGGAACTGTATCGCGAGCTGGGCGAGATTTTGTTTGATGGGTACTCCAAGGTGCCGCCTCGCGAGGGGCTCTTGGCATTTTTGGAACAGGCGCAGGATGCCGGTATTGCCATGTGCGTTGCCACGTCCACGCCGGCCGAACTGGTGCAGTCAGCGCTCGCTGGTGCCGGGCTCGACCCTTATTTGGAGTTTGTTACCACGACGGGCGAGGCGGGACGCTCCAAGCAGTTCCCCGATGTATACGAGCTGGCGCTGCATCGCCTGGAAGAGCGCCATGGGCACAAGTTTGAGCGCGCGTGGGTGTTTGAGGACGCCGTCTTTGGACTTATGAGCTCTGGCGCTGCAGGCTTTAAGCGCGTGGGCGTCTATGACCCACACGGACGCATGGAGCGCGACGAGGTGCGTACCAACTGCGACATTTTTATCGACAGCTATGGGGACCTTGAACTGGCCCGCGTGCTTTCGTTTGAGGGCTAGGCGAGTGCCGTGGCTTGCAAAGTATTAGTGGTCTGTGGCTCGCCCGTGGTGGCGAGCGCGGATCTGCTGTGCCACTTGGCAGGGGAGTGCGACCACATCGTAGCCGTGGACCGTGGGCTCGACGCGCTGCTGGGCGCCGGACTGTGCTGCGACGTCTACGTGGGCGACGCCGACACCGTAAGCGATGAGGGACGCGCTCTGGTCGATGCCGCCGAAGCCTTTGAGGTAGAGCGCCACGACCCCTACAAGGACTATACCGATCTAGCGCTGGCGCTCGATTCCGTCCGCCGTCGTTGGCCGGGTGCTGAAGTGATTGCGACTTGCGCCACCGGCGGTCGCCCGGACATGGCCCTGTCTGTGTTAGGGCTACTGGCAGGCTATGCGGACGCCCCCGTCTGGATCGAAGAAGACGAAGTGACGGCCAGAATCCTGCACCGGGACGAGACCTGGACCATTGAGGGCGCCGAGGGCAAAACCTTCTCCATCATCGCCATAGCCCCCAACACAGAAATAAGCGAACACGGCCTAGAATGGGAACTAGATCACAGCCCCCTCGGCCTGTTAGCCGACACGGGTATCAGCAACGTCGTCAGGTCAACAGCCAAGATCCAAGTCCACACCGGCACCGCCATCGCTTACCTCTACAAGTAAGGGCCATCGCATCAGGGTTTTATCGGGACGGTGGGTTAATTAGCTATTTTCGGCGAAGCCAAAAATAGCTAATTCAGCCCCGTCCCAGGAAAACCCGTAAGGCAGGGCAACAACCCCAAAAAAGTCCTTGCATCTCAGCAAACATTCCCCTATAGTATCTCCTCGTCACGGGGGCGTAGCTCAGCTGGGAGAGCGCTTGACTGGCAGTCAAGAGGTCAGGGGTTCGATCCCCCTCGTCTCCACCATCGTGAATGCAAGGCCACTCAATTGAGTGGCCTTTTTTATTTTGTAAAATTTTGCCGTCAGCAGCAGTTGTCGCAAATTTTGCGACAACTGAATTATCGTCGCTTAATTCGGTGAACCTCACACTGGGAGACTGAATCGTCAAGCTCGTCCGATAAACCGTACGCCCGCGCCAATACCCACAAAAAGTTGCGCAATTACCTTCCCGGTTTTGTACAAAGTTTGTTAGCCAAAGATAATAGTTTGAGCAATTCACTCCGCCATCAATACAACTCTGGCAGTGCTCACCAACCCACACACCCCCATAAACCTACGGCAATGTGTGTAAGACGGCACGATATCCCCCATAACCACGGCAAATAAACAATATGTTGCTCAACACGCCCCAAAACGTATGGGCCACCTGCTGTGCTAGGATAGCTAACGTTACATGGGTTCAACTGTGCTCACGGCTCCAGCAAGTCGCAAAACGCAGGGTCGATCGGCATCCGGCCGTAACGGCGGTGCCAGAAAGACCACGAGCTCCAATAGCGTTGTCATGCGTATCGCATCGAATGACTTTGCTCTTGTCTATGTGCAAGCTGTTCATTCGAATCGATATCTCATGACAAATCGCAGCAGTGCTACAGCTGTTTGCGTGCGGTTCAGTTTTGTTCCCGCTTGACTGGGCCGCACGCAGCCAGCTGGGGACGCGGTCTTTTTGCGATACAAGTCCGCGTCTCTAGCCACTGCGCCTATACATACCGTTCACGGTGGGGCAGAGCCACGTGCTTGTCTAACTGGGCTCAGGGTTTGAATATGGAGCGCCTTCGCGCACAAGCGCCCTGGCGAAGCCATACCCAAACCCCGTGAGCCAAACGTAAGACAGCAAGGGGGCGGTGCTCGTGTGGTATGTGATTCAGGTCATTAACGGTCGCGAAGACGTAATGCGCGAGCGCATTGAGCGTGTGGTGCCGGCTAGTGCCATGCAGGAACTCTTTTATCCCCAATTTCAAACCGAGATCAAAGTACACGGCGAATGGGTCAATACGACCAAGCCACTCTTTCCCGGTTACCTTATCTGCGATACGGCAGACCCCCGTACCGTGCAACAGTATCTGCTGCGCATGGACGACTTTGCCCGGGTGCTTGCCCAGGACGGTCAGTTTGTGCCGCTGGCAAAAGAAGAGGTCCAGCTTATTGGCAGCTTTACTCATGCGGGAGACCGCGTAGTGCCCATGAGCGAGGCCCTAAAAGACGGCGACCGGGTCGTAGTTACGGCAGGTCCGCTGCTGGGTCACGAAGGCCTTATCAAAACCATTAACAGACGCAAGAGCACTGCTTATTTGGAGCTCGATCTGTGCGGCCGACGCGTAACTACGCGCGTTGGCCTCGCGGTGCTTTCAGCCGAGCAGCGCGCAATGCGAAACCTTAAAAAGGCGATCGCCTAGCTGCAGGCGACTGTTTAACGGGACAGGGAGGATCCCCGGGGGCGGGGACGTTGACTTGAAGGAAATAGTGTCAGACAAAACTGAAAATTCAGTAGAAGCGCCGGTAGGGGCCTCGCTGGTTGCCCAAGCCATGAGCTGCGGCGACTCGAGCATGCGCTACAAGGCCATGCAGGCCGTGAAGGACTGGGACAACTCACGCCTTGCCTACCGCACAGCCAAGCGCGCCTTCGACATCGTGTCCAGCGGCTGCGTGCTGGTAGTCATCGCCATACCCAGCCTTGTGCTCGCAGCGGCAATCCGCCTGGAGAGCGAGGGCAACCCGTTCTACAGCCAGATCCGCGTGGGCCAGACCCACCGCGACGGCAGCCTTTCCACCTTCCGCATGTGGAAGTTCCGCAGCATGTTCAAAGACGCCGACGAGCGCCTCGCCGAGCTCAAGGGGCAGAACGAAATCGCCGGCGCCATGTTCAAGATGAGGGAGGACCCTCGCGTCACCAAGATCGGCAGGTTCATCCGCAAGCACTCCATCGACGAGTTCCCGCAGTTCCTGAACGTGTTCCTGGGCCAGATGTCCGTCGTGGGCCCTCGCCCGCCGCTGCCGAACGAGGTGGCGGAGTACACCGAGTATGACCTGCAGCGCCTGGCCGTGAAGCCCGGGATCACCGGCTGGTGGCAGGTGACGGAGCGCAACTCGACCGGATTCGACGGCATGGTCCGCCGAGACCTGGAGTACATCGCCAACCGAGGCGTTATCACCGACCTCAAGATCGTCGTCCTCACGGTGATTGAGGTCATCACCGGCAAGGGTGCGTGCTAATGCTTGAGGATTATTCAAAATACGTTGAACTCAAGCGCGTTCCCGTAATCGATGTTCCGATCACGGGAACCAATATGTCTGAGTGCGTCGAGTTTCTCACCCGCCATATAGATGAGCTACATGGCGAGTATATTTGCGTTTCCAATGCTCATACGTCGGTTATGGCCCATGACGACCCTTCCTATTGGGCCTGCCAAGCTGACTCCCTCATGTCCGTTCCCGACGGCAAGCCTTTATCTGTCGTCGGACGTAAAACAATAGAGTCTATGGGGCGTGTAACTGGACCCGATCTGATGCGAGAGATATTCAATATTTCCTTGCAGCAAGGATGGAGCCATTACTTCTACGGTAACGAGCAGAAGAATCTCGACGCTCTCAATAATTCACTTCAAGAGGAATATCCAGGCCTGGAAATCGCTGGCATGGAGCCTTCGGTTTTCCGACCGCTCTCCGACAGCGAGAAGCGAGACCTTTCGCGACGTATCGCTGATTCGGATGCAGACTTCGCATGGATTGCTCTTGGCGCGCCCCGTCAAGAAGTTCTTATGCACGAGCTCAAGGGAGGGCCACAACCGTTGATGATCGGTGTTGGCGGAGCGTTCAACGTTCTCGCCGGCGTGGTGCCAGAGGCGCCGATGTGGATGCAAAACCTGAGTCTCGAGTGGCTATACAGACTTATTCAAGAGCCGAAGCGGCTTTTCAAACGATACCTCGTAACTAATACGAAATTTCTCTTTTACCAGTTTACAAAAGCCAAACGTAGGGAAGGCAAATAGATGAACGATTCGACCACCTTTAAAGACAAGACCCTCATGATCACGGGCGGCACCGGCTCGTTCGGCAACACCGTGCTCAAGCACTTCATGAACACCGACCTGGCCGAGATCCGCATCTTCTCGCGCGACGAGAAGAAGCAGGACGACATGCGCCACCGCCTGCAGGAGAAGTCGCCCGAGCTCGCCTCCAAGGTCCGCTTCTTCATCGGCGACGTCCGCAACGCCCAGAGCGTGCGCGACGCCATGCACGGCGTGGACTACATCTTCCACGCCGCCGCCCTGAAGCAGGTGCCCTCCTGCGAGTTCTTCCCCATGGAGGCCGTCCGCACCAACGTCATCGGCACGGACAACGTGCTCCACGCCGCCATCGAGGAGGGCGTGGACCGCGTCGTGTGCCTGTCCACCGACAAGGCGGCCTACCCCATCAACGCCATGGGCAAGTCCAAGGCCATGATGGAGTCCATCATCTACGCCAACGCGCGCAACGGCGCCGGCCGCACCACCATCTGCTGCACCCGCTACGGCAACGTCATGTGCTCGCGCGGCAGCGTCATCCCGCTGTTCATCGACCGCATCCGAAAGGGCGAGCCGCTGACGGTCACCGACCCCAACATGACCCGCTTCCTCATGAACCTGGACGAGGCGGTCGACCTGGTGCAGTTCGCCTTCGAGCACGCCAACCCCGGCGACCTGTTCATCCAGAAGGCGCCGGCATCGACCATCGGCGACCTCGCCGAGGCCGTGCAGGAGGTCTTCGGCCGCGTGGGCACCCAGGTCATCGGCACCCGCCACGGCGAGAAGCTCTTCGAGACGCTCATGACCCGCGAGGAGCGACTGCGGGCCGAGGACATGGGCGGCTACTACCGCGTGGCCTGCGACTCGCGCGACCTGAACTACGACAAGTTCGTCGTGGACGGCGAGGTGGAGACCCAGGCCGACGAGTCCTACACCTCCCACAACACCGAGAGGCTCGACGTTGCGGGCACCATCGCCAAGATCAAGACCGCCGGGTACGTGCAGCTTGCCCTGGAGGGCCGCGAGCACGAGGCGGTGCAGTAGGGTGCGCGTTCTCGTCACCGGCGCCAGGGGCTTCGTGGGCAGGAACCTCTGCTGCGCGCTGAAGAACATCCGCGACGGCAAGGACCGCCGCGAGAAGTACCAGGCTTTATTGCCCCTCGAGGTCATGGAGTACGACATCGACTCGACGCCCGCCGAGCTGGAGGATTACTGCTCCCGCGCCGACTTCGTCTTCAACCTGGCCGGCGTCAACCGCCCAAAGGAGCAATCCGAGTTCATGGAGGGCAACTTCGGGTTCGCCTCCACGCTGCTGGACACCTTGGAGCGCCACGGGAACAGGTGCCCCGTCATGCTCTCCAGCTCCGCGCAGGCGAGCCTGTCGGGCCGCTTCGAGGGCTCGGTCTACGGCGAGTCGAAGCTCGCGGGGGAGGGCCTGTTCCGCGAGTATTCCGAGCGCACCGGTGCCCCCGTGCTCATCTACCGCTTCCCCAACCTCTACGGCAAGTGGTGCCGGCCGCGCTACAACTCCGCCGTGGCGACCTTCTGCGACGCCATCGCGAACGGCCGCCCCTACACCGTGAACGACCCCTCGGTGGAGCTGGAGCTCCTCTACATCGACGACCTGGTCGGCGAGATGCTGGGCGCGCTGCTGGGGCGTGAGCACCGCTGCGGCTACGACGGGCTGGAGCGCGTGGAGGGTGACGGGTTCTGCTACGTCCCGGAGACCGATGTGAAGACCCTGGGCGAGATCGTCTACTTGCTCGACGGCTTCCGAGACAGCCGCGAGACGCTTGCCGTCCCCGATCTCACCGAGGACTCCTTCTCCAAGAAGCTCTGGAGCACGTTCCTGTCCTACTACGAGCCGGGGCACTTCGCCTACGGCCTCAGGCCCAATACGGACGACCGCGGCTCGTTCACCGAGTTCCTGCGCACGCCCGAGCGCGGCCAGGTCTCCATCAACGTCTCGAGGCCCGGCATCACCAAGGGCAACCACTGGCACATGAGCAAGTGGGAGAGGTTCCTGGTCGTCTCCGGCACCGCGTCGATCAAGCTGAGGAAGGTGGGGGAGGACGCCGATGGCAACCCGTTCCCCGTCGACGAGTACACCGTCTCCGGCTCCGACATGCGAGCCGTGGAGATGATCCCGGGCTACACGCACTCCATCACCAACCTGTCCGACACCGAGGACCTCGTGACGGTCATGTGGGCCAACGAGCCCTTCGACCCCGAGGACCCCGACACCTACTACGAGGAGGTCTAGCCGCATGGGCAAGGACTATTCCGATATCCGCTTCAAGGACGACGGCCGCCTGAAGCTGCTCATCATCGTTGGCACGCGCCCCGAGGTCATCCGCCTGTCAGAGGTCATCAAGAAGTGCCGCCGCCACTTCGACTGCCTGCTGGCGCACACCGGGCAGAACTACGACTACACGCTCAACGGCATCTTCTTCCGCGACCTGGAGCTCGCCGACCCCGACGTCTACCTGGACGCCGTGGGCGCCGACCTGGGCGAGACCGTGGGCAACATCATCGCCGCCTCCTACAAGCTCATGGTCCAGGTGCAGCCCGACGCGCTCCTCATCCTGGGCGACACCAACAGCTGCCTGTCCGCCATCGCGGCAAAGCGCCTGCACATCCCCATCTTCCACATGGAGGCGGGAAACCGCTGCAAGGACGAGTGCCTGCCCGAGGAGACCAACCGCCGCATCGTCGACGTGATCTCCGACGTCAACCTGGCCTACTCCGAGCACGCCCGCCGCTACCTGAAGGACACCGGCTGCGCCCCGGAGCGCACCTACGTCACCGGCTCGCCCATGGCAGAGGTCCTGCGCGCCAACCTTGACAAGATCGAGGCGTCGGACGTCCTTACCGAGCTCGGCCTGGAGCCCAAGCGCTACATGCTGCTGTCCGCCCACCGCGAGGAGAACATCGACACCGAGTCCAACTTCACGAGCCTGTTCACCGCCATCAACGCGCTGGCCGAGAGGTACGACATGCCGATCCTGTACTCCTGCCACCCGCGCTCCCGCAAGCGCCTGGAGGCCACCGGCTTCGAGCTGGACCCGCGCGTGCGCATGCACGAGCCCATGGGCTTCCATGACTACAACTGCCTGCAGATGAACGCCTTCGCCGTTGTCTCCGACTCCGGCACCCTGCCCGAGGAGTCCAGCTTCTTCGCGTCTATCGGCCGTCCGTTCCCGGCGGTGTGCATCCGCACCTCCACCGAGCGCCCCGAGGCGCTGGACAAGGCCTGCTTCACGCTGGCCGGCATCAGCGAGCGCGGCCTGCTGCAGGCCGTCCGCACCGCCGTCGAGCTCGACGCGGAGGGATCGCTGCCCGAGGCGCCCGTTCCCGACTACGCCGACGAGACCGTCTCCACCAAGGTGGTCAAGATCATCCAGAGCTACACCGGCGTCGTGGACAAGATGGTGTGGAGGAAGGCTTAGCCATGGGTCTCGTCTACAAGATTCTCGACGGTGTCTCACGTGCCTATAACAAGCTTCTTCTAATGCCCTCGTTGCGCCGCTCCTTTGCTGCATGCGGCGAGAATGTGACTCTCGGCCGCCGCAGCGAGATTGCCGGAGCGGGGAATATCTACATGGGCCATGACGTGTACCTAGGTCCTGGAACAACGCTGCTCACGACCCGAGCGAAAATTCGCATCGGCGATTATGTCATGAGCGGGCCCAATCTTACCGTTATCACCGGCGATCACCGCACCGACATCCTCGATCGCCCCATGATAGAACTTACCGATGAGGATAAGCTCCCCGATAACGACCAGGATGTCGTTATCGGTAATGACGTGTGGATGGGCAGTGGAGTGACGGTTCTAAAGGGTGTCCATGTCTCTGATCATTCCGTTATTGCCGCCGGTGCCGTCGTAACCAAAGATGTAGAGCCTGAATATTCAATCTGGGGGGGGGTTCCTGCTCGCTGCCTAGGTTCGAGGCTTAAAGGATAACGATGGTTTCAGCTAAAAATAGAGTACACGCGAAAGTTCTAATGGTTGGCCCCGACCTTTCTTTGCACGGCGGAATTGTTTCCGTCGTGCAAGGCTATCTCGATGGAGGTCTTCCTGAAGCATGTGATGCCTTCGAGTACCTGGGGACGGGGGTCGGTTCCTCAAAGCTCAGTAAGTCTCTCGCATTTACCCGGGCGTTGATTCGCTATGCGATGATCATGCCATCCTATGACATCATTCATTTACACATAAGCGCCCGTGGGTCTTACAAACGAAAGTCAATTATGGCACGTATGGCCCACAAAGCTGGCAAGTACGTGATACTTCATGATCACGATGGGGAGTTTAAGAAGGCTTTCGAAGAGGGCGGAGAGTCCTACCGTATTGATGTAAGAAAGACCTTCAGTATCGCCGACCGAGTTGTGGTTTTGTCGGAAGAATGGCGTGACTACTTTTCGGAGAACGTTTGCGACCTGGAGAAGATTAACGTCGTTCATAACGGTGTTAAAGTCCCAGATCAGCCATGCTCACCTTGTTCGCGTCAAGACGTCCTATTTTTAGGACGTCTTGACGCGCGCAAGAGCCCTGACGTGCTCTTGCGCGCGTCAAGAGAAATCCTGTCGCGTTTCCCCGACACCAAGGTCGTATTTGGTGGAGACGGAGAGGTCGAAAAGAATAAATCTCTTGCGGCAGAGCTCGGTATTGCCGACCGCTGCGAGTTCCACGGCTGGGTCGCGGGCGCAGAACGCGAGGAGCTCTTCGAGCGTGCAGCGGTGTATTGCCTTCCCTCCAAAAACGAGGGGCTCCCCATGAGCGTTCTTGAGGCCATGGCCAGAGGAATTCCAACTGTCGCCACTCCCGTTGGTGGAATTCCTCAAGTAATTAATGATGGTGTTAATGGGGTTCTGATTCCGGTTGATAACCATCAAGCTCTGGCCGTTGCATTGAATCATCTTCTCGAATCAAGCGAGCTTAGAAAAGAAATGGGAACTTTGGCCCGAAAAAAGATACTCAGCTCATTCGATATCAATCTGCTCTTGAGCGAAATACTCGGCATCTATTGCAATGCTGTCAGCGGTAATTAGAGGATGAAATTGAATTCAAAGACGTTAACAAATGAAGCTGGGCATATTGTTTTTGTTCACCCTTCCCTTATGGGTGGCGGGGCCGAGCGTGTCTCGCTTGCGCTCGCGTCGTACTTCGTTGCTCATGGCTTTAAGTTTACGTACCTGCTAACAAAGAGCCCACTCATTGATTACGACATTCCAAAAGGAGTCGAGGTAATTTCACGATTTGCTAGTCCCTCGGTCAAGCCCCTGCAGCAGATTCGTTACATACGTTGCGCCATGAAGGCCAACCCTAAGGCGACCTTCATCTCTTTTCTGCCGCATCAGAACATGTACACGCTCATGGCATCCACGGGCTTGCCCAATAAAGTCGTCGTATCAGTCCGTAATGACCCGCGTTTCGACTTCCCGGGCAACGCTGCACTTCCCGGCGTTCGTGATGTCCTGTATCACAAGGCAGCGGCTATCGTTTTCCAGACGCAGTCCCAGAAGGATTTGTTCCCACGATCCCTACAGGAAAAGGGCACGGTCATCCTGAACCCCATATCCGGCTCTGTCCCTGAGCCCTTCGAGGGGCCCAGGCGCAAGGCCATCGTGACCTCAGGGCGCTTGGAGGAGCAGAAGAACCACGGCATGACAATCAGAGCGTTCGCCGAGTTCCATAAGTCCCATCCTGACTTCACGCTTGAGGTTTTCGGCAAGGGAAGCTTGGAAGCCGAACTCAAGCAGCTCGCGAACGATCTCGGCGTCGCAGAATCCGTAGTCTTTGAGGGCTTCAGTCCAGACGCCCTCGAGCACGTGCGAACTGCGTCGGCCTTCGTCATGTCCTCGCGATTCGAAGGACTGTCGAACTCCATGCTCGAGGCGCTTGCTATGGGCGTACCCACGGTCTGCACTCGCTGTCTCGGCGGCGGAGCCGAGACGGTCATCGAAGACGGTGTAAACGGCTTGCTCGTCGACGTCGACGATCTTGCTGCCGAGGCGCGCTCATTTGACCGGATTGTTGATGACCTCGAATTTGCGCAAACCATTTCGACTCGGGCCCGAATGCTCCGCGACGAGCTTTCGCTCGAAAACATCGGAAACTCCTGGCGGAGGCTGATCTCATAGCCATTATGAACAATAAATTCTTCAATGTCCCGGCAGCGTCTCCTGTCAAGGAAGGTGGCCGCAAGCGGGCGGTTATCCAGTACTTGCTCTGCTACTGCGTGCTACTCACGGGCAACTCGTATCTCATGTCATACTTCATCGAGCCCTACGTCAACTACCTCGCTGTATTCGTCATAGCAATCGCGCTTCTCGTCCCCAAGTACTGGCACTTCCGTGATGTGGCGTTTGTAACGAGCGTCCTCGTGATGTCCATGTTGGTAAGGATCACGGCTGGCGGTGCGGGCATCTCAGTATTCACCCGATATGCACTGACCATCGGCCTCATCGTCTTCGCCATCAAGGTATCGCCGGCGAACTTCCTCAAGCGCATGCTCCGGATCATATGCTTCTTAACGGCGGTGAGTCTGGTACTCTACTTCGCCCGTCTCGCAGTCCCCGGCCTGTACTACAGGCTGCCCTTCTATGAGTTCGAGTCGCAAGGCACCTATTACAGCATGGCGGCGGCAGATTCCGTGAACTTCCACACCAAGGGCCTTTTCCTGTGCTGCGTTCGCGAAGGCGAAGCACGCAACATTGGCATCTTCACCGAGCCTGGCGTCTTCCAAGGGATCCTCACGGCGGCCCTCTTCTGTGTCGTGTTCATGTACGAGCGGATGAGCGTCAGCCCCAAGGAGCGTGCCGTCTCTGCCCTGGTCTTCCTCCTCGGCATCGTTACCTGCGGATCTACGACCGGATTTATTTCGTTGCTTGCCATGCTTGCGTTCTATTTCATCCTCCCCTCCGGGGACCTGCGCAGACGAAAAGTCTCAGCGAAGGGTGGTTTCAAGCAATATCTGGTTCTTTTGGTGTCGTTGGGCCTTATGGCGTTGGTGTGCGACTACTACGTGCGCGGCGACGCATCCATCCTCGTTGAGTCCGTATTCAGCAAGCTCTTCAGCTCCGAGGGTTCCTTCAACGTAAACCAGGGCAACGGTGCAGTGAGAATCGACTCGGTCGTGGCGTCCCTAGAGCTGTTGACGCAGCACCCCTTTGGAGTCGGATTCGACGAGGTCCAGGCATACAAGGGCGCGCTGTCGGTAGGCGCCGGGTTGTTTACCACCACGGCCGCATTGGGCTTTCCGTTCGCTCTCGCGTACCTCTACTGGCTTTTGGCTCCCGTATTTAGCTCGCGTATTGGCGCCGCCGCCGTCTGTAGTTATCTGTTCCTGTACTTCAACTTCGCGGTTTCACAGTCGCTCGTACTGACGCCGCTGCTCGTTTCCATCTCTGTCTATCTCGCCCTGTGCAACGAGAAGGGGGTGACTGCCGATGAGGATAGCGTGGCTGTGCAACGCGCCGGTGCGTGCGATAAGCGAGGCGCTTGGGCGTAGCGGATCTGTAAATAGTGGGTGGCTCGACGGCGCCTTCGCCGACGTGATGTCTGTCGGTGAGCATGAGCTCATCATCTTCTATCCTCAGAAAGTCGAGCCAAGGGTGGAACGGTCCTCAGGTACCGGTTTCGAGGCCCACGGCTTTTTCTGGTCAAAGGGAGACCTCCGCGAACGCGATGCCGCAAAAGGCCTGTTCACCGAAGTCCTTGCATCGACCAAGCCCGACGTCGTACACATCTTCGGCTCGGAGAACGAGTTCGGCGAGCTCATGGCCCAAGCCGCCGGGGACTGCGGGCTGCTAGACAGGACGGTTGTCTCGATCCAGGGCCTCGTGTCAGTAATTAGCCGCCAATTCATGCCTGGTTTCCCGGATGCCTGGCTTAAGTGCATGACGCTTTCCGAGCTCAAGAACCACTATTCTCTCTACCAGCAGCGTGAGGGCTACCGGAGGCGGGGCCAAAGCGAGGAACGACTTATCGCCTTGGTTCACCATATTATAGGGCGCACGAGGTGGGACGAGGGCTGTTGTCGGCTTGTGAACCCCGATATCGAGTACCACCACGTCGGGGAAAGCCTTCGGCCCGAGTTCTATGAAGCCTCTCCGACGAGGGACGCGTCATCGCATAGGCTCTACTTCAGTCAGGGCTCCAAGCCCATCAAAGCCATGTACCGCCTCGTCGAGGCCCTGCCCGCCGTCGCGCGGCGGGTGCCCGACGTGCAAGTCGTCGTCGCAGGCTCTTTTGGCCTTCGCACAGACCCCTTGAGAGGTTCCTCCTACGATCGGTATCTGGCGAGGAAGATGGATGAACTTGGCGTTCGCGACCGTTTCGAGTTCGTGGGTTCGCTCGGCCCCGCCGAGGTCATCGCCCAGATGGCGCTCTGCTCTGCCTTTGTGTCCACCTCTGCGATAGAGAACTCCCCTAACTCCATGGGTGAGGCCATGATGATGGGGTTGCCCTGCGTCGCTACATTCGTGGGCGGTGTGCCCGACATCGCGGAGCACGGCAAGGAGGCCCTGCTCGTGCCCTTCAACGAGACCGAGCTTATATCGGACGCCCTCATCCGTGTCCTCACGGACGAATCACTCGCTCGCGAGCTCGGTGATGCGGGCAGGGAAAGGGCCAACATAAACCACTCAAGAACTGCAAACCGGAAAGCGTTGCTCGGGGCATATACCCGCATCGCGGCCCATAGCGTCTGGAACTAGCTGTATGGCGGATTATTCCGAGAAGAACCTCAAGAAGAACAGTATGCTGCTCGCCTTCTACAAGGCTGCGAGCATGGTGCTGAGTATGTTGTACGTGCCTGTCATCTTGGGCTACTTGGGCACCGGCCTCTATGGCATCTGGGCAACGGTTCTGAATGTAATCTCCTGGGTAAACTATTTCGATATTGGCATCGGCAACGGTCTGCGCAACAAACTCAGCGCCGCCCTGGCCAAGGATGCCGATGATTCCGAGGTCAAGTCCCTCATATCAAGCGCCTACGTGCTGCTGAGTATCGTCGTCCTGGGCGTAATGACTGTGGCGCTCATCGTTTTCCAGTTCATCGACTGGAACGCGTTACTCAACATTCCTGAGCCGCTCTACGGCAACGCCGAACCCGTTATAGCAGTCAGCTTCGCGCTCATGTGTATCGGCTTCGTGTTCTCCATCTGCAAAAGCCTCTTCTTTGCGGTGCAAGAGGCGCACTTCGTTAGCCTGCTCGGCGTGGCCCAGCAGGCGTGCATGCTCATGAGCGTCCTCATGCTCGGCTTTTTTGACTCCGACAGGCTCATGTCGGTTGCCATTGCCTACGGCATCTCTGCACTCGTTATCGAGCTTGCGTTCACGTTTGCCTTCTTCAGGAAGCGTCGCCCCTGGGTGCCGACCCCGATGGCGTACGACAAGAGCATGGCTAGGGATGTCACCGGGCTCGGTGTCCAGTTCTTCATCATCCAGATGGCATCACTGGTCCTCTCGAGCACTGATAATGTCATAGTCTCCAACATCTTCGGGCCCGAGGCGGTCACGCCGTACGCCACTGCCTTCAAACTGTTTACCGTCCCCGTCAGCCTGTACGCTACCATGGTTTCGCCGTACTGGTCCTCCATCACGGCGCGCTATGCGCGGGGTGACGTTTCGGGCATCAAAGGCAACGTTCGGCACATGGAGAAGTTGCTCGCCTTGCCCGCGGCCTGCTGCCTCGTGCTCGCCCTTGCCTACACGCCCATCACGGACATTTGGCTAGGGCAACACCTCGATACCTCGACTGACCTTGTCTGGCTCATGTTCGCATATTGCCTGGTGTACAGCTGGAACGCCATCTGGTCGCAGGTGTCAAACGGTATGGCGTGCATGAAGATGATGATGGCGCTGGCCGTGGGACAGGCGATTGCGAACATTCCGCTTTCGTACCTGTTTGCAAACATGCTCGGGTCGAGCTCAGGCGTCCTGCTTGGCACCATCGTTACTATGCTCAGCTCCTCGGTCGTATACCCGGTCTACCTCAACAGAAAGCTAGCGAAGGAGTCGGCCATTGAGCAGTAGCAACCGCATCCTCTACGTTGTCCAAGGCATTCCTGGCAGCAATGCACCCACCAAGCATGCCTTCGCCATCGCCGATCTTCTCTCCATGTGCGGCTACGAACCCCATTTCATGGTTGCAGGCATAGCTGACCCGAAGCTGCCTGCCCTCGTCGAGGAATTCGACTACCCAGTCGAGTTTCCCAAGGGTCTGACCCTCAGCGGTCGCCAGCTGGCCGCGAAGTACGCCGAGCG
Organism: uncultured Collinsella sp.; assembly: GCA_902470345.1. Lineage (GTDB taxonomy): Bacteria > Actinomycetota > Coriobacteriia > Coriobacteriales > Coriobacteriaceae > Collinsella. The sequence goes on from CABRGB010000002.1 coordinate 39,440, forward strand.
TCTTGTATCGCGTGTGAGCATCCCCGCCTTCAACGAGGCCATGGCCCGCGTAAATCCCGCTGTCGTCATCTACTACGCAATCCAGAACCGCCTCGCCAAGGCCATTGAGCGTGTGTGCCGCAGCGCGGGCGTACCGGTCCTCGTCGACGAGACTGACTGGTTCGAGACTCACTTCGACGGCGACCTCGCCAAATGGATCGTAGCCAAGTCGCGGGAGAGACGCGTCACCGACGCCGACGAATCGGTCGATGGGGTGCTAGCTATATCTCCCTTCTTCAAGGAGCACTTCGAGGAACTCAAAAAGGCCCAGGGCGCCCCACGCGTTATGTTTCTCCCGCCGCTCAACCGCTCGGGCGACGCACTAGACGAAGTTCCGCCACTCGAGTTCGCCAAGAGAAAGTCAACCCGCTTCTTTTACGCAGGGTCTCCCGCAGGCAAGGACTACATCGACTGCTTCGTTGAGGCCATGGCCTCCTGCGCAGGGTCCTTTGAGACTGAGCCCGAGCTCGACGTTGTGGGCGTGAGCCAGAGGGAGGGCGAGATCCTACTGCACGGCCGTGGAGCGGGCGCTGCAGTCAGGTTCCACGGCAGGCTCCCGCATGCTGCCGTCATTGAGATGCTCCGAAGGGCGGACTTCGGCATCTTGTTCCGGCAGCCCGCGCTCTACGCCCGCGCTGGCTTCTCCACCAAATTCGCGGAATGCATGTCCAACGGAGTGCCCATGCTTTGTAATGCCGTAGGCGGCGCCGATCTCGTGCTCTCGCCCGGCGTCGACGGCATCGTCGTTCCCGACCTCAAACTAGCCTCGATCGCCGAGGGCGTCAGGAGCGCCTGCTGCATGTCAGACGACGAATTGATCGATATGAAGCGCGCCACGCTTGCTAAATCCAAGGAGCTCTTCCAGCCCGAAAATTACGTGGTGCAGATGACTGAGTTCTTGGGGTCTTTGCGGGGGGCGTGCAGCCGATGACGGTACTCGAGTTCAGTATCCAGCGCCTCCGCGAGAGGCGGACTTTGGTTATGGGCATAGCGGCCCTCATGATCTATTTTGCCCACGTGTACTCCTACGCCGACCTGGGCACCTTCTTTGCGTTTTTCACCTACGCAAACTGGGGCGTTGACGTCTTCCTGCTCGTGAGCGGCTTCGGCATATGCCACTCCATGGCTAAGTGCCCCATCGCCCGCGAATTTTATTGGAAGAGGCTCGTCAAGGTGGGCGTTCCGTACCTCGTACTCGCCGTCCCGTTCTATTTTGCCTCTGACATCCTCGTTGCCAAGCAGGGCGACTGGGGGTTGTTCGTGCTCGACGTCTCTACGCTGTCGTATTGGCTGTTCCACCGGGGGGCTTGGTATGTGGCCATGCTCGTGCCGCTTTACCTCTTGGTCCCACTGGTGGATGGCTTCTGCCGCCGCCTTGGCGCGCCTGTCGTCTGCACCGTGGCGACCGTTCTGAGTGCCGCCGTCGCGCTATTCCTGAAGGCCGCCTTTACGGATGCCGGCCTCGCGCTCAACGTCGCGAATGTCTTCCAGCGGATCCCGTCCTTCTTCACGGGCTATTTACTCGCCGACCGCTTGATATCCGGAAAGTCTCGGGGGGGGGTATCTGTCAAAGCCGCTGCACTTGGAAGCATTCTCGCATTGCTCGGCTGGTTCCTCTCTAGGAACACGGGGTGCACGTCCTTCATACCCGCCCTTGTTATTGCTTTCTGGGTTTCTGCTCCGCAAAGGCTTCCCTTTGAGCGCTTCCTCGAATTGCTCGGCAAGGCCAGTCTGGAGTCCTATCTGCTGAATATCTATGTCCTGGCTCTCATGCGTGACGCCTTTGGGTGGGCGGGAATTGTGGATTACCTCGTTGTTACCGTGATATCGATAGTCGGCGCGTTGCTTTTGCACCATACACTTAAGATGCCGCTCAAGCACCTAGTCGCAATGATCCCTGCGAGAAGAGCAGCTGTATAGAAAGTGATGTGATATGGGATTGCTATCCACGCTGAAATGGAAACTCACCCCCGCCGATAAGAAGCTCGCCATTCTCAAGAAGCGCGGCCTCACCATCGGGAAGGGGTGCGAGATTCTCAATGACTACGACTTCGGCTCCGAACCTTACCTCGTCACTATCGGGAACAATGTCCGCATCACCGCGGGCGTGAAGATAACCACCCACGACGGCGGCTGTTGGGTGCTGCGCAACAAGTACCCTGACCTTGCGGACTGCGACCGCTTCGGCCGCGTCACCATCGGCGACAACTGCCACATCGGTATGAACGCCATGATCATGCCAGGGGTCACCATCGGCAGTGACTGTATCGTCGGGGCATGCGCGGTCGTCACACACGACGTGCCTGACGGTACGGTGGTCGCCGGTGTCCCTGCCCACCCCATCTGTAAGGTAGAGGAGTATCGCGACAAGCACGCAAATGAACTACTTATGACCAAGCATATGTCCTGCGACGAGAAACGTGCCTACGTCGAGACTCGCCTGCACAAATGATCGAACAACAAGAAGGAACACGCCAATACAAGCTGTAACCGAGAAATTAATGCACAAGGCGCACGTGCCGCTGCCCTCCCACGCCCTCATGTGCGACATCCTCGCGCCGGTGCCTGAATTCGAGGAGATGCAGACCACCATGCAGGCGAGCTGGCCCGACGTCCAGCTCGCCTTGCGAACGCGCAACTACAAACTCTGGAACCTGCCTGCTACTTCCTCTAGTGGGCGCAAGCGCTCTTCCCTATTTAACACATTGACAACGAAAGAGGAGAAATGGCAAGAAAGGTATTGGTAACTGGAGCCGCCGGCTTCATCGGCGCGTTCCTCGTCAAGAAGCTGCTCGAGGAGACCGATGATGCCATCGTCGGCCTCGACAACCTCAACAGCTACTACGACCCTGGCATCAAGCATGCGCGTCTGCGCATGCTTGCAAAGGCTGATACCGAAGGCCGCTTCACCTTCGTTCGCGGCGACCTGTGCGATTCCGCCCTCATCGAGCGGCTGTTCGCCGAGAACGGTTTCGACGTCGTTGTGAACCTCGCCGCCCAGGCGGGCGTCCGCTACTCCATCGAGAACCCGCGCGCCTACCTCGAGAGCAACCTCGTCGGATTCTTCAATGTGCTCGAGGCCTGCCGCCACCACCCGGTCAGGCACCTCGTCTACGCGAGCTCCAGCTCGGTCTACGGCGGCAACAAGAAGGTTCCGTTTTCCGAGGAGGACCGCGTCGACTCGCCGGTGTCGCTCTACGCCGCCACCAAGAAGTCCAACGAGCTCATGGCCGCCGCCTACTCAAAACTGTACTCCATCCCGGCTACCGGGCTGCGCTTCTTTACGGTGTACGGACCGATGGGCAGGCCCGACATGGCCTACTTCGGATTCACCGAGAAGCTGCGCCGCGGGGACACCATCAAGATCTTCAACATGGGCGACTGCCGCCGCGACTTCACCTACGTCGACGACATCGTCGAGGGCGTCAGGCGCGTCATGGACGCCGCCCCCGAGGTGGAGATGGGCGAGGACGGCCTGCCACTCGCCGCTCACCGCGTCTACAACATCGGCAACTCGCACCCCGAGAACCTGCTCGACTTCGTCGACACGCTTCAGCGCGTGCTGGTGGAGGAGGGCGTGCTCCCGGCCGACTACGACTTCGAGGCCCACAAGCAGCTCGTGCCCATGCAGCCCGGCGACGTTCCCGTCACCTACGCCGACACCACGGCGCTCCAGCGCGACCTGGGCTACAAGCCCGCGACGCCACTCGAGGAGGGCCTGAGGGCCTTCGCCAAATGGTATAAGCGCTACTACAACATTTAGGAATTCATGGCCCTGTAACAGGGGCCATTTTTAATGCGGATTATTGTTCTTTGACAATTGGAGAATGACATGAAGATCGCTGTCGCCGGTACCGGCTACGTCGGCCTGTCCCTCGCCGTCCTGCTCTCGCAGCACAACGAGGTCCACGCGCTTGACATCGTGCCCGAGAAGGTCGAGAAGATCAACAGCTACGTATCGCCCATCCAGGACGACGAGATCGAGCGCTTCCTGGCGGAGGCCGAGGCGGGGGAGCGCGAGCTCGACCTGCACGCCACTGTAGATGTGGCCGAGGCATATACTGGCGCCGACTACGCCGTGATCGCCACGCCCACCAACTACGACTCGGACAGGAACTTCTTCGACACGAGCTCCGTCGAGGCCGCCATCGCCGCCGTGCGCTCGGTGAACCAGGACGCCTGGATCGTCATCAAGTCGACCATCCCCGTCGGCTACACCGCGGGCCTGCGCGAGAGGCTGGGCGACGAGAAGATCTTCTTCAGCCCCGAGTTCCTGCGCGAGAGCAAGGCGCTCTACGACAACCTGCACCCCAGCCGCATCGTGGTGGGCGCGCCGAAGGAGGACGCCGATGCCGTCGCGGCCGCAGAGCGCTTCGCGCGTCTGCTCGCGCAGGGCGCCGACCCCGCCGAGCTCGAGCGCGTGAACGCCGACGGCACCGTGGGCATCCCCGAGCTCGTCCTGGGCACCACCGAGGCCGAGGCCGTTAAGCTCTTCGCCAACACTTACCTGGCGCTGCGCGTCGCCTACTTCAACGAGCTCGACACCTACTGCGAGGTCCGCGGCCTCAACACCCGCGACGTCATCGAAGGCGTGTGCCTGGAGCCTCGCATCGGCAGCCACTACAACAACCCGAGTTTCGGATACGGCGGCTACTGCCTGCCCAAGGACACCAAGCAGCTGCTGGCAAATTATAAAGACGTGCCGCAGAACCTGATCGAGGCCATCGTGGAGGCCAACCGCACCCGCAAGGACTTCGTTGCCGACGAGGTGCTGCAGATGGTGTGGGACCGCGTCTACGCCGGCAAGGAGAAGCCGGTCGTGGGCGTCTACCGCCTGACGATGAAGTCGAACTCTGACAACTTCCGCGCGAGCTCCATCCAGGGCGTCATGAAGCGCGTGAAGGCCAAGGGCGTGCCCGTGGTGGTCTACGAGCCCACGCTGGACGCGCCGGAGTTCTTCGGCTCCGAGGTTACCCACGACCTGGAGGCCTTCAAGGCCGGCTGCGACGTGATCGTCGCCAATCGCTGGAGCGACGAGCTCGCGGACGTGGCGGACAAGGTGTACACCAGGGATCTCTTCAAGCGCGACTAGCGAGCTTTCTCGGAGCGATAAGAGGCCCCCAGCCACCACGCGGTGGCTGGGGGCCTTTCTTGTTTAGGGCAAGCCATGGAGGCGTTGTGCATATCATTCGTTCGTCGCGACGCCACTTTCCATGACAGCGGGTGCCTTACCGGTCGTTGGCGCAATAGTATTTATCAAAATGTATATGTCAATGATTATTTTGGCATGTTATGCTCGCGGAATATGGCCGTCTGGGCATCGAAAGCTGACACTCGGAACGGGAGGGCAGCGCTATCATAGCCGGGCATCAAAACCCCAATTCAATCTCCGTCGTCCGTAGGGAGGCCGCGCCATGCTTGCCATCGCCGAGCTCCTCACCAAGGCCCTCGAGACCCTCTTCAGGCGCAAGACGGTCAATGTGGCCGCGTTCGCCAACAGCGACGGGCCCGTTAGCGACATCCCCCTGGGCTACTTCTCCAGCGACCGCATCAAGAAGCACCCCGAGAAGCCGATCAACAGAATTGCGACTGAGCGCTTCGTGATTATGGCGAGGGCCGCGCTTTCGGGGGACTCCTACTACGACGTGCTGACCGTCTCCTCGCGCGCGCCGCATCCTCGTGAAAAGCTTCGACGCTGTGACGCGCGACTTCGTGATCGTGGGGGCCAATGCCGGCGAATACGGGTTCATAGCGGGAGCCCAGGTCGCGTTCCTGCAACGCGTCATGGGTCTGGTCGTCGGCAAGGAGGCCGTTGATAAGGACGAGGTGGCGCGTGCCCTTGCCAACGAAGCACGGGCCGCGCTCGCGGCCCAACCCTCGACGGGCAAGCACCTGCGTGTGGCGGCTCCGGGCGGCAGGCGCTGTGGCCAAATTAAAGGGTCTTCGAGAACAACACAGCTTCGCGCGGACGCGCCGTAAACGCTGTCGCCCCCACACGGGGCCACTTCATGAAGCCCGCCGTCAAACAATGGAGCATCCGAAAAATTCTCGGGCGCTCCAAAACCAAGTCCATCTTTATTTGCTGCTACCGCTTCTTGAGCAGCACCCAATCGAGGTCGGGCTCGAACACGCGCGGCTTCCAATCCCCGGCGATTTCGTCGATGTGCAGTGATATGCGCCTGTCACGCTCGTCAAAGTAATCGAGTCTGAGCTCGTCGAAATCGGGCACGTTTTCATGCTTTAGGCAGAAAAGGCACTTCTTGTTCACGATGCTGTTGGGAGGCAGCGTGAAAGAATACGAGTTATGGGCATCCTCCTCGCCATACTCTGAAGTTGTCACTTCAGTAACCTTTTCCCCCGCAGCTCGCTTTTTCTCTGTGTATTCGATTTGCACAGTTTTAGCGACTTCCTTGCCGTTCCTGTAGGGAACAACATCGACGTTTCGGACCACCCGCGAACGTCCCGTCGTGTTCTGGAACTCGAGCTTGAGCGGCACAACAAGCAAAGATTGCCCGCCGTCCTCGTGAAATCCCCATCTCTTCTTATTGTCAACGACCGTGCGTTTAGCGTAAATTCTAAGCTTTCCCTTGCGATCAAGCCACCTTGTAATGAGCATAATTACAAAGCTGCTAAAGAAGCCTATGAACCCGCCAATGAGAGTATCGGCACTGCCGGCTAAGAGGAATGCGAGATGTTGCACAAGGCCTTCCCTTCTAGTCTCTTAAACAAATTGCGAGTCTACACCTTGTCCGCAACGTCCGCGAGCTCGTTGCCCAACGTTTGGTGACAATCACGTGGCACCCCTCTTGAACGCCTCAAGGTCGTGTGTGTCTCCTACAGGTGGAACTGCTGCTCGGTGAGCCACCTGCTCGTCGGAAGGGAGGTCAACATCAGGGTGACCGAGTCGACGGTCGAGGTGTTCCTGGCTGGAGAGCGAGTGGCGCACCCGCCCATGCCCTCCGGGCCGCGCAACCGCCACTCCACCAGGGAGTCCGACGTGTCACTTACAGGGTAGCGCCCCGAATGACGCTCCTATGGGCTGCCAAGTCCTTTACTGGCCGACATTTTGGCATTCAGGTAGCGGTCGTATTCGCGTCTGATTTCCTCGTGGGGGCATACGTCTCTTTCTATTTCGCTGAGTCTTACATTCGGCACGTTAAGCTCTCGGGCAATCTGCTGCTGGGTCAGGCTGAGCGATTTTCTCATCGCCGCAAGTTCCTCGCCCCGGGAGTACTTCAGCCTCATGGGGTGCCGCAACGTCGAGTAAACCTCCCTGGCTATGAATCTCTTTAGGCAGCGCATGGCCTCTCGCTTCGTCTTGCCGTCGGACTTGCGCTTTGCCATGTAGGCGAGCGTTCTCTCGTCCCCGCTCATCCTGCTTACGGCAATCATGTGGAGAGCTTTATTGGCCTGCCTGTTCCCGCCGCGGTTGAGCCTGTGCCTGTCGGTCTTTCCGCTGGAGGCGGGAATGGGGGACACGCCGCAGATCGAAGCGAAACTTGCCTCGCTCGGGATGCGCTCCGGGTTGTCGCCCGCGGCGATCGCGAGTTCCGCGGCGTTGACGGTGCCGCACCCCTTCACCTGCAGGAGGGCTGGCGCATTGGCCTCGATGAGCCGATGCATGGCGCCCTCCAATTGGCCTGCTTTCTCATCGAGCTCCAGCCAGGTCCTGGCGAGCGCCCTCAGGGACGCAAGCAGCGGCCCGGCGACGTCGTCTTCTGCATTCGGGCGGCAAGACCCCAGTTTCCTGTACAGGCTCGCTCCCTTGAGCGGCCGGTATTTGGTCCTGACCCGCTCCGGGGCCGACACCAAGAGGGGGCCTATGGCGTTGGATACGCTGGTCATGGTGTTGACGTGTATGGATCTCGCCACCGTAAGGGCGCGCAGGCCCTCGACCCACTCGTTGTGGGACTTCGGCACTATGCCCTTTCCGGCAGCCACCGCGCGGGCGGCGTGCTCGGCGTCGATGCCATCGGTTTTGCCCTCTCCGACTCGCCTCTTTTCCCTCTTGGGGCGAAGTACTTCGAAGACGTCATAGCCGCGTTCCATGAGGTAGGAGCATAGACCGGCGCCATACGACGTCGTCCCCTCCATGCCTACCGCCACGCAGCCCGACGGGTCGCCGATTTCCTCCGCAAGTTGTTTGTAGCCCCATGTGGGTAAATTCAGTCGGCACTGACAATGCTGTTGTCAGCCATGTTGAATCCTCCCTATTCCACGAGTAAGGCGACCTCGCGCTGGTGCTTGTTGAGCCGCTTCTCGTCGGTTGCCACCCCCGCGTTGGAAAGCCCGGTCGTGCCGCCCTGGACACCGCCAGCCTTGCCGCCATAGAACAGCCAAGGCTTCACCTCCTTGAACACAGAGGCGTCGCCGTCGTGGCCGTCCGGCAGCGCCTTGGCCGCCTTCACATTGCGTACGGCCTGCCAGCCGCAGCTCCTACTCTGCGCGCTCGTCTGCCGCCCGGGCCTTCACCTGCTCGATCACGCCGCGTAGGGCATCGGCTGCCTCTGCGGTCTTGGCGGCCTCGGCCACCTGGCCCTCAAGCTCCTTGATACGTACCTCTTGCTTGGCGAGAAGGACCTTGAACTCGTCGGGGCCATCGTCGGTGGCGGCAACTTCTTCTTCCGCATGCTGCACTTGTTCGTCTGTTTACCCTTGCGGGTGCTGCTGCGTCTCCGTCGCCTGCCCACATCGGTGTCCTCCTTCATGGGAACCACTTTCGTGAACCACGCAGGCAGGAGCCCGCCCGAATGCATGTTAGGAGCAGGGTATTTCTCTGTCACAAGAGCGTAGTCAGCTCGAACTAAATCACATTTAGTATTGTGCCACTTTCGAAGAGCTCAAAGCTTTAGCACAATCTATAAGGTAGCAGCTGTAAATCTGCTATCCTAAGCATGTTCCAAATTTCCGCAATAGAGAGGAAATGGTATATGGAGGCAATAGACTACATACCTAGGCTGGTGAGAGCCTGTTTAGAGAATGACAGAAGACTCGTAGAGTCAGTCTCGCTCACGGTGTCCCGCAAGCTGAGACGTGATCGTCCTGATCTCGCTTCGGAGATCGCTGGGGCGCTTGCAGCATCTGACATGAGAAGCGAGGCTACCCGTGCAGCCGAGATAAACCCGCTACCGATCGACCGAGAGACCCGCTTCTCTCTCGTAGAGTTCATAGAGCCAATCGAGCTACCGGACCCCATTCTTGATGCTGCAACCACAAAAGAGCTTGCCGACTTTCTCAAGGAAAGAGGTCTGATTCAGCGGTTTTTCGAGGATGGGATCGAACCCTCGAACAGTATCCTCTTCATTGGCGCTCCGGGCGTGGGTAAGACATATGCGGCCAACTGGCTTGCATACAAGCTCGCTCTTCCGCTCATAACGCTCGACCTCGCAACTTCGATATCCAGCTATCTCGGTCGATCCGGACAAAACATCAAGAGCGTCTTCGACTATGTCCGCGCACAGCCTGCGGTGCTCTTCCTGGACGAGTTCGACGCAATTGCGAAGCGGCGTGATGACGAGGGTGACCTCGGCGAATTGAAGCGCCTAGTGAACGTTCTTCTCAAAGAAATCGAGACATGCCCTAAGGGCAGCATCGTGCTTGCAGCTACAAATCATCCGGAGTTGTTGGATAGGGCGATTTGGCGGCGCTTCGACAGAGTTATAGAGGTGCCGCTTCCCGAGGAGAACGAACGCATGCGACTCTTCGAGAGACACTTGCCCAGCGACCGCTTCACGCTCTCGCAAGAGATGCTCTTCCTCATGGTCGAGAAGAGCGCGGGCATGAGCGCCGCAGACATTTGCAAGCTTTGCGAGCACATTAAGCGCCAATCAGTGATGAATCCGGGCGAGAGCATAGAGATCATTTCTCTGAGCGAGCTGTACTCCAAATGCAAACCTCAAACGAAGCAGGAGAAGAGTGAGGCGTGCATAAAACTCAGAGAAATTAACCCAGCCCTTACCGTGCGAGACATTGCGCGGATCGTCGGAGTCGGCGCCTCGACGGTCTCCCGCTACATGAAGGAGGCATAAGCCATGTCCGACCCGCTGCCAATCCTTGCTCACGGCGAATCATATGCTCAGCCAGTTCAGAAGAAAACCGGTGGAGGTTCCAAGCCACGGCCACACGAGTACGAAGAGGCTAGGAACCGCCTCCTTGCTAATATCGGCGCTGTGTCCAGGCAGATGCAGACCGACCCTGATTCCTACCTCGAGGAAAAGGTGGTCTGTATACGTATGGAGCCCAAGTTCGAAGCAAAGTCCTATGCACCCTCGTCGGTGCTCACCTCTTCGGACGAGTTGCAAGTCATCGGCGGCAGGAGATACAAGACAGGCAACGTGCAACCTCAGAAGAACAGTAATGACGAAGATGCAGGAGAGCAGCTCGAGTTCGCAAAGCTCTACTTCCTGCGCACGACCTCAAAGGGTCTTGCCGATTTTGAAAACGCGCTTCGCACCGGGTCAAACGAATCGGACGCATGGCGCAACGAGGTAATGTCCATCCGTTCCTTCGACCTGCTTGAGCCGGGCGAAAAGATACTTGGCTTCGATGCGGAATGGAAAGAGGGCCTGGTCGAAGCCGTGCTTCATCCGCTCCAAGAAAGCGCCGAGGATGCCGTAGACCTGTTCTGCAAGGCAGCAGGACTCGGTCGTGACGAAATCGAGGTACGGTCATACAAAGACGGCGTTACATTCATCGCCGCACAGTTGAGCAGGGAAGCTACTATGGCAGCAGCGAGAATCAACCCGCTGCGCACGGTTCACCCGATGGGAAGAATCGCCTTCGAGCCGATACGGAGCGCGATGAGCGCACCAGCACCGCAGGTTGCTGCGGCCCAGAATGTCCCACCTGTGACCGTCGGCGTCTTCGATGGTGGATGCAATCCCAATGTCCCGCTCCTCTCCGGCTATGTCAATGCGCATGATGCCGTTGCATCGCTGCCCGACCAAGACGGCATCGACCATGGAACGGGTGTATGCGGAGCCGTGCTGCATAGCGAGCTTTCTGGTAAGGGAGCTAGTGACGTCCTTCCTGCGCCCGAGGTGAAGGTTGAGAGCTTTCAAGTGCTGCCACCGAGCGATCCCATCGACATTGACCTCTACGAATCGATCGACGCTATCGAGTACGTAGTCGGGCATAATCCTGACATCCAACTGTATAATCTCTCATTTGGCCCCGCTGGCCCCATTCTCGACGATGACATCAGCCGCTTCACTTATGCGCTTGATGTGCTGTCGTACAACCGCGATGCCGAGCCGCCCCTCTTTTGCATTGCGGCCGGCAATGACGGCGATTTGCCAAGCCCAGATAATCGTGTGCAGTCACCAGCGGATCTGGTCAACGGCATCGGAGTTGGCGCGTTTTGTATATTGCCTGATGGTACGAAGGCACGCGCTCCGTATAGCTGTGTTGGTCCGGGAAGAGAGGGTGCCAAAATCAAGCCCGACCTCCTTGAGTATGGAGGGGACATCAACAAGCCATTCGTGGTGGTTGCCTCAAGCGGAAATGCTTTAGGCGCAAGCGCGGGTACGTACCAGCTTTGCATCTCCTTTACTCGTCCACAAGCTTGGCAGAATGATGTCGCGAAGCGAGGATATCTCACAGCATCTCGCCCGGGCTCTGGTCCTCCACAATTCGAAGCACAGTGATAGCTTTGTTCGAGAAGAGTACGGTTTCGGCATTGCTCCAGATGATTCATCGAGTTGTCTGAGCTGTGACGACAACCGCGTCACCACGCTATATCAAGGCATGCTCAGACCTAAGCAGCTTGTCTCGCTGCCGATATTTGCCCCCGGCATCGAGTCGGCGAAGGGGCTTATCACAATCAGCTGGACCATCGTTGCAGTCTGCGAAACGAATCCCAATGATTCGGATGCATACACCTCAAGCTGCATAGTAGATACCCTCATTCCTCATGCCAACAAATACACGTACTCGCTCAAAGGTACAAGCTATAGGCATACGGTGAATCTCGCCACCGAGGAGGGGCGTATCAAGGCAGCTGAACTTGAACTGCAGGGCTACACCTCATCAACCTTGCCGGTGAGCAAGCCTGCAAAGAAGTACTGGGAAGAGTCAGAGTTACGAGCCAACGATATGAAGTGGGACAGTGTCATTAGCAGGACACAGCGCATGAAATCAAGCTCATTGTATGACCCGAAGCTGACGCTCCAATCCTTATTCCGTAATAATAACGATCCCGATGCGCTCACTCGTTACTATGCGGTCGTGACGGTCGATGCTCCAGGCTACAATGGCAGTCTTTACAACAGTACGCTCCAGGAGTATCGCAACTTGCAGCCAATCAAGCTCAGGATTGAGCCGCGTCTTGAGGCACGGAGTTAATAGAATGGACGGCCATCGTGCATAATTGCCTGATGGCCGTCCTGCTACATACAAAGCAATAGGATAATATTAGGCAGACAGAACGATGCCTCTCTCGTCGAGCAATCTGTCTACCGCGTTGAACAACTCTTGAAAGTTTCCAAGGGTCACATTAACGAACTGATACTTTAGGTCTTCGGAATGTGAACTCTCTCCGAAGAGCTCAGTAATCCCTGAGTTGAATTTCGACTTGCCATGGCGGCCTTCTCCTTTGAAGAAGGTCGCCATGGCCCCATTCCGGTCTTGTGATTATTCGCTGATTATTGCATCAGTTTTGCTACGCCGTTCCATGCCGCACTGCAACGCCGCTCCATGGTAGGCTGATACACGTTGACACGAAGAGCCTGTACGCGCCTAGCATGAGGCGTTTTCTTTTCCAAAACAATCCAGATGGCACGAAGCGTGCGGTAGTGTCGCGATCGTTGGTGTAGGTCTCGGTTCTCAAGGGTAGCCGGAGTCGACCCGAGGAACCGAGAATCGCCTAGAATGCCGTCATCCTAGCGTATGTCACGTCGCCTTCCCGCCGGGAATCGGGCTGTCGGCCACGACGAGCGCGATGAACCTGGCCACGTGCTCGGCGACGGCGCCCTCGACGGCCCTGCCGATGGAGTCGTCGTTGAACCAGCGGCGGCCGACCCACTCCTTGTCCATCTCGGCGAACACGGCGCCCATCATCCTGATGGGCTACTTCCTGCTCGGGAACACCTGTATGACGCGGCTGCGGCGCTTGAGCTCGCGGTCGGTGCGCTCCTGCACATTCTTGGTGCGCAGGCTGACGTGGTGCTCGCAGGGGAAGTCCAGGTAGCCCAGGGCGTCGGCCTCGGCCTTCTCGAGCACCTCGGCGGCCTTGGGGCAGACCCCCCCGATCTGATCGGTGACGAGCTGGGAGCTCGAGTCCGGGCTCGCCGACTGCAGAACCAGGCTCGCCGCAGCGGCACGCGTGGACGGCGTGTACAGGGAGCGCGCCCGCGCCATCAGCGGGGGGGTGCTGCGACCGCGAGATACGCGGTAGCGACCTTGGCCGCATGTGGGCGCTTCTGCAGGTTCGAGCGGAAGGATGTGAAGTGATGGGCGAAGACGTGAAATGGGCGTTGGGCATTGCGGTCACGGCGCTCGTGTTCGTGGCGTTTCTGCCGCTCGTGCCGGTCGTCCTGGTGCCGGGGCCGTGGAAGACTAGGGGGCGCGTCCGAGACCGAAACCCCCCGTTGGAGGGGCCGTCCGGGCCGTCCGTTTTTTGTCCGGGCGAGCTGAGATGCTTTTATCGCGATACGCGCAGATGGGAAGCACATCACTGGTATGATGGGCAAAAGGAGGAGATTATGAACACGACCGCAAGCTACACCGCCATGGGAATCGCCAAATACGTAGTTGACAAATGCTATAAAGACAACAAGCCGGTCAGCAACCTACAGCTACAGAAGATGCTGTACTTCTTGCAACTAACTTTCATCAAGGGGTACGACTCGCCCCTGTTCGACGACACGTTCGAGGCATGGCAGTACGGCCCGGTCATCCGCGACGTATACGTCAAGTTCTCCGAGTTCGGCGGTTCGCCCATAAAGATGATTTTCCCTGACGCAGTCCGCTTCGAGAACGACGAGCAGGAAGATTTCATCAACACCATCATCGAAAAACTGCGAGGACTTTCTCCCTGGAACCTCGTACGGGTCTCCCATGCGAAGGGGTCCCCGTGGGATGAGGTCTACAATAGGCGCGGACAAGACAAGGGAATCATCCCAAACGGTCTCATCGTCGCGGCCGCAAAGGCGGACCAGAATGGCTGAGAATCAAGAAGTGCCCGCCGGCATGAAAAGAGCCCTTGAGATTCTGACGAGCGTTCTCCAAGCCGCAAACGGCGACTATCTTGAGAAATCGATGCTCATTGTTCCCGACGTCGAGGCGGACTCCGATGAGACACAGAAAAGGGATGCGCTGACCAAACTTCTGGAAACCTTAGCGTCCGACGACCCAGGCCTCTCCCTCTCGGATGAAAACATCGCCGACGTCAAGGCCTTCTTCGAAAAGCTGTACGGCGGGCAGGTGAAGTTCCGCCATAGATACTCGGACGTCTGCAACGTCGTGTTTGACTACAAGGATTGCGAGCTCGACCCGACGAACGTCCCATACCCCGTAAGCCGCTTGGCCGACAACATGGGCAAGGTCCTGACAAGCATGCTGGAAGACCGACCCCGCTCGGAGCAGGCCGATAGTGTACGTAAGCTGTGCGACCACATCGAGCTTGAGAAGACGCGCCTACTCCACTACACGGAGCAGATGAAGATGATGTGCTCCTTCGAGGAAAGGAGCACGCAACTCGACGAGCAAATCAAAGAGCAGCAGGAAAAGACGGAAAGCGAAATCAAACGTCTGGAAGATGACTCGCTGAAGCGAATTGAGGAGGAAAAGAGAGAGGCGCAGCGTGAAAACGTGTCCGTCCTCGGCGTGTTCACCGGCATCGTCGTCGCCTTCGTCGCGGGCCTGACCTTCTCCTCATCCATCCTGCAGAGCATCGACAGGGCGAGCATCTACAGGCTATGCGCGATGGCGACAGTGATAGGAGTATTCCTATTCGACACGATAGCGATCCTGCTCTCGTTCCTGGGAAAGGTGACCAGAGTTGAATGCCCTGACCTGGCCAAGATCGTGAAGATCGCAAACTTCATCGCCCTCGTCTTCCTCGCCGCCGCGGTCTTCGCGAGATTCTTCATCCCTATGCCAGCTTACAACTAGCAGGAAGCGGAAACACCTACGACTAATCAGGGCCGCCCTCCGGGGCGGCTCCCCGCTTTTCGCGGCGGGGCGCGATTGATTGGAGGTGACGCTTGGACGCCGACGAGCCGCTGGCGAACCCGCGTCACGAGACATACTGCCACGAGCGCGTTGCGAGCAGAACCCAGAGGCAGGCGAAGCTCGCCGCGTGGCCCGAACGCTCGCGCTGGAAGCCCGAGACGGTGGACAACAAGATCTGCAAGCTCGAGGCCGAGCGGGAGGACAAGGCTAGGATTGCGAGCTCCATCCAGGGCGTCATGAAGCGCGTGAAGGCCAAGGGCGTGCCCGTGGTGGTCTACGAGCCCACGCTGGACGCGCCGGAGTTCTTCGGCTCCGAGGTGACCCACGACCTGGAGGCCTTCAAGGCCGGCTGCGACGTGATCGTCGCCAACCGCTGGAGCGACGAGCTCACGGACGTGGCGGACAAGGTGTACACGAGGGATCTGTTTAAGAGGGAATAGGGGAGAGCTGACGGCTGCGGCGACTCTGTCCTTGTGCATAAATCCAATTATTGAAAAGAGGGTGTATCGGCGCAAACCGATACACCCTCTTTTGGTTAAACAAGTCCCATTAGCCTTTGATTACGCTTTTATAGATATACGTACGTTCTCCGGTCCTACTCTTCAATTACCACCTCAGGGAGCCGAATCTGGATTAGGTGTTAAAGCAAATATATATTGGAAGGTAAGACTGATATATTCTCGTCAACGTCTTTAATGAGCAACCTTTGCTCTAGAAGAAGTTTATGCATGAGATTCTTTCCATGGTCTTTATTGTCGAGTGTGCTTCCATACTCATACAGAAGATGCGATATGCGTGAGTACAGATCTTCTCGAATTGCCTGCTCATCAACTGTTTTATCTGACTTGTTTGGATATTTTTTGTATAGAAATACAAGCTTAGTAACTCCACCGTATAGATTGACGGTGTCAAAAATCGATTGGAAGTAGGAATAGTCAGCCCGAGAAAGCGAGTGTCCGAATATCTTGATGAAACGGGTATTGCTGTCGCAGAGTTTTGCAGTTTCGCTTTCGTATGGCACTAATGACATAAGCCTATATGTTTTTGTAAACGGCACCGCCGGATGGTCTTCAGCGACGTCTTTTCCGTCAATGCCAAATATTGTGTCCGTTTTGTCCAGTGAGCCATGAATATTCCGGGCAGCAACAATTCCCAGCTGCTGATCTTCCGATTTTAATGGGGCTGTATAGTTAAAGTTTAAGATAGATGTTTCATAGTTCTTTTGCTGGGCCTTATTAATGCAGGCATTGCGAATGGCTGCATAATACTCCACAGCCTTTTCCCTGTATTTATTGTTATTATCGACTTGTTTTTCTAGATAGCTCGCAAAGATATGCTCGTAATCTTTTAGTGAGGTTAGAAGGAAATGGGTGAGCTCATCCTGGGAAACGTTTTCCTTACCCAGACTAGTTGAAACGTAATTGTATACGGCGTTATCTGGATGTTCAGAACGATTTGGTTTTGACGGATCAATTGTCCACACCAGTTGCTCATACATGTGGTCCAATCTTGAACCCAAGTCGTCATCATGGAACACATACGCTGAAATAAGGCTTTCTATATTGCACCACAATGGGTCGTTTTCACCGATTTCAGAAAGAATGACATCCCAGACATTTCTTTCGTCCTTAGGAATCGATTCAATTGAGCATGCTGCGTTCATCCTATTGCGATAAAAATCTGAGAACTTTGACTTCAGTCCGCAGGTCAAGTCGAATCCATTTCCAAGAATTATTAGTTGGTGCATTATTTAAATCCTTCAATCGTAGTGAACTCCGTGAATAGCTTCTCAACTATTTACCCGATTACTAAGGTGTTGCTACAACGGTATCCAACTTGCGAGGACACGACATGGGGCGTCATTGAGGAAAGGTTTTGGTAACTTGATATTGTCAATTTCCCTGTGCTGCTAATTTTGGAATCAGCGGTCGGCATATTTGCCTAACGTGAATCTTCCTTTCACCGACTGGCAAAACGATTTACACCTAATTTTGGGGTTCGTTTACAGCTAATTCGTTCGCCACTCGCCTGATCTCGCTACACTAATAACTGCTGCTACCAGGTAGTTTTCTGGCGCAGTTTCCAATGGCTCTTGCGAAGATCGGAGCGGTTATGTTTGCCACCGCGTTCCACACTAGCCGACACTACATCCTGTTTACTGCCATGGCCTGCCTATGCGTTTTGCTGGGCGGGCCTTCTTATGCCGCGGGCGCGGACAGCCTGTTCATCGCGGGCGCCACGTACTACGAGCCGGGTGTGTCGGGCCCCGGTTGGGCCTGGACCGATGTCGACCATCTGCATCTTAACGGCTACACGGGCGAGGCCATCGGCGCCGACGGCGAACTGGTGGTGACGCTGACCGGGCAGAACACTGTTGTCGAGACGAGCGCGCCCGACGTGGACATCTCGCGGTGCGGCATGGAGGTGTGGGGCGATCTGACGCTCCGCGGCACCGGGTCGCTGGTGGCCACGGGCTCGCAGTGCGGAATCTACGTGTCGGGGACGCTCGCGGTGGACGGCTGCAAGGTTGACGCGCGGGCCGACGGCGCCGGCATCGCGGATGCGCGGGTGGCCGGCGTGATCGCGGACGGTCTTGCCGTTCGCGGCGGTGGGCGCGTTGTCGCCGCAGGCGTGCGCGCCTATGGCGTGTGTTTGCTGGGCGGGACTGCTGGCGGTGGCGCGGCCGGGCAGCTTACCGTCGATGCGTCCTGGCTGGATGCTTCGGGCGCCGACGGCGGCGTCGCCTGCCTGGGCGGGTCGCTTGCATCCGCGCGCTTTGTGGCGCCTGCGGGCGGAGCCTTTGGCGCAGGCGGTGTGGTGGATGCCGACGGGTCCGTGGCAGCGCGTGTGACGATCGAGCCCGTGGATACCACGGCGTCGGCGGGGGAGACCGTTACATCCGGCGGCGAGGTGCCGGGGGATGGCACGGGCGAGCCTTCTGGTGGCGCCGACCCTGCTGCGGGGCAACCCGGTACGGGACCTGCGACGGATCCTGCGGTGAAACCCGCAATCGCGACAAAGACGATAACCACGACGGCGGTGACCAAGACCGCGGTCGCCAAGGCCTCAAACACCAAGTCCGCAACCGCGACTTCCTCATCACTTCCCAAGACCGCCGACAGCCATTGGATCGCAATATCCCCGGTACTTTTCCTGCTAGGGATGGCACTTCTCAGTGCAGCGCATCGATGCTAATTTGCCTGTACTCAAAATATGTTGTGGACTTGGGCGTTAACCCATTTGTTCTCTACTAAATACGGCGAATCAGAACCCTCAATATCACGCTTGGGCACCGGGGCCTGCACGGACCTCGTTGCCCAAGTTGTTACCAGTGAAAGCTCTCGCTAGTCTCACATGCGTTATCCCCGGCAGGTTGGCGAAAAATAGTGTTGGCGACTTCGTCCATGAACGTATTCGATTGGCCCTGCAACCAAGCCTTTTGCATCGCCTTACAAATCGATGGCCCCATCTTCAATTACGCCCCTAATAGTCTTTGCGACATTAGAGGTCAAGCGCCCAACGGCAAGATCGGGGTTCTGATTGAGCTTTGTTTCGGCGACTAGTGCTATTTCGAAATTTGCAGCAAGGTCGCCAATGTGATGGTTGGTTTTCGGATTCATTCCAAGTTCATCACTAGCAAGCTTTTCAATAAACCGACGCCGACTGCCTGGAGCGTGACCATTTTCTTCTATCTCCTGTCTATGCGGCAAAATAGTGGCCTCGAGGGCACCACGCTTATGCAACATCAAGTAAAGCTCAAAGCTCGGATATGTCACGGCCACCTCAATCCGTGCAGCTCGAAAGTCGGCTAGCAACGTCGCATATCCATCAGGGTCGTCCTTAAAGATGTCCACGTCGAAAACAACTACAACGCGATCAGTATCTTTTATGAACTCGCCCCCATTAGCCTGACCATTGATAACGGCAACAGCGTGCTCCAATAATTTTCTGGGTGAGGACTGGTTTTTCTCACGCTCAGTTCTTTCAACAGGCTTTAGCTCGATTAGTTCCGGCTTTCCTTCTTTGGCTAGTCGCGTTGCAAGAGAGTCAAAGTACCAGTATTCCGTATTTGCTCCTTCGCCGATAAGAAAACACTTGGATTTTGGCTTTCCATTCATTTCTGCTAGACCAGGTGTCAAGAGAGTTAAGCGGAGGCATCGGATTCCCCAATCACTCCTAGCGCACTGAGTGCTCTTCCTGTTGATAAAACCGGTATGCCACCATAACGACCCTCTAGATATTGCTTATTAACACGGGCATCGGATCTTGCTCTGTTGTCTGCAAACTTATCGAGTGGGAACAGGACCGAATGACCCTGACCGTTACGCTCGACAAACCAGATTTCATCACGCCTAAAATATTCAAAACTCATGATTGCATTTTCATGAGTTGTGAATACCAGCTGGCAGTCGTCCTGCGCGTGGACACGGTTAAACAGCGAGACAAGCTGCTGGGTAAGCATGGGGTGAAAGCTGCGATTAAGCTCATCAATCAGGAACAGCTTGTCTTTGCTCTTAGTAAATAAGATGTCCATAAAATCGAACAATCGCTTGGTTCCGTCCGACTCTTCTCCAAAATCGAAGTCGAGAACAGAGCCCTCATGGCGTAGTTTAAGCACCGTGGCGTGCGGCTCGGACACACCCTTGCTTTCAATGCTTAGAAACACGTCGTCGCTGCGAAACGTAACAGTCGACTCTGTCTGAGGGCCAGAAGGGATATTTTCACTGACGATACGCTTAATGGAAAGCAGGGCTTCAGCAGGAATATACTTTTCGAGCTCATCCATCCCAATTTCTTGCTTGTGAAGGCTATTGATGCCCGTATCAAAGGAGGCCAGCACCTCGGCGACCTTATCCAAATTGGCACCGTGTCCATAAAACTCAGAAGACATAGGGCTTTGACCCGCACCGATGGGCGAGAAATTGGAGTTGAACCAAGAATAGACATCTGCCAATGACGCTAAAGCAGAGCCGTCTAAATAATTTCTGCCATTTGCCAGCGCCGACAAAAAGAGCTCCGATCCCATGCCTTCGCGTGCACGATGGAGGAAATCATCGCGATATACACCAAGCCTCGTTTGGTCAACTTCGGATGAGTTTTGCTCGAGACCCTGGCAATCAACGGAATCCGAACCGGTTCTCTCAAATAATTTCTCAGGCTTGTCACCGAGCTCGTAAAGCCATTCTGAAATAACTTTTAGTTGAGTTAAGTTGCAGCTGAACCCATAATCGAACGCGCGTCCATTTATATAGAGCTGAATATCGAAAACCGAGTCCTGATCTTTAAGGCCAGCGCCACACTTGCAATACTCAACCTGCGCCCCCTGAGGAAGCGCGCCATTTAAAACAACATGCCTCATAAAGAGAAGCGCGGTAAAAATCGTACTCTTACCAGAAGCGTTACCTCCATAGATAACGGCATTCCTTAAAATGCGCGCGTTATGCGAAGTTGCGCAAATATGATCTTTAAAGCGCTGGATTTTAGAGGTCGAGACCATGTCCAGTGTTATCGGGTCTTCGCCTACAGACCTAAAGTTCTTAAATGAAAATCTGATAAGCATGGCGTCTCCTAGGTGATCAGCTACCTCACATTAACCTGGTAGTTATCAGCAGAATAGTATTTGACGATTTTTTCGTCAAATAGGTTTACGTTATTTAACGCATTTAATAATGGGTTTAAATCGATTAAATTAATTCTATTCACAACGCACTGCACCTAAGCAACTCTTAAAACCAATGCTAGATCGACGCGGTCACATCCCATTTACTGCCATGGCTTGAATGTCATTTTACTGGACAGGGCCTTCGGGGCCGACAGCATGGTAGACGCAGGCTCAATGACGGCGACGAACGTTGTTGTAGAGCCCGAGGGCGCCACCGTCCCGACAGGGGAGACCGATACATCTGGCGGCGAGGCGCCGGGGGATGGCGGGTCCACTGCCGATGTTGACCCTGCTAATAGAGGGGCCGCTACGAAACAGGTGACGCACCCCACGGTGAAGCCCGCAATCGCGACAAAGACGACAAGCACGACGGCGATGACCACGGTCGCCAAGACCTCAAACCCCAAGACTGCAACCGCGACTTCCTCATCACTTCCCAAGACCGCCGACGCCATTTGATTGCCGTGTCCGCATTGCTGTTCGTGCTGGGAACAGCGGCTCTCAAAGCTGCACGCCGCCGCTGATGCTCCCGATTTCCGGAAGTGTGGGGAAAATCAGAACCAGCCGAGCACACTGCCCTATTCTCGCAAAGAAACTGCAGGTAGAGGCGTTAGTGTGCTCCGGCGTGATCAGCAAGTCTGTATTTTGTCGCATACTTCCGGACTTGGAGAGTCTTTGAAGCCAGTATTGAACTCAAACTCGGTTCCATACACTCTCTTGCTCTTTGAATACAGGTATCGCCCTAGCGATAGTGTGCTAAACTATCGCTAGGGCGATACCTGTAAGGAGACTCATGTGGAACTGTGGCATGGTTCTCAGAAGATCATTGAGACTCCCCAGCTTAGCCTGGGGAAAGTCCATAACGACTATGGACAGGGTTTCTATTGCACAGAGAGCCTCGACCTTGCAAGGGAATGGGCGTGCTCGCGTGATGCCGATGGCTTTGCGAATCGCTATGAACTCGATATAGACGATCTCAAAATTCTCGACTTGCTATCGCCGCAGTATTGCGTTCTGCATTGGATAGCGTTGCTCGTTGAACATCGTTCTTTTCGCACAGACACCGCCATTGCCGCGGGGGCGTGCGAATATCTCCACGATCACTTTCTGCCTGACACTAGTTTTTGCGACGTAATAAGGGGATGGCGTGCGGACGACTCGTACTTTAGCTATGCCAGAGCTTTTGTGAACAATACGATTACCGTCGAACAGCTTGGTCGATCTATGAGGCTCGGCAACTTGGGAGAGCAGATTGTGCTTAAAAGTAAGCGCGCGTTTAAGAGCTTTCGTTTTGCTGGATTTGAACGTGCGCCACAAGCTCTGTATGGCCCATTGGCCAAGGAGCGAGATGTAGCGGCAAGGGCGCAGTATCGGGGGCTACTTGCCGAAAATCAGTTTGAGGGTATTCGTGTCGTCGATATCATTCGAGAGGGGATGACGGGCGATGACCCACGCCTACAGTGAGATGTATCTCGAGGATGCCATGAGAACGCTGGGGGAGGCGGTCGATTTTGCCCTCTGTGACCAAGGGTTGAATCCAGCCGAGTTGACGGCGATCCTGTCGAACGCTTTTGAGATGAAACAGTTTGAGCACGGTATACCTCGCGTCGTCTGCGGCATGTCGGGCGACGAGCTCGCGCGCGATATTATCGCCCATGCGGGACTAAGCCCCGTCGAATGCAGGGAGACCTATCCGTTCGACCGTTCGCCTCAGTATTGGGCGGGCTGGGTTTTGGCCTATGCGCAATGGATGTGCAGCCTGGGTTTTAATGAGCTACTCGAAGTCGCTCCGCTCGATTGGATCATCGGCTCGTACCATCCGCTTCACGAGGCCTCTGAAGACAAATTCGCCCAGATTGTCATCGAAAAATGGAACAACGCCCAGGCAGGCAAAAAGGGCCTCAAAGCGGCACGAAAGGCGGCCGGCCTAACGCAAAAACAGCTCGCCGCCCAATCGGGGGTTAAACTTCGCGCCATACAACTCTACGAGCAGAACCAGCTCGACCTACGCCGCGCCTCGGTCTCCTCGGCATTGGCGCTCGCAAACACCCTGGACTGTACTATCGGAGACCTCGTCTGGCAACCGATCGCCCTGGAGTACGACTCCTAATGCCACTGCGTTGTGCTCCCCGGTATTGCGTCGCGCGTATAGAATCTAAGCATCCGCACTCCTGCCATTATCTTGATTGGAAGCCATATGGAACTCCCTTGTACCCTGTGCAGCAATGTGTACGATTTCGCGTTTTGCCCCGAGCCCTGCTACAACCGCCTGGCCGACCTTGCCGACCCCGAGGACTGGGGTCCCGGCAACCGCATCCTCAAAAACTACCTGTCGTTTTCGTTTAGCCGCGCGGTGTTTTTGACCGAGCGCGACGCGGACCAGACCGCGCCGTCCAACCTCCCGTTGGTGTTCGACGACGACCGCTGTCTATTCAACACCGGCCTGTACACGCGCCGCTACGAGACTATCTACGGCCTGTTTGAGCCCAACACCAAACCCGACGCGCGCCAGCGCTGGTTTTTGAAGGGCTTCTTTAAGGAAAGCGACCCCATGTTGGTCTCATTTGAGTACCTGCCGTGCCGCGTGCGCTTTGCCGAGGACCCCTCCGAGCTGGTCTTTGACTACCGCCTGCCTATCCGCTCCAACATCGACCACATTCTGGGCGACGAGGAGAACCTGACGCGCATCCCTGCCAGCCTGATGGGGGAGGGCAACTCGCTGCTGCTACGCCGTGCCTTTGAGGGTGCCGTCGTCGAGGCCGCCCGCCGCGCCGCCGCCAACTACACGCTCGCCGTCCCGCAATTCTACGGCGGCCGGATCCAGCTGCTCCTGCCGCTGTGCCTGACCGGCGACAAGCCCGAGCTGGCGCTGACCATCCAGCGCGAGGACGGCTTTTATGCCGCACGCACCTGCCTCACGCTCGACATGGCCTACAACAACGCGCGACTTATCTGTCGCCCCGAGACCTCGTGGATCAAGCGATAAAGGGCGGTTTAGCTGGGTGTTTGTCGGTTGCCCTGATTGCGGTGGCGCGGTCCGCGCCCACGAATTTAAAATCGGGGGTAAAAAGTTCTTGGTAAACCACGCGCGGCTATGATAGTATCTCTTTTGCCGAAAGGCGACGGGCGATTGGCTCAGGGGTAGAGCATATCCTTCACACGGATGGGGTCACAAGTTCGAATCTTGTATCGCCCACCATCAAAAGCGCAGGTCAGAGGTGTTAAGCCTCTGGCCTTTTTCTTTTTATACCAAAGCTGGCATCAAAAATGACACCAAAACAAATCGTAGCCGTTTAAGGCGTCATTTTTTATCGCACCTTTTTGCTGACGCCATTGCACGTTATGTAGAAAACGCAAGTGTATTTTCATTGAATTCCCCTTGTGATCCGAGTGCAAATGTGGAGATAGGGACCACATGCCCAGAGCGCCTTCCAGCGGATTTTTATCACACGACAGTTTTTAGACGGAACTCGTCAAGCTTTTGGTTTGCTTCCGGTACTTACCCGCATGATGCCCCGGTAGACAATCGGCCATGATCGCAATCCGCATGACCTACGGTCGATACCAGGGGAGGCGCAAATGGACGAAATCGTCTGCGCAAACACCGCATTCCGCTACTGGCGCTGCCCACCGCAGGTGCGCGACCTCTACCCGCGCCTACCCAACTCCGAAGACGGCTGGCGAGCCCTATCCAAAGCCCCTTTCGTAACCGACGTCCTCAAGACGCCAGTCATCACAGCAGCATCAACACGAAGTAACCTGCATTCCGATACAAGAAGGACCATCCGATGGAATAGCGCCTATACAGACAAAGTTTCCATCGACACGGGTATGGGCTTTAGCGTCACAGACCCTCTTAATACGTTATTCACCATGACTCGAAGCGTTTCTTCATGCGACCTGGTTCTGGCTATGTACGAATTTTGCGGATGGTTCTCGGTTTTTAAACCATCATCCGCGGTCGACATGGCACTTGAGCAGGCAAAATCAGAAGAAGAGCAGTACACCACAGAAAGCCTGTTTGAACTAGACGAAACTCAAGACGAGGCCCCATGGAAGCGAGTCTATGCTCGGGCGCACCAGAAGGACAGCGAGAATAATCAAAGTGGGCAGCTGGATGACGGATCCGGAAATAAAGCTAACGGAAAGGGCACATCGCTCTGGATGAGAAAGCCTCTTATTGAAATAGAAGAACTGCATAGATTTGCAGCGAAGGTTAAAAGCGAGATGTGGGGAAAGCAATTCTACGAAGCCGCACAGCAGGTAATGGGTATTGCTGCATCCCCGCTAGAAGTTGCTGGAATCATGTTGCTAAGTCATCCGAGGCGCGCCGGCGGAGCGGAGTTTAAAAACATATTCGTCAACGACCTAACACCGCTGTCGAATTCAGCTCGGAAAATCGCAGGCCAGAAAATCTGTTACGGCGATATCGTTATCGTAAACCCAATAACAATGAAGGCTGTGATTATCTAACTTCAAGGAGAGGTTATCCATGGATCGGGCGCCGTGCTTGACCACGATGCCGCCCGAATGACAGCATTGCAAAGCATGGGATACGACGTATTTCTTGTAACCCATGACATGCTCAATGATCACGATCAGCTTGATGCCATCATTCACAGTGTGTGCGAGCGATTGGAGTTGCGCTACAAACCAAAAACCGAGGCGATGAGATGCGCTGAAACCAGATTGCGGGCCAACGTTCTGTGCAATTGGCTTGATTTTGGTAAGTAATAATGCCCAAGTGAGCATTTTTAACACTTTATATGCTGCCAGTAATTAAGTGCCATTTTATAACCACGCCGGTTTACTACGTTGGATTGGGGATGGTCGAGCACAACGAATTTGCCGCTCGTAAAACCGCAGGTAGATCGCCTGCCCTCTTTGTGAAAGTAGGCGTGAGGTCGGAAATCCGAGAATCAGCGTAGTAAACCGGTCTGTTTATGAAGCGACTAGCTGGGGCGAGCTAAGCACGGTTCCGTAAATTGGCCCGAAGGCGTGCGGAAGGGCTCACGCTCTCGGATGCACCGCGGATCGCTTTGGTCTGGCCGGCGGCATCTGGGGCGACATGCCGAGCCCCGGGAAGGAAGGCGGCGGGCTTACCGCCGCCCGCGGGGCTCGCCCCGCGGGCTATGTCGGGCATCGTGTGTCTCTTCGGCCCAGTGCCCGTTCCACGCGTCGCAAAATATTATTCAAAATTGTCCTTGCATCGCCGTCCGAGTTCCCGTATAGTACTTTTCGCACGGGGGCGTAGCTCAGCTGGGAGAGCGCTTGACTGGCAGTCAAGAGGTCAGGGGTTCGATCCCCCTCGTCTCCACCCGAGCAATGAGTGAGGCTCCAACGCAAGTTGGGGCCTTTTTTCATATCTATAGATTTAGGTCATGTGTTGGCTGGGTAGCATCTTGGCGACATACCCATTGTTAAATACGAATATGAATGTTAATAACTTTACGTCTCTGGATGGCAAAGCTAGTCTGCAGCACTAATAACAAAGAGGCCGGACGTAATGCCCGGCCTCGAAATACTCTGGTGGGCCCTCCGGGATTCGAACCCAGAACCCAGGGATTATGAGTCCCCTGCGCTAACCGTTGCGCCAAGAGCCCTTTTGAACGGTGAATGCAATTCTAACAAAGGCAACTCAGGCCTAATTTCTTCGCTTCACGTCGTGAAATACTACCATGCACGAGCAAGTCGCACAACGCAAGATCAAATCCGATGCTAAACAACAGCTAATCTAGGCGCGTCGCGGAAAAGACGTGTTTTAAAAATAGTTAAAGCCTATATTTCAGGGGTCCAACATATTTGTGCGTGAAATCAACCTGATGCCATTTCAAAACCATGCCGGTTTACTACGACGGATCGGCGATGCCCGAGCACCGCGTGTTCTTCATTTGCAAAACCGCAGGTAGGAAGCCCGCCGCTTACGCCAAAAGGCGAGTGTGGTCGGACATTCCTGATTCATCGTAGTAAACTGGCATGGTTCTGAAGCGCAGGGGAGGGGCGCTTCGCAATCAGGCCCGATAATGGGACTAGCGGCGCTCAGGAAACTCGGTTGCGCGGGGCGGTCCGTGCTCCGCGCGCCAAGTCGGCCGGCGCACGGACCGTGCGTGGGCCGCGCACCCGCGCGTGCGCGCCGGCGCCCGCGAAAGTTTTTCCAAAATTGTCCTTGCATCGCCGTCCGAGTTCCCGTATAGTACTTTTCGCACGGGGGCGTAGCTCAGCTGGGAGAGCGCTTGACTGGCAGTCAAGAGGTCAGGGGTTCGATCCCCCTCGTCTCCACCCGAGCATTGAATGAGGCTCCAACGCAAGTTGGGGCCTTTTTTCATATAGGAACACAAGGTCAAAGGCGGCACCATGATCCTCCTGGTCGACAAGATCGAAAAAAGCTTCGGCGCGCGCGTCCTCTTTAGCGGCGCGTCCTTCCAGATCAACCCCGGCGAGCGCTTTGCGCTTGTAGGACCCAACGGCGCCGGCAAAACCACCATGCTCAAGATCATCATGGGCATCGACAGCCCCGACGCCGGCCAGGTCCAGTACGCCAAGGACTGCCAGGTGGGCTACCTAGAGCAGGAAACTAACCTAGAGCACAAGGACACCACCATCCTCGCCGAGGTCATGGCAGCCGCCAAGGAAATCCGCCGCATGGGCGAGCGCGCCAACGAGCTGCAGGCCCAGATCACCGAGCTCTCCGAGCAAGGCAAGGACGTCGACGCACTCCTCAACGAGTACGGCCAGGTCCAGGACCGCTTTGAGCACCTGGGCGGCTACGAGCTCGAGAGCAACGCCCGCAAGATCCTGTCCGGCCTGGGCTTTAAAGTTACCGACTTTGAGCGCCCGTGCTCCGAGTTCTCGGGCGGCTGGCAGATGCGCATCGCGCTGGCCAAGCTCTTCCTGCGCCACCCCGACCTGCTGCTGCTGGACGAGCCCACCAACCACTTGGACCTCGAAAGCGTCCAGTGGCTGCGCGGCTTTATCGCCAACTACGACGGCGCCGTGCTCATCGTCAGCCACGACCGCGCCTTCATGGACGCCTGCGTCGATCACGTTGCCGCGCTCGAGAACCGTCGCGTGACCACCTATACCGGCAACTACAGCAGCTACCTCAAGCAGCGCGAGGACAACCTGGAGCAGATGCGCGCCAAGCGCGCTGCCCAGGAGCGCGACATCGCCCACATGCAGGTCTTCGTCGACAAGTTCCGCTACAAGCCCACCAAGGCCGCCCAGGCGCAGGAGCGCATCCGCAAGATCGAACAGATCAAAAAGGAGCTCGTCATCCTGCCCGAGGGCCACAAACACATCGACTTTAAGTTCCCCGACCCGCCGCGCTCCGGCGACATGGTCGTGGGCCTCGAGGGCGTCTCAAAGTCCTACGGCAACAAGCACATCTACAGCGACATCGACCTCAAGCTCTACCGCGGCGAGCACGTGGCGCTCGTCGGCCCCAACGGAGCCGGCAAGTCTACCCTCATGAAGATCCTCGCCGGCCTGGAGCCGCCCACCACCGGCACGCGCGACCTGGGCACCAACGTCGGCGTCGCTTACTATGCCCAGCACGCGCTCGAGGGCATGACCGAGTCCAATTCCGTCCTGCAAGAGATCGACACTGTCACGCCCAGGTGGACCGTGCCGCAGCAGCGCAGCCTGCTGGGCGCCTTCCTGTTTAGCGACAGCGATTCCATCGAAAAGCAGGTCCGCGTCCTCTCCGGTGGCGAAAAGGCGCGTCTGGCCCTGGCTAAGATGCTCGTGGCCCCCGAGGCACTCCTGTGCCTGGACGAGCCCACCAACCACCTGGACATCGACTCGGTGGACATGCTCGAGAACGCCCTGCAAAACTTCCCCGGCACCATCGTGCTGATTAGCCACGACGAGCACCTGGTGCGCGCCGTGGCCAACCGCATCATCGACATCCGCGACGGCAAGGTCACGGTCTACGACGGCGATTACGACTACTACCTCTACAAGCGCGAGGACCTCGCGGCCCGCGCCGCCGCCGAGGCTGCAGGGGAGAGCACACCGGCCGCGACCAAGGTAACCAAAGCCAGCGCCGCCCAGGCCGACACCCCCGCCGCGGCGCCTAAGCCAGCCGAGGGCAAAAAGACCAAGGAGCAAAAGCGCGCTGAGGCACAGGCCCGTGCCGCGCTCAATAAAAAACTCAAGGGCGTGCGCAACCAGCTCAAGAAGATCGAGACGGAGCTCGACAAGAAGCGCGCCCGCTATGACGAGCTTATGGAATTGATGGCGAGCGAAGAACTTTATGCCGATCAGGATAAGTTCAACGCCGCGCTGGGGGAATATAACGGCCTTAAGCAAGAGCTGCCCAAGCTCGAGGACGAATGGCTGGAGCTTTCCACCCAGATCGAAGAGGAGACCGCGCGTGAACTCTCGTAAAGCCGCTGCCGTGGCGATGAGCATCATCGCCATCGCGTGCCGCATCTGTGGCATCTTTATGAGCGCGATGACCGTGCTGCTGTGCTTTAGCGGCCTCACCGCCAAGCTGCAGATCGTGGGCTTTGTCGTTGAGCTTTCGCGCGCGCTGCCGAGTGCCATCGCCGGCTACGGCGTCATCACATCGCCCTTCGGCGGCGTGTTTCGCCTGGATTACGCCATCGTGGCCGTCATCCTGTTTGTGGCCGACTACCTGCTCACGCGCGCCTCGCGCCGCGTCCGCTAGGGGATTGACATGTCCAGCAGCTACTTCATGAACCTGCTCGCCAGCGCTGTCGCCGTCATCGTGGGCATCGTCATCCACGAGAGCGCGCACGCCGCCGCGGCCTGGGCACTCGGCGACAAGACGGCCCGTTCGCGCGGCCGCGTCTCGCTCAACCCGGTCAACCATATCGACCCGTTCGGTACCGTCCTCCTGCCGCTGCTCATGCTCGCCGCCGGCGGCCCGGTGTTCGCCTTTGCCAAGCCGGTGCCCGTCTACCTCAACAACCTTAAGCACCCCAAGCGCGACGAGGTTCTGGTGAGCGCAGCCGGTCCCGCATCGAACATCGCACTGGCATGTCTTGCGTCCGCCCTCATGCATGCAGCGTACGGCAACCTCTACGCCAGCATGTCCTTTGCCGTGGCGTCCCAAATCATGAACTTCGGCGCCACCTTTATCGTGGTCAACCTGTCGCTCGCGTTCTTTAACCTCATCCCGATCCCGCCGCTCGACGGCTCGTCGATCATCGTTCCGTTCCTCAAAGGCAAGGCGCTCGCCAACTACTACCGTCTGCAGCAATACGCCATGCCGATCCTTATCATCGTGCTGTACCTGCTGCCCATGTGGACCGGCATCGACGTAATTGGCCGCTATTTCGACGTTACCGTGTATCCGCTGGCGGAGCAGCTGCTCAACTTCGCAATCGCCGGCATCTAGGGTAAACTTACAGGTCGACCGCGCAAAACGGTCGCAGCATGCACCCAAACCGCGCCGCGAAGGCGCCGTCAAAGGAGGTCGAAAATGTCGTATCGCGTGTCGACGCAGGTCTACAGCGGACCGTTCGACCTGCTGCTGCAGCTGGTAACCCGCCAAAAAGTAGATATCGGCGCCATCTCGATCAGCGAGGTGGCAGAGCAATACCTGGCCGAGGTCGAGCGCATCGAGGCGCTGGACCTGGACGTGGCGAGCGACTTTTTGCTGGTCGCGGCAACCCTTTTGGACATCAAGGCCGCCTCGCTGGTCCCCCAGGAGACCCCCAGCAAATCCGTCGACGATGACGAAGATGACGAAGACCTCGAGGAGCTCAGCGCACTCGATGGCGATGCCCTGCGCGAGGTCCTGATCCAGCGCCTTATCGCCTACAAGCAGTTTAAGGGCGCGGCGGCGGCCCTTGGCGCGCGCATGCAGGTCGAAAGCCGCATGCATCCGCGTGTGGCCGGCCCCGACCCCGAGTTCCTGGGCCTTATGCCCGACTACCTGGCCGGCATCACCCTGCGCGGTCTCGCCGTCATCTGCGCCGACTTGGACGGTAAGCGCCAGACCTTCCTGCTGGAGGCCGAGCACGTGGCACCGCATCGCGTGCCGCTCGACCTGACGGTGGCCTCGGTCGACCGCTTTACCATGGCGCACCAAACCTGCACCTTCCGCGAGTTGCTGGACGGCGATGCCACTACCGAGCAGCTCGTCGTTACCTTCCTGGCCATGCTGGAGCTCGCCAAGCGCGGCTCGCTCACACTGAGCCAGGATGAGATCTTTGGAACTATTCAAATCAACCGCGTCGAGGGCGCCGAGGCATACGTGCCCGGCAAGGGCCCCGAGCTCACCGAATAGGAGCGGCAACCATGTCAACCCTTTCCACGCTAGAGGCAAACAGCCTCAAAGGCGCCCTCGAGGCACTGCTGCTGGTGTCGAGCGACCCCGTGAGCGCACCCGCGCTGGCAGGTGCGCTGGATATCGCCCCCGGCGAGTGCGCGTCGCTTTTGGCCGAGCTCAAAGTTGAGTACGAGGAGGCCAATCGCGGCTTTCAGCTGCGCGAGGTCGCCGGTGGCTGGCGCCTGTTTACGCACCCCGCCTACCACGATGTGGTCGAGGCATTTGTGCTGAGCTGGGACACGCAAAAGCTGTCGCAGGCGGCGCTTGAGACCCTGGCCGTGATCGCCTATCACCAGCCCGTTACGCGCGAGGTGGTCAAGGGCATCCGCGGCGTCAACTCCGACGGCGTCATCGCGTCGCTCGTGGACAAGGGCCTGGTGCGCGAGCTCGGCCGAGACCCCCAGCGCGGTCAGGCCATCATTTACGGCACGACCAACGCCTTTTTGGAGAAGTTCGGCCTGCGCTCCACTCGCGACCTGCCCGATCTGGAGCAGTTTGCCCCCGACGAGCAGTCGCGCCAGTTTATCCGCGAGCGCCTGAGCGGCCGCAGCATTCAGTCCACGCTCGAGGAGCAGGCCGAGGACCTGGACGAAGAGCGCGAACTGATCGATATCGATGTTGAAGATGTTGAGGCAGTCGAGGACGAGGATACCCTGGTTGTCGACGATACCTCGGAGGACATGCATGACGAGGACTAACGAAGCAGAGGTGACGCGCGCCGCAGGCGCCACAACGCCCGCAGGCGACGCCCAGCCCGTCTACCCGCACACGATGCGCCTACAGCGCTTTTTGGCACGCGCGGGCGTGGCGAGCCGCCGCGGCTCGGAGGACCTGATGACCGCAGGCCGCGTGACTGTTAACGGCGAGGTCGCGACCGAACTGGGCACCAAGGTCGACGTCGACCGCGACAACATCGAGGTTGATGGCATGCCCGTCAAGCTCAACCAGGGCGCCGTGTACCTGATGCTCTACAAGCCGACCGGCTACCTCACCACCATGAGCGATCCGCAGGAGCGCCCCTGCGTGGCCGAGCTGGTCCCCCGCGACCGCTTTCCGGGACTCTTCCCGGTGGGTCGCCTGGACCGTGACACCACGGGCCTTTTGCTCTTTACCACCGACGGCGACCTGTCGCAGGACCTGCTGCACCCCAGCAAGCACGTCTACAAGACCTACCAGGCTTTGGTGGACGGCCACCTGACCGATCGCGACTTGGAACCGCTCCGTCGCGGCATCGAGCTCGACGACGGCTTGTGCCAGCCGGCGATCTGCCGGGTCATCAACGCGCGCGAAGCCGAGGCGGTGGCCCCGCAAGGTGTCAAGCCCGGCACCACTGCCGTGGAGGTCATCATCCGCGAGGGCCGAAAGAACCAGGTCAAGCGCATGCTGAGCAAGATACACCACCCGGTGATCCGCCTGCACCGCTGCAACTTTGCCGGACTGGAGCTCAAGGACGTGGCCAAAGGCTCGTGGCGCGAGCTCACCGACCGCGAGGTGCAAATCCTCAAGGCCGGCGGCATCCCGCCTAAGCAGGCCAGCTCCAAGCGCGCCGCCGCGCCGGCGACCAATACCGCGAGTCGCACGCGCCACCACGGCAGCCACGGCTCCGCACCCAAGCGCAACACCTACCGCGAGCGCTACACGGGCTAGGCAACCCGTCGCGCATCAACGCCCGCGTCCCATACCAGCACGTCAACCACCGAAAGGAAGCATTGCATGATCGTCGCCATCGACGGCCCCGCCGGTTCCGGCAAGTCCACCATCGCCAAGGAGATCGCCCGCCAGCTGGGCTTTAACAAGCTCGACACGGGCGCCATGTATCGCGCCGTCACCTTCGCCGCGCTCGACCGCGGCATCGATCTGGACGACGAGGCGGCAATCGACGCCCTCGCCGAGCAGATCGAAATCCGCTTTACCAACAGCACCGGCGAGGATACGCGCCTGACCATTGACGGCCAGGACGCATCGGCTGCCATTCGCACCCCGCAGGTCGACGCTAACGTATCCAA
Organism: uncultured Collinsella sp.; assembly: GCA_902470345.1. Taxonomy (GTDB): domain Bacteria; phylum Actinomycetota; class Coriobacteriia; order Coriobacteriales; family Coriobacteriaceae; genus Collinsella. The sequence goes on from CABRGB010000002.1 coordinate 72,618, forward strand.
GGTCTCGGCCTACCCGGGTGTGCGCGCGGCCATGCTCATCCATCAGCGCCGCGCCGCCGAGGACCGCGATATCGTGGCCGAGGGTCGCGATATCGGAACCGTCGTGTTCCCCAACGCGCAGGTCAAGGTGTTCCTGACCGCCGACCCGCGCGAGCGTGCCCGTCGCCGCGTGCTGCAGCGCCACCAAAACGACGCACAGCCGCTCGCTACCGAGCAGCTCGAGGCCGAGGTCGACGAGACCCTCGACGCCCTCAAGCAGCGCGACAAGCTCGACAGCAGCCGCGAGGTCGCGCCGCTCGTGCCCGCCGAGGACGCCGTGCACGTCGACTCCACCGCCCACACCATCGACGAGGTCGTCCGCATTATCGAGGACCTCATCAACCAAAGGAGGTAGCCCATGCGCCTGTTTAAGCAGACGCCCGAGGATTACTACAACGCCCCGTACGCCGAGTTCCCCGCGCTCATCCGCGGCACCGTCTTCGTGGTCATGGCAATCCTTTGGGCCTTCTCCAAGCTCATGTGGCGCTGGAAGGTCGAGGACGCCGATCTGCTCTTTGAGCGCCAGGAAGGCCGCGGCAGCGTGGTCATCTGCAACCACACCTCGATGGCTGAGCTGCTGGCCGTTGAGACGGCGCTGTTCTTTGGCGGCCGCCGCATTCGCCCCATTTTTAAGTCCGAGTTCGCCAAAACCAAGATCGTGCGCTGGGCCTTTAGCCGCGTGGGTGGTATCCCCGTCGAGCGTGGCACCGCCGACATGAAGTGCCTGCGCGCAGCCCAACACGCACTGCAGCGCGGCGAGGACGTCCTGATCTTCCCCGAGGGCACACGCATCCGTTCGCGCGAGATCAAGCCAGAGGTCCACGGCGGCTTTGCTCTCATCGCCCAGATGGGCAAGGCGCCCGTCAACCCGCTCGCCATCTGCGGCTGGTCTGATATTACGCCTGCGGGCAAAAAGCTCATGCGTCCCAAGAAATGCTGGATCCGTGCCGGCAAGGCCATCTCGCTATCCGATGCGCCGGCCGAGCTCAAGCGCAAGGAGCGCCTGGCATGGCTTGAGTCCGAGGCCATGAACCGCGTCTACGCCATGCGCGACGACCTGTGCGCCGAGCACCCGGGTAGGTTCTAGCCATGGGTGAGAACGTCATGAATACTGCCGAGGCTGTGCTCGGCAAGGCAGACGCGCCCACCATCGAAATCGCTGCCCACGCCGGCACCTGCTACGGCGTGCAGCGTGCGCTCGACATGGCATTGGCGGCCGCCCCGCAGGCGGGGGAGAGCACTCTGGTCCACACGCTGGGTCCGCTCATCCATAACCCCATCGTGGTACGCGAGCTCGCCGAGGCAGGCGTCGGTCTGGCCGACACCTTGGACGACGCCGCATCGGGCACCGTGATTATCCGCGCCCACGGTGTGGTGCCGCAGGTAATCGAGGCCGCTCGCGAGCGCGGCCTTACCGTGGTCGACGCCACCTGCCCCTACGTGAAGAAGGTCCATGTGGCGGCCGAGCGCCTGGTGCGCGAGGGCTACCGCGTGATCGTCGTGGGCGAGCCAGGCCACCCCGAGGTCGAGGGCATTCTGGGCCATGCCGGCGATGACGCGCAGGTCGTGAGTTGCGCTGCCGATGCGGACGCGCTTCCGCTCAAGGGCAAGGTGGGCCTGGTTGTGCAGACCACCCAAACCGCGCAGAACCTGGCCGAAGTCGTGGCCTCCATCACCCCACGCGTGCAGGAACTGCGCGTGATTAACACCATCTGCGCTGCCACAAGCGAGCGCCAGCAGGCAGCCGCAACCCTCGCCAACCGCTGTGATTGCATGGTCGTGGTGGGCGGAAAGAACTCGGGCAACACCCGCCGCCTGGCACAGATCTGCACTGACGTCTGCGAGCACACGCATCACATCGAGGAAGCTTCCGAGCTCGAGGCCGCATGGTTTGCCAACGCGCGCCACATTGGCATCACCGCCGGAGCCTCCACCCCACAAGAACACATCGAACGCGCCGTTGCGCGCATCAAGGAGCTTTGCCGCTAATCATGGACCAGACCGTACCCGCATACGCCGCCGAGGTGGCCGATTACGGGCGCAGCCGCGACCCCGAGCCGGGTGAGGGCGCGCTCGTAAAGAACGTGCGTCCCGAATCGCCCGCATGGGATGTGGGTATCGAGCCGGGCATGCGTGTGCTCACGGTCAACGGCGAGAAGCTGACCGACATGATCGTATGGCTTTGGGAAGCAGACGACGACACCGTCGAGCTGGAGGTATTCGACCCGCGCGATGGCACCGTCACCCCCGTTGAGCTCGACCGCTTTCCCGGAGAGGACTGGGGTCTGGAGTTCGATGGACCCATCTTCGACGGCATGCGAACCTGCGTAAACGCCTGTGTGTTCTGCTTTATGACCATGTTGCCCAAGGGCGGCCGCTCCACGCTCTACATCCGCGACGACGACTACCGCCTGAGTTTTTTACAGGGTAACTTTGTCACGCTCACGAACCTTTCCGACGAGGACGTGCAAAACGTCATCGACCGTAACATGAGCCCCATGAACGTATCGGTCCACGCCGTGAGCCCCGACGTCCGCCGCCGCATGATGGGCCGTAACGCCCAGCGCGGCATGGACGTGCTCGAGTCCATCATGGCCGCCGGCATCGAGATTCACGCGCAGATCGTTTTGTGCCCCGGCATGAACGACGGCGAGGAGCTGGAAAAGACCCTACGCTTTTGCGAGGAGCACGAACAGATCACGAGCCTGGGCATTGTGCCGCTCGGTTTTACCAAGCACCAGAACCGCTTTAGCTGGTCATATAGCGACAAGCCCGAGCTCGCGCGCGAGACCATTGACATGATCCGGCCCTTCCAGGACCGCGCCTTCGAGCGCTTTGGCCGCCACACCTTCCAGATGAGCGACGAGTTCTATCTGGACGCCGGCATCGAGCCGCCCGAGGCGGACTTTTACGACGGTTACCCGCAGTACTACGACGGCATCGGCATGATCCGCTCCTATCTGGACGAGACAGACGACGTGCTTGCCGCCGACGCCGAGCGCCTTGCCCGCGTTCGCAAGGCTATGAACGCCCGCGACCAGCGCCTGCTGTGCCTCTCCGGCGCCAGCGCGCGCGATACGGTCGCGCGTTTTGTGGAATCGCCGCTCGGCCTTTCCGGCACCGTCACGGCCATCAAGAACCGCTACTTTGGCGGCAACGTGGACGTGACCGGCCTCATCGTCGCGAGCGATATCCTTGAGCAGCTGCCGCAAGACCTGTCGGGGGTTATGCTCTTTGTGCCTAAGCTCATGTTCAACGCTGACGGCATGACGCTTGACGAGTATCATCGTGACGATTTACTCACAAGCCTTACCAGTCGCGGAGCCGAGGTTCATGTGGTGTCTACCATGCCGCATGAGCTGCTCGATACCCTGGAGCACATCCTTGGCATTGTGCCTGCCGACTCTACTAATTCCACTGACCCTACCCATTAAAGGAGAGCAGATGAAACCTATCGTCGCCGTCGTCGGACGCCCCAACGTGGGCAAGTCCACGCTCGTTAACCGCCTGGCCCAAACCTCGGACGCCATCGTCCATGAGTCCCGCGGCGTTACGCGCGACCGCTCGTATCACACGGCTGATTGGAATGGCCGTGAGTTCACCATCGTCGACACGGGCGGTATCGAGCCGCTTAAGAGCGACGACGTCTTTGCCACGTCCATCCGCGACCAGGCACTCGCCGCCGCCGAGGAAGCCGCCGTCATCCTGTTTGTGGTCGACGGCCGCACCGGCGTCACCGAAGAGGACGAGTCGGTCGCTCGCATGCTCAAGCGCTGCGACAAGCCGGTCTTTCTGCTGGTGAACAAGCTCGACAACCCCGATCGCGAGAACGACAGCATCTGGGAGTTCTATTCGCTCGGCATCGGTGAGCCCACGCCGCTGTCGGCTCTGCATGGCCATGGCACGGGTGACCTGCTCGACGATATCGTTGCCCTGCTTCCGGAGGAAGAGGACGAGGTCGCCGATGAGTTCCCCGACGCGCTGAACGTCGCCATCATCGGCCGCCCCAACGCCGGTAAGTCCTCGCTGTTCAACCGCATCTTGGGTGCCGATCGCTCTATCGTGTCCAACATCGCCGGCACCACGCGCGACGCCATCGACACGGTCGTGGAGCGCAACGGCAAGCACTACCGCATGGTCGACACCGCGGGCATTCGCAAGAAGAGCACCGTGTACGAAAACATCGAGTACTACTCCATGGTCCGCGGCCTGCGCGCCATCGACCGTGCCGACGTGGCGCTGCTCGTCGTCGACGCCTCCGTGGGCGTTACCGAGCAGGACCAGAAGGTCATGGGCTTGGCCATCGAGCGCGGCTGTGCCATCGTGGTGCTGCTCAACAAGTGGGACCTGCTCGACGATGACCGCAAGCGCGAGGCCTGCATGGAGACTGTTGACCGCCGTCTGGGCGTTATGGCTCCCTGGGCTCAGTACCTGCGCATCTCGGCCCTGACCGGCCGCAGCGTCGAGAAGATCTGGGCGATGGTCGATGCCGCCGAGAAGACGCGCTCGCAAAAGATCAGCACCTCGCGCCTCAACACGTTCCTCACCGACCTGCGCGAGTTTGGCCACACCGTGGTGGACGGCAAGCGCCGCCTGCGCATGCACTACGTGACCCAGACGGGCGTCAACCCGCCGACGTTCACGTTCTTCGTCAACCACAGCGACCTGGTCAACGACACTTACCAGCGCTACGTGGAGAACCGCATGCGCTCCACGTTCGATTTTGCCGGCACGCCCATCCGACTCTTCTTTAGAAAGAAGGAGCAAAAGGATGCATAATCCGATTCTGCTGACCGCCATCTGCGCCGTGGTTTCGTTCTTTCTCGGAGCGATTCCATTTGGCCTGATCTTGGGCCGCGTGTTCAACCACACCGACATTCGCAAGGCGGGCTCCGGCAACATTGGCACCACCAACGCACTGCGTGTGGCCGGTCCCAAGGTGGCCGCGCTCACGCTGCTGCTCGACTGCCTTAAGGGCGCCATCTGTGTCATTATCGCGCGTCCGCTTATCGCCGATCTAGGCTATGGTTTTCCGCCGAGCATTATGGCTCCCGGTGCTACCGGCGACTGGATGCTCGGCGTCATCTGCCTGGCAGCGGTGTGGGGCCACATCTTTTCGCCCTACCTCAACTTCCATGGCGGCAAGGGTATCGCCGTGGGCCTGGGCGTTATTCTCGCCTGGTACTGGCCCATCGGACTTTCGCTGCTGGGCATGTTTATCGTGGCCGTCGCCATCACCAAGTTTGTGTCGGTGGGCTCGCTTGCCGCGGCCATCGGTCTTCCCATCGCCGTCTGCGCGGTCTTTCCGTACGGCAGCCTGGGACTTAAGTTTTGCATGGCGATGATCGGCATCACCGTGGTATGGGCCCATCGCTCGAATATCCAAAAGCTCATGGCCGGTAAGGAGTCCAAGCTCTCGTTTACCAAGCGCGTCACCGAGCCCGACGATAAGTAGGAGAGAGTCATGAATGTTGCGCTGATTGGCTCCGGCTCCTGGGGAACCGCCGTCGCCGGCCTTGCCGCTGCGCGAGCCGAGCGCGTGACCATGTGGGCCCATAGCGAGCAAACGTCCGCCGGCATTAACGGCGAGCATCGCAACCCCCGCTATCTGGTGGACTACGTGCTGCCGAAAAACGTTGTCGCCACGACGGACCTAGCCCAGGCGCTCGACGGCGCCGAGGCCATCATCTTTGCCGTGCCTTCCACGCACCTGCGCGACGTCTGCCACCAGGCGGCGCCGTTCATCGCGGACGAGACGCCGGTTCTGTGCCTCACCAAGGGCATTGAGCCCGAGTCCGGCCTGCTCATGAGCGAGGTCATCGCCAGCGAGATCGGCAACGAGTCGCGCGTGGCGGCGCTCTCGGGCCCCAACCATGCCGAGGAGATCTGCCGCGGCGGGCTTTCGGCCGCCGTCATCGCCAGCGAAGATCCGCAGATAGGGGAGACCTTTAAGAACCTGCTCCTATCCACGGCCTTCCGCATCTACCTGTCTCAGGACATGACCGGCGTCGAGGTTTGCGGCGCCATGAAAAACGTCATCGCTATCGTGTGCGGCATTTCTGCCGGCTCGGGTGCGGGCGACAACACGCTCGCCCTCATCATGACGCGCGGTCTGGCCGAGATCAGCCGCCTGGTGCACGCCCGCGGCGGCCAGGCCATGACCTGCATGGGGCTTGCCGGCATGGGTGACCTCATTGCCACCTGCACCTCGGAGCATTCGCGCAACCGCACCTTTGGCTACGAGTTCGCCCATGGCGTGTCGCTCGACGAGTACCAGGCACGCACGCATATGGTGGTCGAGGGCGCCGTCGCGGCCCGCAGCGTCAGCGAGCTCGCCCGTTCACTGGGCGTAGACATTCCGCTCACCTTTGCCGTGGAGCAAACGCTCTACAACGGTGTTACTTTGGATAGGGCGCTCGAGATTCTCACCGATCGCGTCCCCTCTCAAGAGTTCTACGGACTCGCCGACTAGCGCAGAAAGGCTACTACCATGGGTTCCATCAAAATCGCTCCATCCGTCCTCTCGGCCGACATGGCCAACCTCAAGGGCGAGCTCGACAAGATCGCCGGCGCCGACTACGTGCACTTCGACGTCATGGACGGTCACTTTACCGGCAACCTGACCTTTGGTGTTGACATTCTTAAGGCCGTCAAACGCTCCACCGATGTACCGGTCGACGCGCACCTGATGGTGTCGAACCCCGACGAGACCGTCGATTGGTACGCCGATGCCGGTGCCGATATGATCACCGTGCACTACGAGGCCTCCACGCACCTGCACCGCACGCTCACGCATCTGCAGCAGCGCGGCATCAAGGCCGGTGTGGTGCTCAACCCCGCCACGCCCGTCTGCGTGCTCGAGAGCATCATCGACGTCGTCGATATGGTGTTGCTGATGAGCGTGAACCCTGGCTTTGGTGGCCAGAACTTTATCCCGGGCACCATTGCAAAGCTGCATGAGCTTACGGCCATGTGTGAGCGCCGCGGCGTGTCGCCCCTCATCGAGGTCGATGGCGGTATCTCTTCCAAGAACATCGCCGAGGTCGTCAAGGCCGGCGCCAACGTGCTCGTAGCCGGCTCCGCCGTATTTAAGTCCGAAGATCCCGCCGCCGAGGTTGCGCTGCTGCAGAAGCTGGGCAACGAGACCGCACAGGAGGCATAAACCCTTATGACCGCAGGTCAAAACCGCATACCCGTGAATCTTGACTATGCTGCCTCGACGCCCATGCGCGTCGAGGCGCTCCTTGCGCAGCGCGAGTACGACGACAGCGAGCTTGCCGGCGTCAACCCCAACTCGCTGCATTCGCTCGGCCGCAAGGCAGCTGCGCGCCTGGAAGTCGCCCGTCGCGAGATCGCCCGAAGTTTTGGCGCACGCGTCCGCCCGTCCGAGATCATCCTTACCAACGGCGGCACCGAGGCCAACCAGCTGGCGCTGCTCGGTCTTGCCGAGGGCGCTCGTCAGCGCGATCGCAAGCGCGATCGTGTAATCGTTTCGGCCATCGAGCACGATTCGATTCTGGACAACCTGCCGCTGCTGCGTGCCGCCGGCTTTACCGTCGACCTGGTGCAGCCCTGCCGCGCGGGCTACATTGAGCCCGCCACGCTTGTCGAGCTGCTCGGCGATGACGTGGCACTCGTGAGCATTATGGTCGCCAACAACGAGACCGGCGTGGTGCAGCCCATCCGCGAGCTGGCCGCCGCCGCTCATGCTACCGGCGCCTTGTTTCATACCGATGCCATCCAGGGCTACTTGCATATTCCGCTCGATGTCACCGAGCTGGGCGTCGATGCCATGACCGTTGCCGCGCACAAGATCGGCGGCCCCGTGGCCTCCGGCGCGCTCTACCTTAAGAGCCGCACGCCGCTGCGTCCGCGCATCTTTGGCGGTGGACAGGAAGCCGGCCGTCGCGCCGGTACGCAGGATCTGCGCACGCAGCTGGCTTTTGCCGCTGCCGCCAGCGCGCTGGCGCCCCATGTGGCCCAGGAGCGCGCGACGCTGCAGGCCCTGTCCGACAAGCTCTACGCCACGCTTACGGCCCATCCTCGCATTCACGCCACGATGTGCGACTACGCACAGGCAGATCGTCTGCCGGGTATGGTTTCGATCTACGTTGACGGCATGGACTCCGAGGAGCTCATCATCAAACTCGATGCCGCTGGCTTTGAGGTTTCGGCCGGATCGGCTTGCTCGAGCGGCAGCATGGACCCGAGCCACGTGCTCAGCGCCATGGGCATTGGTCGCGAGCAGGCATTGGGGTCGCTGCGTATCTCGTTTGATGACCGCGTGAACCCTGCCGACCTGGACGACTTTGCCCAGACGCTGCTTTCGATCGTAGGCGCCGCATGATCGTCTCCGAGCTTGAAGGTGCGCTGCTGGCGCGCTACCCCAAGGCGGACGCCGAGGGCTGGGATCATGTTGGGCTATCTGTGGGAGATCCCGCTGCTGAGATCACCGGTGTTGCCTGCGCACTCGACGCGACTGAGGCCAACGTGCACCGCGCTCTCGAGGCCTGCGCCAACGTGCTGCTGACGCATCATCCCATCTATATCAAGGCGCCCGAGGCCTTTTGTCCGGCCGATTCCGCGCGTCCCCAGTGCAGCGCTGCACTATACGAGGCAGCTCGTTGCGGCGTGAGCATCATCTCGCTTCACACCAACCTGGACCGCTCGCACGAAGCGCGCGTTCGTCTGAGTGAGCTGCTGGGCGCTGAGCCCCTGAGCTCACTGGAGCATGTGGACGATCCTGAGCTCACTGGTCTGGGCGCATTCGCGACCCTCCACGACGCCTGCAACCTGCGCAATCTCGCCAACCGTGCCGCCACGGCCTTTGGCAGCGACCCGCGCGTATGGGGCGAAGCCGAGCGCCCGTGCCGCACTGTCGCCATTCTGGGCGGCTCCCTCGGCGATTTTGGTGAGCTTGCCATCGCCGCGGGCGCAGATGTTATTGTGACCGGAGAGGCCGGCTACCACGTGGCGCAGGACCTTGCCTTGCGTGGGCTGCCGGTGATCTTGCTCGGCCACGATCGCTCCGAGGAGCCGTTCGTGGATATCTTGATGAACTCTGCAGTTGACGCCGGGGTCGACCCCCGTCATGCGATTAAAATACTGAACCCTTGCCAATGGTGGACTGTGACAAAAGGAGAGAACTTATGAGCGCCGGCGCTACGCTACTCAAGCTGCAACAGATCGATTTGGAACTCGCCCGCAACAAAAGCGAACTTGCCAATATGCCGGAGCTCAAGGAGCTCGCTTCCAAGCGCAAGACCTATGTGAAGCTCAAGTCCGAGATGACCAAGCTCTACGCCCAGCGCAAGGACCTGGACATTGAACTCGACGACCTCAACACCACCGAGATCCAGACCAACAACGCCATCGAGGCCGCCAAGAAGCGCCACGTCGATGGTTCTGACTACCGCGAGGTTCAGGACCTGGAGAACGAGCTCGCCACCCTGGCCAAGCGCCTGGACAAGATTGAGCACACCCGCAAGGATGTCGTCGTCGCCCACAAGGAGGCGCTCGACCGCGAGGCTCGCGCGCAGGCCATCATCGCCAAGTTCGAGGAGGGCGTGAAGGCCGATACCAAGGCCGCCCGCGCCAAGGCCGCCGACCTCCAGGCTCAGATTGACGCCGCGACCAAGGAGCGCACTGCGCTGGCTGCCACACTGCCGACCGACGTGCTCACCGACTATGAGCGCCTGCTCAAGCAGTTCCGTGGCCTGGCCGTCGAGACCATTCAGGGCAACATCCCCACGGTCTGCCACACCGCGCTGCAGGCATCGTCCATGAGCGACCTCAACCACGACGGCAGCGAGATTACACACTGCCCGTACTGCCACCGACTCTTGGTGCTCCCGAGCAAGGAAGCGTAAACGATGGCGGCGCCCAATAATTCAATGCAACTTGAGGGAAAAACGATCCTGCTGGGCATTACCGGCGGTATCGCCGCCTATAAGTCGTGCAATATCGTGCGCCTGCTGCAAAAGCGCGGCGCGCGCGTCAAGGTCGTTATGAGCGAGCATGCCACGGAGTTTGTAGGGCCGCTTACGTTCCGCGCGCTCACGGGCGAGCCGGTCGCCATGGGCCTATTCGACGACCCCTCCGACCCCATCCACCACATTTCGCTCGCGCAGGAGCCCGATCTGGTGGTCGTGGCGCCCGCGACGGCCAATATCATCGCCAAGATGGCAAACGGTATCGCCGATGACCTGATTTCCACGACGCTGCTCGCCACGCCGCGACCCATTGCGATCGCGCCGGCCATGAACAATGGCATGTGGAAGGCGCCGGCAACCAAGGCCAATATGGCCACGCTGCGCGACCGCGGGGTGCACGTGGTTGGCCCCGGTAGTGGCTACCTTGCCTGCGGTGACGTGGACACGGGGCGCATGAGCGAGCCCGAGGACATTGTCGAAGCCATCTGCGAGGTGCTCAATCCCGTGCCGCAAGACCTGGCGGGCAAGCGCATCGTCATCACTGCCGGCCCCACGCATGAACCAATCGATCCGGTGCGCTTCATCGGCAACCGGTCATCGGGCAAGATGGGCATCGCCCTGGCGGGGGAGGCCGCACGCCGTGGTGCTGCGGTCACGCTCGTGCTGGGACCGACGTCACTCGACGTGGGTCGCGGCGTGGAGTGCGTACGCGTGCAGACCGCCGCAGAGATGCTGCAGGCGGCGCTGGGCGCCTTCCAGACGGCCGATGCTGCCATTTGCGCCGCGGCCGTCGCCGACTACACCCCCGCATCCCCTGCGGACCACAAGCTCAAAAAGGCCAACGAACGCTTGGATCGCATCGAGCTCGTCGAGACCGTTGATATTTTGGCTGAGCTCTCGCGCCAGAAGGGCGAGCGTCTTGTGATCGGATTTGCAGCCGAGACCGATAACGTCGTGGAGTACGCTGAGCGTAAATTGGCCCGCAAGGGCTGCGATGCGATCGTCGCCAACGATGTCTCGCGCGCCGATTCTGGCTTTGGAACAGACACCAATAAGGCTTGGATTGTGAGCACAGCGGGTACGCAGGAACTTCCCGTACTAACAAAACCCCAGCTCGCGGATACAATTTTGGACTTGCTCAAAAATAATTAAAAAAGTTCTTGCACAAGGCCAAAGTTTCGGGTTAATATACTCCCTGTTGCGAGCGAGAGCACAGCAACAAACAAAAGCTTCGGGACGTGGCGCAGCTTGGTAGCGCACTTGACTGGGGGTCAAGGGGTCGCTGGTTCGAATCCAGTCGTCCCGACCAGAAGTTTGCAGGTCAGGCACCTAGTGCCTGACCTTTTTTGTTTTTAATCATCAAGATTCATTTGCTTTAAGCAACAACTTTCTCAATCGATGCAATCACCGAATCAAAACGTGTACGTCAGCCTCCAAAAACGACATTTTTCGACATGTTTGGAGGCTGATGTACACAAATGCAGAATCCCGCGCAGCCCAGAACCATCCTCCATATGTCTGGACTCTCTATGGCAGCGCTGGATAGACATCGCCAGAACGGGTATAGTATCGAAAGTTTTGTCGTTTACCAGCGGGGGAGTCCTGTGGGCATCAAGAAGAAGATCAAAAAGGAGCTTATCGGCACTTCCGATTACCCGTCGAATAAGATCTTCACGATCTCCAATTTCATTACCTTTACGCGCCTGGTCCTCACGCTCGTCTTCCTGTACCTGTTTGTGACGGACAACAACCGTGTGGTCGCCATTGTCATCTATGCCATCGCGGCTTCCACCGACTGGATGGACGGTCAAATTGCCCGCATGACCAAAACGGTCTCGTGGCTCGGCAAGGTCATGGATCCCATCTGCGACCGCGCGCTGCTGTTTACCGGCGTGCTGGGCCTGGTGGTCCGCGGCGAATTGCCCATCTGGGTCTGCGTGCTCATTATCGGCCGCGATATCTACCTGGGCATCGGCTCGCTCATCGTGCGCCATTACCACCCTCGCCCCATCGACGTCGTCTTTCCCGGCAAGATTGCCACGGCACTGCTCATGACCGGCTTCTCGCTCATGCTGCTGGGCTTTCCCGTCGTGGACGGCTGGCATCTGCTGCCCGCCACGTTCACGGCATTCCCGGGCCTCAACGGCAGCTCGGTGCCCCTCGGCATCTTCTTTGTGTACGGCGGCGTGATCTTCTCCATGCTCACCGCTGTCATCTATTCCATTAAGGGAGGGGCGGCCATTAAACAGGCCATCGCGCATCCCGAGGACGAGGACACCGACTTTCTCAACCCCGAAATCGAAGACTGATTCATTGGGGTATGATTACGTACGGTTCATTCTTTGCGGCGTGGCCGCGTTAGATAGGGGTTGTCATGGACAACAAGGTTAACAATATGCCTCAGAACGATAAGACTGCGGACGCTACCTGCGTTTTCCGCGTTCCTTCGAGCGATGTCACCGTTCCCGACCTTATGGCCAACGTGCGCATCACCGCTCCTGTTCTGTCCATCGTCAAGGGTCCGCAGACCGGAGCTGCCTTTGAGCTCGAGGACGACGTGACCACCATCGGCCGCGATCCCGCGAACGGCATTTTCCTCAACGACATGACCGTCTCGCGCAGCCACGCACGCATTATTCGTGAGGGCCTGGGCGCCCGTATTGAGGATCTGGGCTCGCTCAACGGCACCTGGGTCGACGGCGCCATCGTCAACGGTGCTCCGCTGCACGACGGCTCTTCCGTTCAGATCGGTACGTTCACGCTCATCTACCACGAGAGCACGCCGGAGCGCATCGAAACCGGTGAGTAGGTAATGGCCGAACGCAACTATCTGAGTATCGGCCAAGTCGTCAACCTTCTTCGAGGCGCATACCCCGATTTATCGAACTCAAAAATTAGATTTTTAGAAGATGAGGGGCTCATCACCCCTCATCGTACGCCTAAGGGGTATCGCCAGTACTCCAAGGAAGACGTTGACCGTCTCGAGGTCATCCTGCATCTGCAGAAGACCCGCTACATGCCGCTCAACGTCATTAAGCAGCGTTTGGAAAACGCAACGGACCTGTCCACTTTGGCTTACGAGGTGGGTCTTCTGTCCGATGTTCCGCTTAAGACGGAGCCCAAAGAGACCAAGCAAAAGCTGCATCCCATCGAGACGATTCCCGACATGCTCGGTGTTGAGATTTCGTTCATCCGCTCCCTTGCCGAGAACGATCTTATCCGCATCATCAAGAGCCCGCAGAACCGAGAGCTCGTCGATGGCCGAGATTTCCCGATCATCCGTTACTGCTCGGAGCTGTCGCGCTTCCACATTGAGCCGCGCAACCTGCGTCAGTACGTATCGTCGGCAAACCGCGAGTCTTCGATGTTTGAGCAGGTTCTCGTGAGCATGCTCGGCATGGATACCTCCGATGACGAGCGCGACGCCAAGCTCGAGCGCGCTTTTAAGAAGCTGCACGACCTCACCGAGGGTGTGCATACCGCGCTCCTTAAGAACCGTGTCTTTGAGTCGCTCAACGCCGTGGTCGAGGACGCTGACATCGATGCTCTCGATGAGGAGATCGCGCGTTCCGAATCCACCAAGGCTAAAAGCGATGGGGCAAGCGTCCCCGCGGTTGCCGCGCACGACGAGTCGCTCGTGCAGCCGTCCAAGGTCGTCGTCCCCTCGCATAGCTCGTCTGCTAACGCGGGTAAATAAACGCCGCCCACCCGACAATCCATGAAAGGTCACACAGTGTACGACTTCGAATCTCATATCGTCGACATCCCCGACTATCCCGAGCCCGGAGTCGTCTTTAAGGACATCACGCCGCTCTTTGGCAATCCTGAGGCTCTGAAGGCCATGGTCGATGCACTCGCCGAGCATTTTGCTGGCATGGGCATTACTAAGGTCGTCGGCCCCGAGGCTCGTGGCTTTATGGTGGGCGTGCCCGTGGCCGTCGCCCTGGGCGCCGGCTTTGTTCCCGCACGTAAGCCGGGTAAACTGCCGCGCAAGACGGTGAGCGAGAGCTATGAGCTCGAGTACGGAACGGATTCTATCGAGATCCACGCCGATGCTATCAGCTCTAAAGATACCGTGTTGATTCTGGATGACTTGGTCGCGACGGGCGGAACCGTCGAGGCAACAGGTAAACTGGTGCGAGATATGGGCGCAAAGCTTGTGGGCTACGGTTGTATCCTTGAGCTTGCGTTTCTCAACCCGCGCAAGAAGCTCACACCTTCTAATGAGGACGTTGAGCTCTTTAGCCTGGTAACGGTGGACTAGCCGCTACCCTTAGATACCGGAAAGGAAGCTACATGCGCACAGCAAACACGCACAGAAACATGGCACGCTGCGCTGCTACGGCAACCCTCGCTTGTGTTTTGGGCCTGGGCCTCGTGGCTCCGGCCTACGCCGATACCGCATCCGACCTTGCCGCTGCTCGTACCAAGCTCGAGCAGATTGGCACCCAAACCCAGCAAATTCATGAAGAACTCTCCGCACAGACGCAGGAGCTTGATCAGACTGCAGGCGAGATCACGCAAAAGCAGCAAGAGATTGCCGAGGGTCAGGCAAAGCTTTCGAGCTACGTTGCCGGTGAGTACAAGACCGGCGGTCTGAGTCTCCTTCAGGTTCTGACGGGCGTCGATGATCTGGGCGATATGCTCAACCGTCTGTTCTACTACGGCAAGGTTTCCGACAAGCAGGCCCAGACCATTCAGGAGGTCAAGGACCTTAAGCAGCAGCTCACCGATAAGCAGACCGAGCAGGAGAAGAACGTCGCCGCGACGCAGAAGAAGGTCGACGAGCTCAATGCCCAGCAGGCTGAGGCCCAGAGTGTCGTGAACTCCCTGGATTCACAGCTGCAGGCCGAGCTTGCTGCCGAGGCCGAGGCCAACGCCGCGCTGCAGGCTGGTATCAACGCCAGCACCGCCGAAAAGGCCACGGTGAGCAACGACACCGCCGGTACGACCGAGAACACCAACAATGGTGGCGGTACGACCAACAACGGCGGCGGCAACACCCCCGCGCCCGCTCCTGCTCCCTCGCCGCAGCCTTCGACGCCCGCTCCTGCTCCGACGCCTTCCGCACCGAGCCAGTCCGTTGACGGTGGTACCGTTGTTTCGCGCGCCTACAGCAAGCTTGGTTGTGCTTATTCTTGGGGCGGCATTGGACCGAACAGCTTTGACTGCTCCGGCTTTGTGAGCTACTGCCTCACCGGCCGTTATTGCCGTCTTGGCACCACGGGCACCTTTATGGGCTGGACCCGCGTGTCCGATCCCCAGCCTGGCGACGTCGTTGTTAACTCTTACCACACCGGCATCTACATTGGTAACGGCCAGATGATCCATGCTTCCGACTACAGCACGGGCGTTATCATCAGCTCCGTTGCTGCTGGCATGAACAACAATTACATTTTCGTTCGCTACTAAGTGTTCTAACTCAGTAAACGAAGGTGGACCTCGTATCCTTTGGGTGCAAGGTCCATTCTTTTATCTCGACCGTAAGTTTTGCGTGTAAGCAACAATCTAGTTTTGAATACTAGATATGCGCAGCATCTGTCAAAAAGATAGGTATAATTGTTGAGGAACAACTAGAAAGGACCCTCAATGAGCTGGGCACTTATTTCCGATTCGAGCTGTAATCTTCGCGATTGGCAACCAACCGCACCTCATACTACCTTTGCATTTGCACCCCTTAAGATCCGAGTGGGTGAGCGCGAATTTGTTGACGACCTCTCGCTCGATGTTCACGAGCTTAACTGCGCCGTACAGGCGGAGTCGAAGGCCTCTTCGAGCGCTTGTCCCAGCGTAGGGGAGTGGGCCGAGCTCTTTAAGCTCGCCGACAAGACGATCTGCATGCCAATCTCGGAGGGTGTCTCTGGAAGCTATAATGCTGCCGCTACGGCGCGCGATATGGTACTTGCCGAGGAGCCCAATCGTCAGATTCATTTGGTTAATTCGCGGGCAGCAGGCGGCAAGATGGACCTGATCTTCTTACTGTTTGATCGCCATCTTGCAAGTAACCCGGACGTCTCCTTTGAGGATGCCTGCGCTTACTTCGATAGCTTGGAGCAGAACAGCAAGATTCTCTTTAGCCTGTGTAATTACGAGAACCTTGCAAAGGCTGGACGTATTCCTAAGGCAGCCGGCGTCATTGCCAACAAGCTCAATATCCGCATTTTGGGAACGGCGAGCGAAGCGGGCAAAATTGAACTCGTTGGGCACACGCGTGGCGTGAAAAAGATGCTCGCCAAAATTGTCGACACCATGGAGGCAGAGGGCTTTACTGGCGGGGTAGTCGTCATCGATCACGTGGAAAACGAGGAGGGCGCCCAGGCGCTTGCCGACCGCATTGTCGAGCACTGGCCCGGAACCAAGACGATTATCATGCCCTGCAACGGCCTGGATTCCTATTACGCCGAGATGCACGGCCTCATCATCGGCTACGGCATGGGTGTGGCTTCGGGCCGATAATTTCCAACTAGTCAAACACACAGGCGGGATAAGGGGCCAGTGGCTCTTTATCCCGCCCGTCTTATACCTCAGTTAGCTATTAAACCCATTGAACTTAAGGTAGCTCATCAGGTATGCCTTCGAAACAAAGGACGATACGGCACTGCGTACAAGCAATGACTCGCGCGTAACCTGATGGGCGGTATCGGGCACGGGAGTCTGCTCGACAGAAAACGCCGAACGAATCGATGCCTCTAGTTGATCGACTACATAATCGAAAGCCGTCGGAGCGTCGTAACTCAAGCGCTGAATATTAAACAGCGCCTGAACCGCGGCGATGGGCAGCACCTGCTTAAAGATACAAATGGCGATGAGACGCGCAATCTGCTCACGGCCATACTGCTTTTTAACCGGAGCAGGAACGAGACCGACCTTTACGTAGTTATTGATCATCGAAGGCGTGATAACGGGCTGCTCTACGCAAATCGAAAGCGGCTCCATCCACAGTTCGATGTACTCAATGACCTGGTCACGATAGAGCGTTACGTTGGGCAGCTGATCATAGCGCGACAGGCTCAACGCGTTGAGGTTACTCACGATATCGGATTGAATAAATGCATCCGGCAGCACCGTCGGCTGAATATCCTCCGGCTTAATGCTGACCGATGTATCGGACATCGGGATAACATATTTAGCATGGTTCATAAGAGGCCTCCGTTCATTTTCTATATTGTATTCTAGATAATCTAGTTTTGCATACCACATAGCCGCTAAGTAAAAGTGGTTGGACAGCACATTAACGCACCGTCCAACCACTTTGTTTAAAGATATCAACCTTACATAAGATATATTATCGTACTTATCCGCGTAGGAAAGCGTATGCGCTGGTAGCCGCTATGGCTCCGTCCGAAACGGCGGTCACAACCTGGCGTAAACGCTTGGAGCGGATATCGCCGGCTGCGAATAAGCCGGGCGTACGGGTGGCCATCGAATCGTCGGTAACAATGCCGCCGTCCGGAGCCAGATCGACGAGATGCTCAACCAGCTCGGTGTGTGGCTGCGTGCCCGCAAAGACAAAGATGCCAAAAGAGCCAGGTTCAAAGGACTCAGTCTGCATTTCACCAGTCGCATTGTCCTTGAACGTGATTGTCGTGGGCATCGATTCACCAGAAAGCTCAACAATACTAGTTTGGTACCTAACTGAAATATTGTCCTTAGCAAGTACCTTATTCACAACGCCCTCGGGTGCACGGAACTGATCGCGACGCAACACAATGGTCACGCTGCTGGCAATGTCGGACAGGAACAGCGCCTCCTCGCATGCCGAATTGCCGCCTCCGATAACAAAGACCTGCTTGCCACGGAAGAACATACCGTCACACGTCGCGCAATACGAAACGCCACGACCGCGATACGTGTCCTCGCCAACAAAACCCGCAGGTCGTGGCGTGGCGCCCATGCACGCAATGACGCTCTTGGCCGTTGTGTCGCCCATATCATGATGGATGGTAAATTGAGCCGCATCGGCATCGTAATCGACGCCTGTCACCATACTCCATTCAACCTGAGCTCCCAGGCCTTCAGCATGCTGTTGGAATCGCTCACCAAGTTCAACACCGCTCAGCAGCGGAATGCCAGGATAATTCTCAATCTCGTTGGACGTGGCGATCTGTCCGCCAGACATGCCCTGCTCAAGGACAGTCGTCGTCAGGTTGGCGCGCGCCGCATAAATGGCGGCAGCATAGCCCGCAGGGCCGCCGCCGATAATCGCAACATCGATTGTCTGATCGGTAGTCATGAAGAGTCCTCTCGTCGAAACGTTGTCGTTCTTTGCGCTCATACCCAAATTTACATGAACGTGACACTCATGCACTACAATGATAAATCCGTGTTACAACGTCGAAGGGGAGTTATCGATGGATCAGACGCAGACGAGCGACGACGCTCCCCTGCTCACACACAGCACTCCCCAATCGGAGCAAACCACGCTCTTGGCCAAGCAAAAACCTCTCGTGACCATCGTGCACGCGTCGGTCGGCTCGGGCCACAAGGCCGCCGCAAATGCGATTGCGCAGGCATTCAACCTCATCCGCGGCACCAATGGCATCCCCGAGGATGTTGAGATTGAAGTGCTCGATATCCTTGATTTTGGACGTATTAAATTCGACGGCAATAAAACCGCGGCTTCTTTTACGGGAGCCACGCGCCCCATTTACGACCTGACCTGGCGATATACGCTTACGGGACATCTTCTCTGGGGTGGTGGCACGGCATGGTCGCGTATTATGTTCCCTGCCTTCAACGAATATATTCGCAGCCGCAGGCCCATAGCCGTGGTCGCAACACACATCACAGCAGCCAATGTCGCCGTGGGCGCCCGCGTAATTACGGGTATCGATTATCCGGTCATCTGCGTACCGACCGACTACGAAGTCGAGGGCTGGTGGCCCCACAAGGACACCGACATCTTCTGTGTTGCCAACGAATTTATGGCCGAAACGCTGCGTCCGCGCAAGGTGCCCGAGGCAAAGATTCGCATTACCGGCATTCCTATTCGCGCCGGATTCGACACGGAATACGATCGCGAGGAAGAGCTAGCCAAGTTCAACCTCCCCATCAACAAGACCGTCGTACTGGTAATGGCCGGTGCCAGCTTGCCTCAGCCTTATGTCCGCTTTCGCGCGGCGATGGACCACACACTCCCCTTCCTACGAAGCTTCGAAGACATGCACTTTGTCTTTTTGCCCGGCAAAGACGTGGAGTATGCCACCCGGCTAAAGACGCTCTTCAATGCCATGAAGCTCGAGAACGTCACGGTGTTGGACTATGTCGACGACATGGCAGCCCTCATGCACGGCTGCGACCTGGCAATCCTCAAATCGGGCGGGCTCACGGTCACCGAGTGCCTATGCGCACATCTGCCGATGATTCTGCTGGGCAAGTCCTATGGCCAGGAAAAGGCCAACACCACTATGCTTACCGGCATGGGCGCCAGCATGCACGTCACCACGGCACGCGAGCTCATCGTAACCCTACGCCACCTGCACGACCATCCCGAATCACTCAAAGCCCTACTCATCAACGGCGAAGTACTACGCCGCCCCCACGCAGCCGAAGACATCGCGATCGCCACCATGGAACTCGTAGGCAAACCTCAGAAAAGAAAACGCGCATTCTGCCGCTTCTACTGGGGCGATAAGCCAGCGCACATCCGCTAGCGTCTTAATGTCCGCTTACCCGTGGAAGGCCCCTATATATCATCCCGTGCTCAAACATTCTCGCTTCGCAGAGGCGCACTAATCCCTCCCGTCCGGGGCTCACCCATATCATTCCATGCTCAAACATTCTCGCTTCGCTTCGCTCGCTGCGAAACTGCGCGTGGAACGATATGGGTGAGCCCCGGACGGGAGACTTCCTGCTTGAAAACAAATTGCAATCCAACTAGTAAGCCGGTGAGACATAGGAGAAATCCCCTTGTCGCACCGGCTTACTAGTTGATTAAGGCTCTCGACTTCTAGCGAAGAAGCACGATAGTTGCAAGCATGCAAACGTAGCTCACCCGTGGGAGGCCCCTATATATCGTTCCACGCGCAGTTTCGCAGCGCAGCGAGAATGTTTGAGCATGGAATGATATATAGGGGCCTCCCACGGGTGAGCGGACGGAAGCGTCTAAGCAACACCGCTAGAACCGAAGCCGCCGGCTCCTCGGTCGGTTTCGTCTAGTTCTTCTACTTCTACGAGGTTGACCGTGGGGACTTCTTGGATGACGAGCTGGGCGATGCGGTCGCCTTTGTTGATTTGGATGTTGTTCGTGGGGTCCAGGTTAATGAGGATGACTTTGAGCTCTCCTCGGTAGTGGGCGTCGATGAGGCCAGGAGTGTTAACTATGGACAGGCCTTGTTTAATGGCTAGGCCGCTGCGGGGCTGGACGAAGCCGGCGTAACCGTCGGGCAGGGCGATAGCTAGGCCAGTGGAGACCAGACGGCGTTCGAAGGGCTTCAGAATGCAATCCTCGTTGGAGCGCAGGTCCAGGCCGGCATCCGTAGGATGGGCGTATTTGGGAAGCTCGACCGTAGGATCGAGACGTTTAATGTTAACGGTAATGTTGGACATGAAATCACCTTAGCTTGTCGAGCTCTTGCAGAAACTCATCGACGTCTTTGAAATCGC
>CABRGB010000003.1 GCA_902470345.1 uncultured Collinsella sp.
GGCCCTTGCGGCGTAGTCGCTATTTATTCAGTCCAAGTTTCGGGGCGCAGTTCACTGTCCCCTTCGTGGTGGTTTTTCGTTCTGAGCCAAGGAGATTCATGTTCAACATCGTGCTGTATGCGCCCGAGATTCCGGCCAATACGGGCAATATCGGCCGCACCTGCGTGGTTACCGGCGCCCGCCTGCATCTGGTGGAGCCGCTGGGCTTTTCGCTCGACGACAAGACGGTGCGTCGCGCCGGCCTGGGCTACTGGCAAAACTTGGACGTGACGACCTATGCCGACTGGGAGGATTTCCTTGCGCGCAATGACCTCTCCCCCGCCGACGAGCGCCTACATCTGCTGACCAAAAAGGCACTCCGCACCTATGCACAAAGCACCTACCGCGACGGTGACTATTTGGTCTTTGGCAGCGAGAGCTCGGGCATTCCCGAGCCACTGCTTGCCGCGGCGCCCGAGCGTTGCGAGCGCATCCCGATGCTGCGCGATTGCGACTCACTCGATAACGCCGAAGCTTGGGAAGCTCACGAGGAATCGCTGGGGCATACCGAGGACAGCCACGAGGCCATCCTTCAACAGGATATCTGCGGCAACTTCGTCAACCCGGACGACTACCGCATCAGCGCACTTAACCTCTCCAACAGCGCCGCCATCGTCCTCTACGAGGCCCTGCGCCAGGCAGGCTTTCCGGGAATGTGACAAAGGAACTATCCCTTTGTCACATTCAAGCGCCACGCCGATGGCACACACGCCTAATTGATGCTCTAGATAAAGAGCCCTCACTTTTAATCAGAATTAACTAAAGTAAAATGAAGTTAAACGACGGTGTGAAAGGAGAGCCTTGTGGAATATCTCGAGAACCCGTTTACCCCCAGTTTTGGTGAGGTTCCTGCCCATCTCGCTGGCAGACAACAGATTATTCGGGATTTGGACCGCGCCTTCTTGAGCCAGCGTAGGCGCCCAGAATTGACCTCGATCTTCTCAGGCGCGCGTGGAACCGGTAAAACCGCTCTCATGTCGTCGCTCGCGACAAGGGCGGAATCCCACGGCTGGATTGCCGTAAAGACGACCGCGCTCCCGGGAATGCTTGAGGAAATCGAGTTCGGGGCGAAACGTGCTGCCGGCCATCTTATCGACCCGTCTAAGAACTTCGAAGTCACCGGTCTCGGAATTGCACCGCTCGGCAGCATCGAAGTCAATCGCGTTCACGATGCCTCAACCTGGCGTTATCGCATGAGCGACATCATCGACCAGCTCAACGAGGCTGGCACCGGTCTGCTCGTCACAGTTGACGAGGTGGACCCGACACTCGACGAGATGATTCAGCTTGCAGCGACGTATCAGCACTTTGTGACCGATGGGAAACGCGTCGCCCTGCTCATGGCGGGACTTCCCAACAACGTCTCGACGTTGCTGAACCACAAGACGGTCTCGTTCCTTCGCCGCGCCCAACAATATCATCTGGGTCGCATTGCCGACTATGACGTACGCGAGGCCTTGATTCGCACAATCCAGGAAAACGATCGCCTGGCAGATGCTGGGGGAATCGATAGAGCCGTTCGCTCGATCTCTGGTTTTCCCTTCCTATTGCAACTCGTAGGCTACCGTGCCTGGGATCTCACAAGCGATTCGAAGGAAATCTCGTCACGCGACTTTGACCTGGGAATCAAAATCGCGCGCGACGAGATGGACGATCGAATCCTCGCGGCAACCTATCGGGAACTCACTGCAGAGGACAAGCGATTCCTCATCGCCATGCTCGATGACGAGGAAGAGTCCACCACCGCTGACCTTGTCGAGCGCCTTAAGCGTTCGCCACAGCAGGTCTCCCACTACCGACGCCGCATGATAGATGCCGGCATCATCGGGGAACGAGGACGAGGGCTCGTCGCATTTGAATTGCCATTCTTCCGCGACCATCTCGCAGCTCAATGCGTAAAATAGAAGTCAATGTGGCAAAGGGGCAGTCCCTTTGTCACATTGCCTATAGGTAGCGACCGGTAATGCTCTTGGAGCAAGCCGCGATGTCGCCCGGCGTGCCGGCGCAGACGATTTGCCCGCCCGCACCGCCACCGCCCGGGCCCATGTCGATCACGTAATCGGCGTTACGGATAAGGTCGAGATCGTGTTCGATCACGATAACCGTGGCGCCCTTGGCAACGAGGCCGTCGAACACACTCAGCAACACCTGAACATCGAGCGGATGCAGGCCGATCGTGGGCTCGTCGAACACGAATACGGCGTCGTCCTGCACGCGGCCCATCTCGCTCGCAAGCTTAAGACGCTGAGCCTCGCCGCCCGAGAGCGCCGGTGTGGGCTCGCCAAGCGTGAGATAACCCAGGCCCAGGTCGTGCAAGGTCTGCAAGCGCGTCTGAACCTTCTTGAGTCCCACCGTGGCGTCGATGGCCTCGTCCACACTCATGTCCATAAGCTGCGGCAGCGTAAGCAGACTCCCGTCCTTGCCCTCGCGATGGATACGCGAAGCCGCGTCTGCATAACGCGAACCACGGCATGCCGGGCAGACGATCTCGACGTCGGGCAAAAACTGCACGTCGAGCGAAATCGAGCCCGTTCCATCGCACGTAGGGCAGCGCAAGGCGCCGGTGTTGTAGCTAAAGGCGCCCGCCTTGTAGCCGGCTGCCTTGGCTTCGGGCGTACGGGCGAAGGCGCGTCGCAGCTCATCATGGATGTCGGCATAGGTCGCTACCGTCGAGCGCACGTTGGCACCGATGGGCGTGGCGTCAATCAGGTTGGCACGTGCAATGTCCTCGGCATCGACCCAACGCACGTGCCCCGGCAGACGCTCGCCAGCTGCCCGAGCCTTGAGCGCCAGGATGAGCGTCTCGAGCACCAACGTCGTCTTGCCCGAACCCGAAACACCCGTCACCGCGACGAGACGACCGCGCGGGATATCGACTTCGAGCGGCTTGACTGTATGGATGGTATCGGTCGCCATGCGGATATGGCCCTGGTCGAACATTTCGTCGTCAGTCACCTGTGGGCGCAAGCGCTTGGGCTCGGCGCGCAAAAACGGAGCGATGCGGCTGTCCCGCGATTGCTCGACCTCGTCTACCGTACCAGCGGCGATCACATTGCCGCCGCCTGCTCCGGCAACGGGGCCCATCTCGACCAGATAGTCGGCTTCCGCCAGTACGCGCGTATCGTGGTCGACAACAACCACGGTGTTGCCGTCATCCACCAGATCGCGCATCACGCCCACCAAGCCGTCGACATTGGCAGGATGCAAGCCAATCGAGGGCTCGTCCAGCACATAAAGCACACCCGTCGACCGGTTGCGCACCACGCGGGCGAGCTGCACACGCTGGCGCTCACCCGTGGAGAGCGTGGCACCGGCGCGATCGAGTGAAAGGTAATCGAGACCCAGGTCGACCAGACGACGGGCCGCGCTCAAAAACGAATCGCAGATATCCGTCGCCATGGGCCGCATCTCGGGCGGCAAGGATGCGGGCACTCCGCGCACCCACTCAATCGCCTCGCCCAGCGTCATGGCTGCGGCCTGCGCCAGATTGATACCGCACACCTGGGGCTGGCGCGCAGCCTCGGAGAGACGCGTGCCACCACAGTCACGGCATGGACCCTCGCGCAAAAAGCGCGCAACGCGTTTGAGGCCCTTGTCGTCCTTAACCTTGGCGAGCGCATTCTCAACGGTATAGACGGCGTTGTAATAGGTAAAGTCGAGCGGCGTGGCGCCCTCGCCGTTTTTGGGAACGTAGAGAATGTGTTTCTTAACCGCCGGGCCGTGGAACACGATATCGCGCTCTTGAGGCGTGAGCTGGTTAAATGGCACGTCGGTGCGCACGCCCATCTCGCCAGCCACCTGCTTCATCAGATCCCACATGAGCGCGCCCCAGGGAAGGACTGCGCCCTCGTTGATGGTCTTTGACTCATCTGGCACCAGGCTCGCCTCGTCCACCTCGCGCATGACACCGGTGCCGCCACAGGTGGGGCATGCGCCGCCGCTATTGAAAGCCAAATCCTCGGCACTCGGCGCGTAGAACTCGCGGCCGCATGTCGGACACGTGAGCGACAGGCCCGCAGCTACGTTAAGGCTCGGCTCCACACGCGCCCCGCAATGCGGGCACACGTGATGGGCGCAACGGCTAAAGAGCAGACGCAGGCTGTTGTTGAGCTCGGTCATGGTACCAAAGGTCGAGCGCACGCCCGGCACGCTGGGGCGTTGATGCAATGCGAGCGCCGCCGGCACGTGCAGCACCTCGTCCACCTGGGCGTGTTCGGCCTGCGTCAGGCGACGTCGAGTATAGGTGCTAAGTGCTTCCAAGTAGCGACGCGAGCCCTCGGCATAAAGAACCCCCAGCGCCAGCGAACTCTTGCCCGAGCCCGACACGCCGGCAATGCCCACAAGCCTTCCCAACGGAATATCGATATCGATGTCTTTGAGGTTGTGGACACGTGCACCACGCACCTCGATAGACTGCGGGCTCGTCTTCTGTTCCGTCACCTTTATCACCCTACTCATGCCATAAAATGCGGTCGCAGATATACTCGCCCAGCATGGGCACGGTAAACCGGACGAGGCCGTATCCAGCAGCCTCGATGACGCGCTCGCGAATCAGGCTTGCGCGATATTTACTCGCCCAGCTCTGGGTGCGATCGCAACGCTCAATGATATCCGCCATGCGCGTCGGTTTGCCCTCGTCAACCGCCATGGCCTCGATAAAGAGGCACTGTGGACTGCGCAGCCCATAATACAGGGGCGCGTCAACCGCTTCGTAGAACTCGGAGACGGCATCCGCATGTCCATCCTCGACATCGCGCCTTTCGATGGCCTGCGAGCCACGCCGGACAGCAGAGCGCCACATGTAATATCCCACCAGCTGAACCATATAGGGATGCCCCATGCTCTTGTGTGCCGCAAGGTCCGCCGTCTCCGCGTCAACGTAAAGACCAGCGTCTTTGACCGTCTGGATATACGAATCGCGCACCTTGGGCAAGGATATCGCCCCCAGCGTACGCTGCTGGGCACGCCGCAAAAACGTCACGCTCGGCTCTTCGAGCAGGTCGTCAACCATACCGGGCAAGCCGGCGAACACCAGCGCAAGACCGCGCTGGTCGCTATCGGGCAAGCCCGTAGCATCCTGGTCTCCGAGCACCTGCTGATAGAGAACGGCAAGAGCCGCCAGTTCCTCGATAGACGCCGATTGCGCCTCGTCAATCGCAAACAGTATACCCTTGCCTGGACCGAGCTTCTTGAGGCGCTCGTTGACCAGCCCTCGCAACGTTTCGCCCTTTGCCCGCGCCGCCTCGACCGACATCCGGCCAAACGACGGACCGAACTCCATTGACGTCACAACGGGCTTATTCGAGTGAAGCGCGTCGGCCAATCGGTCGCATAAGCCAAGCGAAGCGGAATCGGAGACAACCGCCCATCCGCGCTCATTGGCTAGACGTTGCAGCTCCCGCAGGAGAACCGTCTTGCCGCAGCCGCGATTTCCCGTAATGAGCATGAGCCTACCCGGCGCTCCGGCGCCGTTATCGAGCCCTTCCTCAAAATCCTCGATGACCGACTCGCGACCGATGAGTATCGGAGGCCGCTTGCCAGCCGTGGGCTTAAAGGGATTTGGATTCATGTCGGCCTCCTCGGATCGGTAAACCCTGGTAACAGTTATACCAACTTATACCGAGTTATACCAACAGGATGCGGCAAAGAGACTGACCCTCTATCACCTATGGCCGAAAAACTCGGCGTCCGCCGCTCGCCAGGGGCGGAAGGTGGCGGAATCGACCTTTACATGAGCTGCGGCGGGTACGTCGTACCATTTGACCGTGTAGCCGGCGCCGTGAGAGCAAAAGACCGAGTCGGGCGTGTTGGGCAGATCGGCCTCGGGCTCATAGGCGGCCGTCTCGATTACGCACTCGGCATCATGGCAAGGCGCATAGCCGGCGAACTCCAGGTACAGATGCCCACGACCACTCGTGTAGGCAGCCACCTCCAGCGCGTAATCCTGCACCTCAGATGCCGGCACGCGACCCACAAGCTTCGCCCGGTCTCCCGCCATCGTCGGCGGCTCGTACTCGGCACCCATGCGCGTGGCATCCGAGAGCGCCCGGCCCACGCACTCCCCCGGCACCTCGAGCTCAAAGCGATACCACGGCTCCAACAGCACCGCCGCGCCGGCCTCACGCGCCTGCATGAGCCCCTGGCGAATCGCGCGGTACGTGGCCTGGCGAAAATCGCCGCCCTCGGTGTGTTTGGCATGCGCGCGGCCACCCGTGAGCGTAATGCGCACATCGGTGATGGGCGAGCCGGTCAGCGCGCCCAGATGATCGCGCTCCATGGCGTTGGTGAGCGCCAGACGCTGCCAGTTAAGATCGAGCTCGTCGGTCGAGGTCACGGTGCCAAACTGTACGCCCGAGCCCGCCGGCAACGGCTCCAGGCGCAGATGCACCTCGGCATAGTGGCGCAGTGGCTCAAAGTGGCCCACGCCCTCGACCGGCTGCGAAATAGTCTCCTTATAGAGAATGCCGCCAGACTCAAACGTAACCGAAAGGCCAAAACGATCGGCCAACACCCGCTGCACGATCTCGAGTTGCACGGCGCCCATCAACTGCAGGTGAATCTGCTCCAGATGCGTATTCCAGCTTACGCCGAGCATGGGATCTTCGCCCGCCAGCTCAGTCAATGCTTTGAACACCGTATGGACATCATGTTCGCCCGGAAGCACCGTATAGGTAAGGACTGGCGCAATGACGGGCGCATCGCCCGCAGGCTCCGCGCCCAGGGCGTCCCCCGGGCGAACGTGCGCAAGACCCGTCACGGCACAAATACCGCCAGCAGCAACTTCTTGGGCAAGCTCATACTTCTCGCCGTTATAGATGCGTACCTGATCGACCTTCTGTTCCCACGCCTCGGCACCGGAACGTCCGTCAATCATCTGCTTGGCATGCAGCGTGCCGCCGGTCACTTTAACCCATGCCAAGCGCTCGCCGCGATCCCCGCGGCTGACACGATAGACGCGCGCGGCAAACTCCGGGAGCCACGCCTGTTCGCGCATCAGCGTGCACATGCCATCCAGCAGCTCGTCCACGCCTTGGTCTTTGAGCGCCGAGCCGGCAAAGCAGGGGAAAAGCTTGCGCTCGGCAACCATGCGCGACAGCGTTGCGACAGAAAGCTCGCCCGCTTCAAGAAACTCCTCGAGCGCCGCCTCGTCCAACGCAGCAGCGTCCTCCTGAACGGCGCCGCCCGCCAGCAGTTCGCAGGCATCCAGGCAGCCCTCGGAAAGACGTTGCCTAAGTTGTACCAGCAAAACATCGCGGCCGGGATTCTCTAAATCGATTTTGTTGATATAGATGAACGTCGGGATGTCATAGCGCGCAAGCAGGCGCCACAGGGTTTCGGTGTGCCCCTGCACGCCGTCGTTGGCGCCCACAACCAAAATCGCGTAGTCGAGTGCGCGCAATGTGCGCTCCGCCTCGGCAGAAAAATCGACATGCCCCGGTGCATCCACGAGTATGACATGGGTATCGCCATGGTCGAGCACGGCCTGCGACGAGAAAATCGTAATGCCGCGCTCGCGCTCGATCGCGTTAGTGTCCAGATGCGAATCGCCATCATCCACGCGGCCGCGCTTGCGAATGCGACCCGCGTTGAACAGCATGGCCTCGGCCAACGTGGTCTTGCCGGCATCGACATGCGCCAAGATTCCAACGACCGCTTGCTTCGACATGGCCCTCCTCTTATTACAAGCCCATCGCACGCGGCAACGGGCGTTCACGCTCCACACTGGATGATACAATTTACGGGCCGGCGGGCGAAGCGGGCCCTATCCCCCGACCGAGCTCATCGCCCCGCGTTGCCGCGCGGCGATTTTCGTAGGTTCGCGCCTTGCGAAAGCCGGCTTTCAAAACAGCGTAGCAACCAAAAATGGCCCCGCCCGGGGCCATTTTCGTTCGCGCGAATTGTTGATACGCGTCCCCGCTCTTATGTCTCACGCAGCCAATCAAACGCGACGCGCGGCGTACCGTCCGACACATATACGATACCGGCGCGCTTAAACCCGGCCTTGGCGATGGCGCCCTGCATGGGCAGGTTGTCTTGGTGTGTGTCGATACGCAGATGGTCGATGCGTTCCTTGGCAAAGGCAAACATCGCAGCCGCGACGCCATGCGTGGTGCCGTCGGATGCCACGCGGTGCAGCACGGCGTACGGAGTGTCGCTGAGCCATTGACCGCCCTCAATTACGTCATAGCACTCATCCGGGCCCGGTAAAAAGGCAAACGTCGCCACCACGCGGCCGTCGACTTCGCACACATAGCTGCCACCGGCGGCGATATCGGCAGCCAGCTGCTCGGCCGAAGGCGTGCCCTCGGGCCACTGCGTGGCGTTGCCATGCGCGCGCATAAAGGCGCGGGCCGCGTCATAGATAGCCATGACGGCGGGAATGTCGGTATCGAGGGTTTTTCTGATCATCACGCGGCGACCTCACGTTTATTGGTATCACTTTGATTGAGCAATGATACCAACGTTTTGAGAAGGGTGCGAAGCAGATGGGAAGCAAAAAGCGAGCCGCCTGGTCAAAGGCCAAAAGCGAGTTTTTGGGCGCTGCTACCGGCGGCGATATGAGCAACCTGTTTGCACGCGAGGACGAGCGCCGCGACGCCCTGAACGCCGAGCGCGATGAAGCCTGGCGCTACAAGTCGTGCGAACGCAAAAACCGTTACGACACACGCGCCGAGGCCGAGGCCGTTATGGCCGACTGCGAAAACCGCGGGCGGCGCGGTTTGGCCTGCTACAAATGCGAATACTGCGGTGGATGGCACCTGACGTCGCACCCTTGGAAATAGGCGCCGCATCGGCACGGCACTGACGGAGTGCCAGCCATCGCACGCAAGCTACGGACGCGGCGGCACCAAAACATCGTAACGAACGGCCTTGCCCGCAAGTTGATAGCTCGGCTTAACGCCGGCAAGCAGCGGGCCCTTCACCGGCCGCTTGATAACGACCTTGCGCGGATGCACAGCAAGCGCCGCCTCGACCAGCGATTCCTCATCGGTACATGGCTGTTCCAGATGGTGCAAGAGTTGGAACTTCTTTTTGACCGCCGCACTTTTGGTGCGCTCGGGAAACATGGGGTCCAGATACACCACGTCGGGAGCCGCGAGCTCGCCCTGCCCGATCAGCTCAGCTGTATGGCGAAGGCCGGCAATACTGTCCTCGCCCGCATGTAAGCGCATGCGCGCCACGGCTGTCGCAAGCGCCGGATCATCTGCCGCGCGATCCAAGGCATCCTTGAGGAGCGCCGCAATCACGCAATCCTGCTCATACAGATCGACGGTAAAGCCCGCGGCCGCCAGCAGCAGCGAATCCTCGCCAAAGCCTGCCGTAGCGTCAATCGCCCATGGTCGCTCGATGCCCTTTGTGCGCGCAGCCTTCACCAACAGCTCTTGCTGCAGACGGCCCTGCTTGAGTCGCGGCAGCATGCGGCCAAAATCGGCACGCAGCTCCATCGTGCCGTCGGTGAGCGTGAGGCCCTCGGACTTCCCGGTCAGCTCAAGCCCCGCGGCCCGAGCAACAGAAAAGGGATCGACGACGCCCATGGGCACTCCTTAACAAGCAAAACGAATACGTGAGCGCCGTTTATGCCAGCACCCAACCGTCCGCTATTGTCCCACATGCGACATGGCCCACAGCATCGCAATGCAAAGTACCGCCATCAATCCCGTGCACACGGCAGCGATCACGGAATCGCCCATGCGCCTTCCCAACGACCGCGGCTCACGCACTTGCCCTGTTCCGTACATCATGGCTCCTCCTTCGGTCCAGCTCTTACCATGGCCCCATCATCGCAGCGCCGCGCATGAGCTGCCATCGATTTGGCTTACGTCCAGCTTTCTTTTTTGAAAGGTTGGACCGTACAGGCAAGAGACGCTTTCAAACGCATGCATCGTCCCGTTGAACTACAATGTGCTTCACGATATGTGCCGTAACCTGGGCGCGACAGATTCTCCGCCCCGCATCGAAAGGACCAGCTATGAGCGCTGCTCGCAAAACACTCAAAATCCTTGCCCTGATTTATTTTGTTCTGGGCATCGCCAGCCTCGTCATCGGAATTGCCGGCATTGTTACCGGCAATTTTGGATCCGCTTACGGATCGAACGCCACACTCGCCGCTGTTGTGGTGATTGTTAAGGGCCTCGTCGACCTTGCCGCAGGCGTCGCCGGTATCAAGGGCGCCAACAAGCCTTCGCAGGTAGACGGCGCATTTAAGCTCGGTATCGTTGCCGCGGCAGCCACGCTCCTCCAAGCCGTGCTCACGCTTCCCGCACTCGGCGGCAGCTCCGTCAATATCATCGCCTTTGTCATCGTGGTCTACGACCTGTTCTTTGTTCAGCAGGCACACGCCGTTAAGGCCGAAAACAAGGACCGCCTGTAAGCGCCCGCTTCTCATAACCTCTGTTGCAACCAAGCAACTAAAAAGGGCCGATCGCGCATCTCCGCGGTCGGCCCTTTGCGTTTGCCCAGATAAAACCTACCAAAATAAACCTGTCCTTTTTTGGCAGGTTAGTGGCGGTACTCGGCGATGATGAAGTCGATGTCAGTCTGAAGGGTATCGAGGTTTGCCAGGCGCTCTTTGTCGGCGGGGCGCGTGCGGTAGTAGTAGGGCGTCATCTGGAACACCGCCTCGATGTCGGCCTGCGTCTGAAGCGTAATATTCGCAGATACCCGCTGCGTTCCGACTAACTCGAGCTCGGTGGTCTTCGGCAGCTTCTCATCGTTAAGGTACGGCGTGTCGTAGAGCACTTCCTTGAGCCCAAACAGATGACGAGCGCCCGGCACCACGGTGTAGAGCGAGCCCTCCTGCGCCAGCACGCGGGCAAATTCGCGCTCGTTAAAGGGAGCAAAGAGCTCGGTCACCATATCGAAGGCGCCATCGGCCACGGGGATATCCTTCATATTGGCCACAAAATAGGTCGCATCGCCGCGCTTGGCGGCCAGGCGCACCATCTCTTTGCCCAAGTCGAACCCGTAAGCGTCCACGCCCGGCACCGCGCCCATGGCGCTGGTGTAGTAGCCCTCGCCGCAGCAAATATCGAGCAAGGCCAGCGGCTTGTCCGACGTAGCCGCGCACCGCTGAGCTCGTTCGCGCACGAGCTCGACCATCGCATCGCGCAACGGCGCATAGTAACCACGGTTCAAAAAGTCACGACGGCTGCGTGCCTGCGACTTGGGATCGCCCATGGAGTCGCCGCTCTTGGACGAGCGCAGTAGATATAGATAGCCCTCGCGAGCACGGTCAAACCGGTGTCCGCCCGCGCATGCAGCACCGCGCTCATTGTCCACCAAAGGCTCATGGCAAACGGGACACAACAACATGGCAACTCCTTAGCGCGAACAACACAACGCCCACCATTGTCGCACGCCTTCCCCACCTAGTCATTGGGGACGTTCTTGAATGACTAGTTAGAAGAGATAAGGAGTGTCTCCAGCTGCCGACAGAAAAGGAACGTCCCTAAGTGCCGACTGGTTGCATTAGGAGTATCATCGTCTGCGCAAATAAGCACGAAAGAGCATGTTAGAGATTGAGAGCGTATGGCTGATACCGCATCTAAGCACATCGATATGACCACCGGCTCGCTGTGGCGCAATATTCCCCTGTTCGCCTTCCCCGTGGCCGCCACGAGCATCTTGGAACAACTGTCGAACCTCATCGCCACGGTCATCATCGGTAACTTCTCGGGCGACCAGGGAACCCTCGCCATGGCGGCGGTCGGCTCCAATGTTCCGCTTACCAGCCTTATGCTCAACCTGTTTATTGGCATGTCGCTTGGCTCCAACGTGGTCATCGCCAACGCTATCGGCCGCGACGATCAGAACATGGTCAAGCGCGCCGTCCATACCTCGATTTTAATGGCGCTCGTGGGCTTTGTCGTCATCGCTCTGGGTGAGATCTTTGCCGAGCCCATGCTCGCCGCGCTCAACGT
This sequence comes from uncultured Collinsella sp., assembly GCA_902470345.1. GTDB lineage: Bacteria > Actinomycetota > Coriobacteriia > Coriobacteriales > Coriobacteriaceae > Collinsella. The sequence continues at coordinate 11,961 of CABRGB010000003.1, forward strand.
TCCCGCCGAAACCATGCCGCTCGCTTCGCTCTATCTGCGCGTCTTTTTGCTCAGCCTGCCCTCGATCTTGCTCTACAACTTTGAGGCCGCAATCTTCCGCTCCGTCGGCATCACCCGCATGCCGCTGCAGGCGCTTGCCGTGTCCACCGTCCTCAACATTGGCCTAGACCTCATCTTTGTCCCCGTACTCCACTGGGGCGTCGCGGGCGTCGCCATCGCCACCGCCATCGCCTACACCGTCAGCGCCGCTACGCTCTTTATTCGCCTGCTCAAGACCGACTCCGTCGTCCGCGTCACCCTACGCGACCTGGCTATCGACCCCGTCGCCCTCAAGCGCATCGTCAAGATCGGCCTGCCCGCCGGCATCCAAAGCGCCGTCTTTGCCGTCGCCAACATCATCATCCAGTCTGCCATCAACAGCCTGGGCACCGAGGTCATGGCGGCATCGAGCGCCGCCATGAGCCTGGAGTACGTGTGCTACAACCTGCTCAACAGCTTTAGCCAGGCTTGCACCACCTTTGTGGGACAAAACCACGGTGCCCGCCAGATCGACCGCTGCACCAAAACGCTCAAGGTCTGCCTGGTCGAAGGCGGTATCGTCGCGCTCACCACAATTATCGTTATTGTCGGCCTGGGGCGTGAGATCTTGTCGCTGTTCAACAGCGATCCCAACATCGTCTCGATCGGCTATATCCGCGTGTGCTCGATCTTCCCGGCGTACGCCTTTAGCATGTTCTACGAAAACATGTCAGGCTACCTGCGCGGCTTTGGTATCTCGCTCACACCCGCCCTCATCACCATGATCTGCGTCTGCGGCATCCGCTTCTATTGGGTGTTCTGCGTGTTCCCGCACTTCCGCACCTTTGCGAACATCATGATGGTCTACCCCATCAGCCTGGGCACCACGGCGTTCTTTATGGTCGTAGCGGTACTACTTTGCCACCCGGCACGCACCTATCGCGCCACCCAAGCCAAAGCGACAGCCCGCTAAACACCGCACTCAACGCCACGCCAGTCATTAATTGACAATATGTGAGCTCATATAGTCGATAAAGCGCCTCGTGGCGATAGGCATGGTGTCCCAGCTGCGCCAGGCCGCCACTACGTCGCGCGAGGGGGCGTGCACGATGGGACGTACGCGAATATCGGCACGCATGCCCTCCACAGTACGACGGTAGAGCATACTCACGCCTAGGCCCTCCTCCACCATCGCCATGATGGTGTAGTCGTCGGTGACCTCGCTCGTCACGTGCGGCGACAGGCCATGCGCCGCGAATGCATCGAGCACCAGACTCTGTTCGCCCTCATCCAGCAGCACAAACGGCTCGGACGCCAGGTCGGCGAGCGTCACCTTTTCCTTTGCCGCCAGCGGATGCGCGGCCGGCAGCAGCGCCACCAACTCGTCGTGATAGACCACGCGCTTCTCGAGCCCCGCGGTAAATCCGCGCGCCGTAAAGCAAAAATCAACCACGCCATCGTGCACCCATTGAGCGTTGCGCGTGTAATCGCCCTGCTTGAGGGTAAAGTGCACGCCCGGATGCAGGGCCCCAAAGTCGCGGATCACACGCGGCAACACGGTTCGGCTCACGTTGGTAAACGTCGCGATACGAATATCGGTCGACGAAAGCCCCAGCAGCTCCTGGCGCTTGCCCTCGAGCTCGGCCTCGGCGGTCACAATCTGGCGCAGGTACGGCAGATACTGCTTGCCGTCGCGCGTAAGCGATACACCCTGCTTGCCGCGCTCGATAAGCGTGGTGCCCAGCTCACGCTCGAGCGCCTTGACGGCCTGGCTCACCGCACTTTGCGTATAGCCCAGCTCGTCCGCCGCACGTTTCAGGCTGCCGCAATCGACCACCATACAAACAATCTGATACCGCGATGCCATCGTGCCTCCACATCGATGTAGCTGTAAAACGTTTTACCAGGGCTTTTTCTACCAACATTAGTATTTCTTAATCATACTGAAGATACATTCGCTTTACTACATCCACATCTGGGAGCAGAATCCTTTTTACGAAACCGTTCTGTAACAAAAGGAGTCCCATGGATCGCAAAAAAGCAATCGCGCTCTCATTTTCCGTTCCCGTCGCATGGGGCTTTTCGTACCCCCTCATGAAGATCGGCATGGACAGCATGAACGCCACGAGCATCGTTGCGCTGCGCTGCATCATCGCCTTTGTGGCCTGCCTTTTGCTCTTCCACAAGCGCGCTTTCCGCATCAACCGCGACCTTATGGTCCGTGCCGCCATCATCGGCGCCATTATGGCAACCGAGCTCACCTGCATGTGCTTGGGCTCTAGCCTCACCTCCGCCTCCACTGCCGGCTTTTTGCAGAGTCTGACGGTCGTGATCGTGCCGTTTGCCAACGCAGCCCTGCTGCGTCGCGCCCCCGAGCGCAAGGTGCTCGTCGGCACCGCCATCGTCACTTGCGGCATGCTGCTGCTCTCGGGCGCCGACTTTACCAGCCTGAATCCCGGCGCGATCATCATGCTGCTCTCCGCCTTTATCTACGCCGGACACATCATTGTCGCCAAGCGGTTTGTCGAAGAAGTCGATCCACTTGCTCTGGGCGTTTGGCAGCTGGGCTTTGGCGGCCTGTTCTCGGGCATTGCCGCATGCGTCTTTGGCGGTTTCACGCTTCCCGGCACGCCGAGCGAGATCGTCGTTGTCGTCGCACTCGCACTCATCTGCTCTGCCTACGGCTTTATCACCCAGACGCTCGTGCAGCCCCACGTGCCCGCCGAGACCACCGGCTTCGCCTTCTCGCTCGAGCCGGTATGCTCCGCCGTCTTTTCGTTCTTCTTGGTTGGCGAGGTCCTGAGCCCCATCGCCTTCTTTGGCGCCGCCCTCATCCTCACCGGCGTCATGGTGGCAACCGTCGAGCTTCCGCGCCTCCGCGCACATGGACAAGCTCGCATGGCAGGAGCGCCCGAGCACGTCTCGTAGGCCTCACTCTTCATGCAGCCGTGGCATAAAGGCAACCGGTGCGCCTTTACAATAGATACCGACAGAGCATCTGACGTAAAGGAGCCCCATGGACGCCGCGACCCGCGACCGCAACATAGCAACTTGGTTGGGCGATGCGCCACAGCCGGTACGTGACACTACGAACCAGCTGCTCGAGCGCATCGCCCTTTTGCGTGCCGAGCAGACCATCTACCCGGCACAAGACGACATCCTCAATGCCCTCGCCTACACACCGGCCGACCAGGTCAAAGTTGTCATCTTGGGTCAAGACCCCTATCACGGACCCAACCAGGCCATGGGGCTGTCGTTCTCGGTCCCCGCGACGCAAACCAAGTTGCCGCCGAGCCTGCGCAACATTTACAAGGAACTCAATGCCGATCTGGGTTGCCCCATTCCCGCCACGGGAGACCTAACGCCATGGGCACAACAGGGCGTCCTGCTCCTCAACACCACGCTCACCGTGCGCGAGCATGCCGCGAACTCGCACGCCAAGCTGGGCTGGAGCACACTCACCGACTACATCATCGAACGCTGCTGTAGGCTGCCCCAGTCGGTTGTCTTTTTGGCATGGGGCCGCTTTGCCCAGCAGATGGTCGAGGGCAAGCTCGCCGCAACTGGTGCGGGCAAGGCAACCGGTAAGTTCTGCCTGGCCTCTACGCACCCCTCGCCGCTTTCGGCTAACCGTGCCACGGCAGAACTCCCCGCCTTTATGGGGTCGCGCCCCTTCTCGGCGGCCAATCGGCTACTCGAACAGCACGGCTCGACCCCCGTCAACTGGACTTGTCTCGGCTAACAATCGATACATCAAAAACGCGCCCGACGGCTTTCCATCGGGCGCGTTTCCTATTCGGGCCAAATAAATTGTGTGCGGCCGGCCTCGCCGCCATCGATCAACAGGCTCTGCCCGGTCATAAACCGGTTGGTCACGCCCACAAAGTAGATCCACTCGGCGATCTCTTGGGCGGTGGCCCAGCGTTTAAGCGGCGTGAGCTCCATAATCTGGTTCCACAGGTGCTCGTCTTCCATCACGCAACGGTTGAGCGGCGTGATAACGCCGCCCGGGTCCACACTGTTGGCGATGGCCTGCGGCGCTAGACGGTTTGCAAGGTTCTTGGTGTAGGCGATAACGCCGCCCTTGCTGGCGGCATAGGCGGGAAACTCCGATCCCGTATGCCCACTTGCCGACCCCACATTGACCACGGATTTGATAGTCGGCGCCGGCTTGGCGGCAAGCCCCTCCCCCACAAAGGCATAGCGCTCGGTCACGTTGATGGTGCCACACAGGTTGGCGGCAATATCATCGGCCGAATCCTGCGTACCGGCAACGTTCACGATCACCTGGGGTTCAAGGTCACCTGGAAACGAGTCAGGCTCGCGGACATCAACAATCAGATGGCGGTAGCGCTCGTGTTTGATCGCCGCCGGCAAAAGATCAAAGCCCACGACCTCGTGGCCCTCGTCCAAAAAGCGCTGCACGCACGCGGCTCCGATACCGCCCGAAGCGCCCGTGATCAAAACCCGCATACTTGCTCCTTAGGCGGTTGCGTGGCGCTCGAGGTACTCGGAACCCACATTCTCGCGCTCCCAGCCGCGCACGACCTTGTAGCCCACGGGGCTCAGGAAGACCTCGCACAGTAGCTCGGCAACAGCGCCGGTCAGCGAGCACATAAGAACCTGCACCCAGGTCCAGCCAAAGAACGTGTGACTCACCACAATGGCAAAGACCAGGTTGTCGATAAACTGGCCAACGCCCGTGGACACATAGGAGCGGAAGGCAAAGCTCGCAAAGTTATTCTTTTTGAGCATACGGCCAAGCGACTGGTTGAGCGTGGAGTTAACCACGGCAGAAACGAGCATTGCCAGCGAAGAGCCCAGCACCACGTACCAGGTGCCGCCGATGGTGGCGTTAAGGGCAGTGTTGACCTCGATCATGCCCGTGTCGTAGTAGGCGCCCCACATGCCGGGCGTGAGCGAGCATGCCCAAAAGCACAGGCTCACGGCCAGGTTGACCAGCAGCGCGAGGATAGAGATTTTGATGGATGCCTTGGCGCCAAAGCGCTTGCAGATCATGTCCTGGCACAAAAACGAGACCCAGCTCACCACAAAGCCGCAATCGAGTGCCAGATACGGCAGGCTGATAAGCTCTTTGTTGGCCAGCAGGTTCATCATGATGACGCTCACGAAAAACAGCGAAACCGTTGCCGCGGGAATGCTCCGCAACAGGACCTTGTAGTCCTCCATGACCTTCTTGATCATTATGTACTCCTTTGGTTTTAGGTTTAACGAGCAGGATATCGGACCCGAACTGCTCGGACGCCCCGGTCTTGAGACGACGGTGGGTATGATAGCCGCTCACACGGCATCAGGCAAGCAATCGGCGCGGCAGCCCCGCAGGGCCACCGCGCCGATGCGTTAAAACGCTACGTTGCCAAACTCCGACAGGATAAGGTCGGGATTGTGGTCGGTAGCCCAATCCACGTTCCACGGGCTCGTGAACAGCAGCAACTTACCGCCGCGCATGTCCTCGACGCGCAGGGTGTCGCGCGTGAGCGAAAGAGCCGGGATATCGATGCTGTCGGGGTCGTTCTGGATCCAGCGGATGTCCGTATAGGGCAGCGGCTGACGACGAACCTCAACACGGTACTCGGCCTTGAGGCGGCGCTCGAGTACCTCAAACTGCAGCACGCCGACCACGCCCACAATGACGCTCTCCATGCCGGCACCCAGCTCGCGGAAGATCTGGATGGCACCCTCTTGGGCAAGCTCCTCCATGCCCTTCACGAACTGTTTGCGCTTGAGCGTATCGACCTGCGTGATGCGGGCGAACATCTCGGGAGCGAACGTCGGGATCTGCGGGTACTGCACGTGGCGCTTGCCGGAGCACACGGTGTCGCCGATGCTAAAGATGCCCGGGTCGAACAGACCCACGATATCGCCCGCGTACGCCTCGTCCACGATGGCGCGGTCATCGGCCATCATCGACGTGCCCGTAGCGAGCTTGAGCTTGCGGTTGCCCTGCATATGGAAGGCGTCCATGCCGCGCTCGAACTTGCCCGAGCAGATGCGCACAAAGGCGATGCGGTCGCGGTGGTTCTTGTCCATGTTGGCCTGGATCTTAAAGACGAAGCCACTAAAGTCGTCGCGGCAAGGATCGACCGGCTCGCTGGTGAGCGTGTCGGTGTAGGCGCGCGGCGTCGGGGCCAGACGCAGGAACTCCTTGAGGAAGGGCTCCACGCCAAAGTTGGTGAGCGCCGAGCCAAAGAACGCCGGGCTCAGCTTGCCGCAGGCCACGGCATCCAAGTCGAGCTCGTCGCCGGCGCCATCGAGCAGCTCGATGTCGTCCATTAGGTTCTTATGGTTCTCCTCGCCGATGAGCTCGTCCATGGAAGGATCGCCCAGCTCGGCCTCGACCTCGGCGACCTTCTTGGTGGCGTTGGCGTGGCCGTCGCCCTCAAAGGCGATAACGCGACGGGTCTGACGATCGAACACGCCGCGGAAGTTGCGGCCGCTGCCGATCGGCCAGTTCATGGGATACGTATTGATACCCAGGACGTTCTCGATCTCTTCCATGAGCTCAAACGGATCGCGAGCCTCGTGGTCGAGCTTGTTCACAAAGGTGAAGATGGGAATGTGACGCAGCGTGCAGACCTTAAAGAGCTTTTTGGTCTGGGCCTCGACGCCCTTGGCGCCGTCGATGACCATGACAGCGGCGTCGGCGGCCATAAGGGTACGGTAGGTATCCTCCGAGAAGTCCTGGTGGCCGGGGGTATCGAGGATGTTGACGCAGGCGCCGTTGTAGGTGAACTGCAGGACCGAGGAGGTAACGGAAATACCGCGCTCCTTCTCGATGTCCATCCAGTCCGAGACGGCATGCTTGGCCGAGCTCTTGCCCTTGACCGAGCCGGCGGTCTGAATGCTGCCGGTATAGAGCAGCAGCTTCTCGGTAAGCGTGGTCTTACCGGCGTCCGGGTGGCTGATAATCGCGAATGTGCGGCGCGACGAGATTTCATCCGACAGGCTTGCCATGCGGATCCTTTCTTGCATTGAGTGCATTACGTCGTTGTAACCGCACTATTGTAGCCGCGAAATCCCGCTCTAGAGCGCCTATCAGGACAAATTCATCAGTTGGAGCCTGGTTAGCAGTCGATGGCGACACTCCGCAGCAGTTTGTCTCGATCTGTAACATCTAGACGGTTTTTGAACCTCTTCCTGTTACAGATTTAGACAAACAGGTGGGGCCCGCCAGCAAAATCTCAATCTGTAACAGGTAGCCGTCCAAATCGGTTCCAGATGTTACAGATTGAGATGAATGAACGAGCGGACAATCCGTATTTACCTCTTGCATAACTGTGCATAGTGTATATATACTGTGCTTACCGGTTATATACACGTGTAGCCCAACAGCTAAGGAGCCGCTGTGGACATCATCCTATCCAATTCGAGCGACAAGCCCATCTACGAGCAAATAGCCTCGCAGGTCAAAGCTCAGATCCTTTCGGGCGCACTCACTGCGGGAGCCAAACTCCCCAGCATCCGTGCACTCGCGAGCGATCTTGGCGTGAGCGTCATCACCACCAAGCGCGCCTACGCCGACCTGGAGCAGCTCGGGTTTATCTGCACCGTGCAGGGCAAGGGCTGCTTTGTCGCCGAGGGCAACCAAGAACTCTTGCGCGAAAACCAGCTCTGCCATATCGAAGAGCTGCTTGCGAAAGCGGCAAGCCAAGCCGAAGCCTTGGGCGTCACGCGCGACAAGCTGCACGAAATGCTCGACCTGGTAGCCCCCGAAACCATGCAGTAGCCATCTGCAAGAAAGGCTATACCATGCAAAACTTGCTTGAACTCAAAGGCATCTCACGCACTGTAAGCGACCGCTTTTCGCTGCGCGACGTCACGCTTGCCGTGGAGCCTGGCCAGATCGTCGGCTTTGTTGGTGCCAACGGTGCTGGCAAAACAACGACGATTCGAGCTGCTCTCGGGCTTATAAAGCTCGATGCAGGCGAAGTGTACCTGTTTGGGCAGCGCTGTGGCGCCGACGCGCCCGATGAGTCGCAACGCCATCTACGCTCCCGCGTCGGTCTTGTCCTGGACACGTGCCCCTTCCCCTCCACGCTCAAGGTGGGCCAGATCGAGTCGCTCGTAGGCCCGGCGTACCCCACGTGGGACCGCGAAACGTTCGCCGGATTCATCAACCGATTTGGCCTCGATCCCAAGACAAAGGTCAAAGACCTCTCCCGCGGCATGGGCATGAAGCTGCAGCTTGCCTGCGCGCTCAGCCACAATGCTAAGCTGCTCGTTTTGGACGAAGCCACCGCGGGCCTCGATCCCATGGCGCGCGAAGAGCTGCTCGACGAGCTGCTCGCCTTCGTTTCCGACGGCCAGCGCAGCGTGCTGCTCTCGAGCCACATTACGTCTGATCTCGATCGTGCTGCCGACCGCGTCATCTGCATCGATAACGGCTCGATTGTGTTTGACCTGCCACGCGAGGACATTACCGACCGCGCCGGCATCGCCCACTGCACCCAGGCACAGGCCGCCGAGCTCATGGCTTGCGTCGAAGGCACCCGCGCCGCCCGCCACGCCTACAGCGTGGACGTGCTCGTGCCCAACCACCGCGAAGTGCTCGAGGCCTTCCCCGAGATTCCCTGCGATCGGGCAACCATTGAAGACTATCTTCGCTTCATGCTGAAAGGGGCTTTGAAATGAAACGCGCCATTATGTCCGAGCTTGCCATCGTTCGCACGCTCGTCCCGAGCATCGCAGGTGTCGGCCTGTTCATCTTCGTCGTGCTGACCGCCGTCAGGGCATCGAATGGTGATTCCGATATGAGCGCCGCCGGCGCCTTCGCGATCAGTGCCATGTCGCCCATCATGGCCATGACGTCGCTGGCCGGGCTCGACAACCAAAACGGATGGGAGCGCTATCGGGCAACGCTGCCCATCTCACGCAAAGACATCGTCAGCGCACGCTACCTGTGCATCACTATTTTCTCGGTCATCATGACGTGCGCGGCCGTGCTGTTGAGTATCGTCGCCATCCCGATCTTAAACAGCGTGGGTATCCCCTCCACGGGAGAGACCGTCTTTGAGACCGCAATCGCCTCGGCAATATCGATCCTTTTCTCCCTCATGGCGGTGTTTTTGGTACTGCCTCTGTTCTTTCGATTTGAACACATGAAGGCGCAACGCCTATCCGTTGGTCTATACGCCCTATACATGTGCCTTATCATGGTCACGCTAAACTCATTCAACCCCATCAGCAACCAGCTCATGTCGATGATTGCCGGGGCGAATCCCGATCCTTCCGTTCTTGGCTTCCTGTGCGCAGGAATTGCCGCGCTGGCAACGGTCGTCCTTGGCGCTGTCAGCTGCGCCATCAGCACCAAGGTCTACCGGGCACGCAACCTATAGGCAAGCGCGGTATCATTGGACATGCGCCATAGATCTGGCGTGGTCTTTTTTGAGGAGGCGCTCAACCCGTGTCGTGGGTCGCAGCAGCATTTGCGTCAGCATTCTTTGCCGGCGTCACATCTGTCCTGGCCAAATGCGGCATCAAGCAGACCGACTCCGATGTCGCGACGGCCATTCGCACCTGCGTGGTGCTCGTTTTCGCCTGGGCAATGGCGGGCATTTCTGGATCCATTGGAACCATCGGCAGCATCGAACCCAGATCTTGGCTCTTTCTCGTCCTCTCGGGACTCGCTACCGGTGCTTCGTGGATCTGTTACTTTAAGGCGTTGGGCATCGGAGACGTCAATAAGGTCGTACCGGTCGACAAGATGAGCACCGTACTCGCCGCACTGATCGCCATCGTGCTTTTTGGCGAGACGAGCAACCTTGCGGTTAAGCTCGTGGGAACCGCTGTCATCACCCTCGGCACGTTTTTAATGATCGAGAAGAAGCAGTCTGCCGGACCCGAGCAGCAGCAAGACCGGACCTGGCTCGCTTACGCCCTCGGCGCCGCCGTGTTCGCGGCGCTCACGTCCATCCTTGCCAAGGTTGGCATCGAAGGCGTCGAGTCAAACCTGGCCACGGCAATCCGCACCTGCGTGGTACTGGTTATGGCATGGGCGATCGTGGCAGCCAAGGGAAAACTGGATCAGGTCGCGCACGCTGACCGGCGCGAACTCACATTTCTCGCAACATCGGGCATCGCGACCGGAGCATCGTGGCTGCTCTATTACTACGCCATCGCCACAGGCCAGGTGAGCGTCGTGGTGCAGATCGACAAACTATCGATTGTCGTATCAGTACTATTTGCGCGCCTGACATTCAACGAAAAACTCTCACGACGCAGCGTCATCGGTCTCGCCCTCATCGTACTGGGCACCGCCGCGCTCGCAGTTTGGAAGTAGCGCGGCCAGCAGCCGCTACATCCTCACACCTGGCTTGGGATGCCTGTACTGACCGTGGGATGCCGTGCGCTTACCGTGCGAGATGGCAAATTTGGGACAACAGTGCAGGCAACGAAGGCAGGCTGCGCACTCCGGCTTTGTCCAGACGGGAAGGCCGTCGCGCATCTCAATCGCCGCCATGGGGCAGCGCTTGGCACACAGGCCGCAGCCGATGCAGCGATCGGCATCGACGGCAAACTTGCTCGTCTGTTGCATGCGCGGCAGCCCAATTGCGTGATACGCGCACGATGCAAACAGAGGCACGCGATGGCGCATCATGTTGCCCGTGCGTCGTGCCCGCACCGCCTCGATCACGGCATCAATCTGCGCCTCGGCAGCTCTATTGATACCCTCAACCTTTTGAGGGTCAGACAGGTCGAAAACAGGCGTCCAGGTATCGGGCATCTTGACGCTCATCGCCGCATCTAACTCGAGCCCACGCTCGTGTAGCAGATCGCGGGCGAACTTGGCCGATTGCCCGGTCGTCGAACCATATGTCGAGACATAGAACGTATAGGGGCGCTCGCCGCCCTTTGTGCCGGCAGCAACCGATAGGTCGACAGTCTTCAAAAACTCGATCATTGGCGTCGGCAAGCCCCAGGCGTATACCGGGGCGACAAACCCCAGCCGACAGGGGCCTTCCATCACAGCAAGGTAAAGGATCTCGGCATCAAAGCGCTCAATCGACATAACTTTGTCGCTTGTTGCCGCTGCAATGCGACGCGCCACATGCTCGCTGTTCCCTGTCGCGCTAAAGTACAGGATCATCTCGTACCCCTGGAATTGACTCGTGAAAAACCGCGCTACTTGCGCAGCGGCTTGGGCAGCGGAATGCCGGCGGCGATAACGGCGGCGATGATCATGCAGACGATGCCCTTGAGCGGGAAGCACATGAGCAGCAGACCCACAACCATGACCGGCTGACGCATGACGGCGCCCATCGTCGATGCCGTGCAGACGGCGACACAAAAGACCGGATCGGCGCCGGTGAGGATGGCAAGGCCATAGCCCAGGCTTACGCCCGAGAAGATAACCGGGAAGAAGTGGCCGCCACGCCAACCAAGGTTGATGAGGGCGGGCGTCAGCATGGCCTTGACCAGACCGGTCAAAATAAGCACGCCGGCGGGAATGGTCAGATAGGTTTCCATGAGCACGTCGGCCTGGGTCTCGCCGGCAAACATGGTGTAGGGCAGGACCGTGCCGCAGGTGGCGAGCGCCAGACCGGCCAGCATGGCCTTGACGACAGGACGCTCCCCTATTGCATGGGACAATGCCTCGCTTGCATGCTCGGAGACAAAGTACAGCCAACCGCAAACGGTGCCAACCAACGCCAGCGGAATGAGCCAGGTAAGCTCCAGGTTGCCCACCTGGGCGGACTCGAACCTGGGCATGCCCATGCCGCCGCCCATGAGCTGGCCGAGCAGCAGATAGGTGCCCAGGCCGCCGGCAATCGCAATGCCGTAGACCACGGTCTTCTGTGCTTTGGGCAGCTTGATCGTGATCTCGTCGGACGCAGAGCCCTCGTCGCCGTCGGCGCTACCGGCAAGCGGCGCCACAAAGCCAAAGACGGGCGCGGTAAAGAGCGCCGTCAGGGCAGCCTGGGTACCCAGCAGCGTGAGCTCCCTAAACTCGGCGCCAAAGCGACGCATGCGGTCGCCGACCCAGCTGCACAGACCCGCGATAACGCCGGTCAGGCCGGCCTCCGGTCCAATACTTCCGCCAAACAGCAGCGGCAGCAATGCTGCGAGCGAAAGCTTGCCTAGGTTGCCGTACGGGTAACGCCCGTCTTGCTTGACCTTAACCATCACCTGGTTGAGGTCATCGGTCTTGGTGCCTGTCATCTTTTCGTACAGACCGATTAACAGGCCGCCCAGCAGGCAGACAAAAAACGGGTACGGCAGAAAGCCAAACGGGCCGCTGGCGAGCTCGGGCGAAGCGGCGCCCAGCGCGTGCGGAATCTCGGTCCATAGATAGTCGATACCGTGCTCCATCGCAAAAAAGAACAGCCAGACTGCGGCACCCGCGAGTGCGCCGGTCACGGCAACGCTGACCAAAAACAGCGCTTGGTTCGTGGGTTTAGCGAGCTTATCCATCGGGTCCTCCCGCGGTCAAAGTCGACATAGATACGTTTTATTGTAGAGCGAGTGTGACCCAGTCAAGCCAACCGTCTGCGCCGCAAACGGAGCCAACGGGAAGCACGGCGGGACAGGCTCAAGGCTTATCCGTTGATAATTGATGCGATTTCGCACAGATCCTCGGCAAAGTAAATGCCTTGCTGGCGCCGTGGGCTCGATAAGCCCTTATCAATCATGTGCTCGAGCAGCGCCTTAAGGTCGTTGTAGTAACCGTCCAGGTTATACAGGATGCACGGAGCACTCAGGTGTCCCAACGACACCGCGGACATGACCTCGGCAATCTCCTCGAGCGTGCCCGTCCCGCCGGGAAAGGCGATGAAAGCATCGCCGAGCTCAATCATCTTGGCCTTGCGCTCCGCCATATCACTCGTCACGATAAGGTCGTCGATACCGTCATGTTGAAACTCGGCCTCGATAAAAAAGCTCGGCTCCACACCCGTCACGTGTCCACCTGCCTCGAGTACGCTATTGGCGAGCGCACCCATCAGGCCCGATTTGGACCCGCCGTATACCAGCGCGTGCCCGTTGGCGCCAATCCAGTTGCCTAGCTCCTGCACCGCGGGCAGAAATGCCGGATCATTGCCGACACTGGCACCCAGATACACGGTGATATTCATATTCAGTCCCCCTCATCGTGACGCGTGGCGCCCGTTCTAGCGCTGGCGTCGACGATACTCGCGCACGCGACGCGAAAGATCGGCAAGCTCATCACGATCGAGCTCTTCCAAATGCTCCAGATCATCCATAAAACGCGCCATGGTGTCCTTTTGACGCATCTTGATAAGCGTATTGCAGTAGTTCACCGCCACGCCCGTGAGCATGGCGATGTAGAAGATGCTGATAACGCTCAAGACGACGGTAATAGCGCGGGCAACCGGTGTTTCGGCCGGAATGTCGCCAAAGCCGATGGTCGAGACCGTCTCAAAGCTAAACCAAAGTCCATCGCCAAAGGTGAGGGTCGTAGGCTCGGACAGCCAGACAGCCGTCGAGCACAGCAGGTAAAAGATAAGAAACAGGCCCGTGATGCGTGCAAAGCCAGCCTGTCGCAGTACGTCGGCAAGCGTCCTCAACCTGTTCATCGTGACCCTTTCCACGGACGACCAATCACGTTCGCTCGGTATTGTCCCACAACCGACAGTTAGGGACGTTCCTTTTGTGCCGGCAGAAAGGGACTGTCCCCAACTGCCGGGCGGAACCGTTTAGCGGTGCTGCTGCCGGCTGGACAGGCTGAGCTGGTATCCTTATGCGGTAATGTCTCGATTCGTTAGGATTGCATGTGAGAGCTGCCACTGTCCTTCGTTCAGCTATATATCGCGCCCTAGCCGTTGCGCTTACCGCGCTCGCCGTACTGAGCGCCGTCGCGCCCGCCCCTGCCTTTGCCGCCGACTCCGATCAGCAGGCCAAGACGGTCCGCGTTGGTTGGCTCGTCAACAACGAGGGCTTCCAGGACGGCACCCCCGGCGAGCGTCTCTCGGGATGGGGTTACGAGTACCTCCAGACCCTGTCGTATTACACGCCCGGCTGGCGGTACGAATACGTCTCCGGCACCTTCACCGAGCTTATGGACATGCTCGAGGCGGGCGAGATCGACCTCATGCCCAACATCTCCCACTCCGAGGAACGCGCCCAAAAGCTGCTCTTTTCCTCGAACCCCGAGGGCACCGAGCGCTACTACATCTACGCCAAGCCCGATCGCGACGATCTGGCCAAGGGTGACCCCCAAGCGCTCCAGGGTCTCACTATCGGTTGCAACTCCGGCGTCATGCAAACCTTCGTTGGCCAGCAGTGGCTCGCCAACGAAGGCATTACCTGCACCTATAAAGAAATCGACACTGGCAGTGCCCTCTTTGACGCGTTCGCAAACAACGAGGTCGATGCCATCATCATGAACGACACGACCTCGTCGCCCAGCGCCTCCCCCATGTTCTACATTGGTTCGAGCGACTACTATTTTGCCGTCCCCAAAAGCCGCCCCGACCTGATGGACGACATCAATGCCGCCATGTCGGCAATCGCCCGCGTCAACCCACGCTATATCGACGAAGTCAAATCTAACTACTCGGCCCAAAACAGCGGTTCATCATCGCTCAACGGCCCCGAACGTTCCTGGCTCAAAGCAAATGGCAACACCATCATGCTCGGCTACATTACGGGCAAACTCCCCTACTGCAACGAAGACGAAAACGGCGAAATGGAAGGCTCGCTCGCATCGCTTGCGACGACGCTGCACGATAAATTTGGCATTACGGTCAAAACCGTCCCCTTTGATAGCTACAAGATGATGTCAAAGGCCCTGTCAAAGGGAAGCATAGACGTTGCGCTGCCGGTATACCGAGATTACTGGTTTGCCGAGCAATCAGGCGTTGTGCAGTCGGTATCGTTGGGGACCGTGTCCCTCACCGCCATCCACACCGACGGCAATCTGAACAAAGACCTTCAGAACATCGCCTGCACCAAATCATCGTTTGTCAACCAAAATGTACTTGAAAGTCTGTTCCCCACAGCGACCGTGACCGAATACCGATCCGACGATGAAGCGTTCGACGCCCTCAGGAAGGGAACGGCGCACTGCATCGTCGCTCCCAGCTCACGCATAAAAACCATCGGCGATCGTCATGATCTCGAAGGCTACGAGACGGTCGAGCTCCCTGACACCTGTGAGCTCTCGTGCTGGATTTCGCGCGGAAAACCCGAGCTGTTGGGAATCATCAACAAGGGCATCATCAATGCCGGAGAATCGCTCTCCGCAAGCAATTACTCCTCCACGTCGTACACGGCCCAGGAATCCAACACGCTTCAATTCCTTTATCGCAACCGTGCCGCCGTTGCAGCTGCCCTCATCGGTATGTTGTCGGTCGGCATCGTCCTGCTCATCTGGGCACTCGTGCGCGCTCGAACCGAGCGCAAAAAAGCCGATGCTGCCAACGCCGCTAAGACGGCATTCCTCACGCGCATGAGCCACGACATCCGTACGCCGCTCAACGGTATCCTGGGCCTTATCGAGATCGAGGAATTGAAGGAAGGCGATATCCAGGTCGCCCGCGAGAGCCGTGCCAAGGCGCGCGTTGCCGCCAATCACCTGCTCTCGCTGATCAACGACATCCTCGAGATGGGCAAAATCGAAGACCGCAAGCTAACACTGGAGCATACGCCTTTTAACCTCAAAGAGCTCTGTGACGATACACTGGTGCTGTGCAAGCTCCGCGCGTCCAGTAACGGCATCACAATGCAGGACAATAGTCTGCCGTACGCCGCGGGGCCATACATGATCGGCAGTCCCACCCATATCCGACAGATCATGATCAACCTGTTAGACAACAGCATTAAGTACAACAAGCACGGCGGCTCCGTCACCTTTAGCTCAAAGACCAAGCCACTCGATAACGGGCGCGTGCTCTTTTGCTTTAGCGTTTCGGATACCGGCATTGGTATGACTCCCAAGTTTTTAAAGCATATCTATGAGCCGTTTGCCCAAGAAGGTGACGATGCGCGCAGCAAGTTCCAAGGAACCGGCATGGGCATGCCAATCGTCAAGTCGCTTATTGAACTGATGGGCGGCACGATTGAGATTTCGAGTGAGGTTGGCGTGGGGAGTACGTTCAACGTCCAGATTCCGCTCGATATCGACAAAGACCCTCAGGCAAGAGAGCGCGCGGACGAGCAAGCAGACAGCTGCTCGCTTGCCGGCATGAACGTTCTTTTGGCAGAAGATAACGAGCTCAATGCCGAGATTGCCCAGGCGCTGCTCGAAAGCGAAGGCATTGTTGTAACTCGCGCCGCCGATGGCAACGAAGCGGTCGACCTATACGTTGGCCGTCCCGCCGGCAGCTTCGATGCGATTCTGATGGACATTATGATGCCGGGCATGGACGGCTACGAGACAACCCGCGCGATTCGCCTGAGCGAGAAGGTCGATGCAGCCGATATCCCCATCATCGCGCTCACCGCCAACGCCTTTGCCGAAGACGCCAAGGCGGCACACGATGCCGGCATGAACGCCCATCTGTCCAAACCGCTCGACTTTAACAAGCTCAAAAACATACTCGCCCGCATCAAGAAAAACGGAGCTGTTTCGCTATAGTTTGTGCTCAACAACCATACGCAGCAGAAAGGAAGCAAACAATGTTTAGGCCCTTACGTCGAAAGAAACGCGCCATCACCGACGAGGAAGCGCGCGAACTGCTCGCTACCTGCAAGCGCGGCGTCTTTGCCGTCAACGGCGACGATGGCTACCCGTACGCCATTCCCGTCAACTACTTCTTTGACGCCGAGCACGACAAGATTTATTTCCATGGCGCCAAGGCCGGCCACAAGGTCGATTCACTCAAGCGCGATGACAAGGTCTGCTTTACCGTTTACGGCAACGAGTGGTACCAGGACGGTGACTGGGCTCCCTACGTTATGAGTACCGTGGTCTTTGGCCGCTGTCGCCTGGCGAATGACACCCCCGCGTTTATCGAGGATAAAGTCCGCCAGCTCGCGCTTAAGTACTACCCTTCTGCCGAAGAAGTCGAAGAGGAAATCGCCAAGGACATTAAGGGCGTCCAGCTCTACGAGATTACGATTGAGCATCTTTGCGGCAAGCAGATTCAGGAAAAGTAAGCCTCAAAAGCAGGCCTCATCAATAACAATATGGCCCGGTTCCAACCCACCTTGGAACCGGGCCATATGCTTATGAAGCGTCGGCGGCTATGTGCGCCAGCGCCTCGACGAGCTCTTGCGAGCTCACAGGCTTGCTCAGGTGCGCATCCATGCCCGCCTCACGCGAAAGCCTGCGGTCGTCGGCAAAGGCGTTGGCACTCACGGCGATAATCGGCGTGGTCGCGGCATCCTCGCGATCGAGTGCTCGAATTCGACGCGTGGCCTCAAGGCCATCGATGCCCGGCATCATGATGTCCATCAACACCACGTCGTACTCGTGCGGTGCGCTCGCGGCAAACGTCTCAACGGCAGACTCGCCATCTTTAGCATGCGTCACGACGGCACCGGCACGGCTGAGCGTAAACTGCGCGATCTCGGCATTCAGATCGTTATCCTCTACGAGCAAAACGCGCAAGCCCTGGAGCGCATCGCCATCGCCCCCATCCACGCGAACTGCCTGAGGAATCTCGGAGCGTTTGCATTTCTCGAACGGCAGGCGGATGGTAAACGTCGTCCCCTGCCCCAAGACGCTCGTAAAACTCATGGTTCCGCCCATAAGCTCGACTAACTGTTTTGCGATAGGCGCGCCCAGGCCAGTTCCCGATGAGGCGCCTTCCACCTGTTGCTCCTCGCGGCAAAACGGCTCGTAGAGGTGCTGTTGGAACTCCTCGCTCATGCCAATACCGTTGTCGGCGATCGTGTATTCATAGACAGGGACGCCATCTACAGGCTCCACCTCGCGGCACACCAGGCGAACATAGCCGCCCTGGCGGTTGTACTTGACGGCATTGCCGGCAATATTGAGCAACAAGCGCTTGAGGTGCGTCACGCTCACCCGAGCATAGGGATGATTAAGCGTCTGCTGGTCGCAGATAATTGTCACCAGACGCTCCTCGGCCTGGCGCTCCAGAATATCGCGCACTTCACAGTTGAGTGCCACCAAATTTGTGGGTACGAGGTTCAGGTCGACCTGCCCGCTCTCCAGGCGACTCATATCGAGTGCCTCGTTGGCAAGGTCGAGCAGCAGTCCCGATGCCGTCCAGATTTTTGAGCGGCACTCAGTCTGCTTTTGCAGATCGTCCGCATTGGCATCGCCAACCTCGACCATGCCGCGAATGCCGTTGATGGGCGTGCGCAGATCATGGCTCATGCGACGCAGAAACTCTGTCTTTGCCGAGTTGGCAGACGAGGCCTCACGCGCCGCCTTTGCCAGCTTGTCGCCATAGTCGCGCTCTTGCTGCAGCAAGTCCGTCAAACGTCGGCGATCAGCGCGGCGACGCACCGTCACAACAACGGCTATAACACCGCTGTAGAGCGCCAGCACGCCGGCAGCAACAGCCGCGACAACCTCAAAGTAACGCCGCGCCGAGGCATAGGTGTACACATAGAATTTGTGCGCTTTTCCAAATGTGCCCAAATACCACTCGCCGTCGGCGTTAACCAATCTGACCTTACCAGCCAGGCATCGATCCTTAATACCATCGACAATGAAGACGTCCGTCGCAGGCAGATCGAACACGCCCAATACAGTGGGTTCAACGGCATTGGTCGCAACGACCTTGCCGTCGCTTTCGATCACGATATTGCCGTTATCGATGGTTTCATAGCCTTCGAGCAAACTCTGCAGTTTGAGTGTATTACTTGCAACCGCCTTCGCGCTCTGATGCCTTACCGCGATAACGATGCCCTCGCCATCCTGCCGAGTCACGCAGCCAATGTCTGCGACCGAATCATCCGCAAGCGTGATGCGGGCGGTATAGGACTTAAGTGGATGGGTTGCCACCTCCAGCACGGGCGCTTCCTTGAGATACGTAGCGAGCGACTCGTAGCCCACATCGCCCGTCGAGGACTCGGACACCAAATTGCCCGATGCGTCCGTCACGATCAGCGCGCTCACGTTGAACTGGTCGGCGTATTGCTCCAGCATGGCGCTATCCACCGAACCGTCGCGCTCCATATCGCGGGCAGCCTCTCCGGCGATCTCCATAACGCGAATCAGGTTTTTGGTCGTATAGGCGCTGTTGAATGCATCGTAGGAAAGGCTCTGCGTCGCCACGTAATCGACAACGTCGGCAAAGCGCTGCTCGGCTTGGGCCGTCATGTAACCGTAGCTCATCATGCCGGCAACAACCGAGAGCACTATCCCCAGCAGAGCGACAAGGAGCCATGCCCCTGCCGAACGATTGCCCCGCTCCTGAGCGGCGTGGTCAGGCACATCGATCATGACAGACCCTCCACATTCAAAAATGGCGAAGGGTCATCGAAGTACTTTGACACCAGGCGTTCCATGGTGCCATCGGCAAGCATTTCTTGGTAGGCATGAGTGAGCTTGACGTCGATGCCGCGCGTATCGTTGATATCGAAAGCGGTGCCCAAACCAACCTCTAGCAGCGGCTCATCCAAAATGCGATACGTTACGCCATAGTCTTTTTCGTAGGTGAGCAGCAAGGACTCATGCGCGGCGATGGCGTCGACCAGGCCCTCGACGAGCGCCGGGTTCAGGCATGAACGGTCCGAAAAGCAGTAGAGTTCCTTGATCTGCGGAACGTTTTCATTTGTGCGATTGAGCAAAATGCCCTCGGGCTTGGTGGTGGACTGAACCGCCACGATCTTATCCTCAAGATCGGCAAGCGTGTAGATATCGCTCTGGGGATCGACCGCGACCACCTGGCGGCTCGCAAGGTACGGGCCGGCCCAACGATATTCGTTTTCGCGACCCGTCATACTAAAGCAGTCCATGACACAATCGAGTTCGCCGCTCGCCAGCAGCTCTTTCTTCTTTTCCCAATCGATCATCTGGTATTTTGGCTTGTAACCAATGCGGGCCAAAGCCTCGGTTAATATCTCGACGTCCAGGCCAACGATATCGCCGTACTCGTCGGTATACACAAACGGTGGATAGAGGTCACTGCCGACGTTGAGCGTCTTAAGGTTGTCGTCTTTAACTTGCGAGGCGTCCAGACCTTCTAATGCAGACGTCGAGGCCCTGCTATTCGACCCGGAGCAGCCGGCTATCGCTATGACAAAGGCGCTCGCCACTGCAAGCGCAACAAACAACGAAATGGCAACCGAGCGACGGGGTCTTTTCATCGAGCTCCAGACGATCCTGCTTACAGACTGAAATGGCTAAAGATAATACCAAACGAAACCACTCGAGCGTCCAATGGTTACAGACGTTTTACCATGCGGGGCCTTCCAGCCGACTTGGCAGAAGGCCCCGCATGCAGTGCTCACTTACCGTGCATTAAAAACGTAGTGGTCCAAGCGGTCGCACGCTTCCCTTACGCGCGAAAGCGGCAGCGCCAGATTCACGCGAATGTGGCAGGGCCCGTGAAACGGGCGGCCGTCCTGATACCCCACGCCCACGCGCGCCCCCTCGTCGAGCAACCACTGAATATCGCAGCCATGCTCGCGGCACCACTCGGTGCAGTCCAGAAACACCATGTACGTGCCCTGCGGACGCGAATAGGACACGCCCTCAAAATGCTCGTCCACGTAATTGCAGAAGTACTCGATATTGCCGGCAAGCACCTGGTTGAGCTCGTCCACCCACTCGTAGCCCTGCGGCTGGTAGGCACCGATAAGCGCATGCATAGAGAGGACGTTCATCTCGTTGTAGTGGGTCTTGTCGGACACGGCGCACACGCGGTCGCGCAGCGTCTCGTTATAGATGATGTGGTAGCTGCCGACCAGGCCCGCCAGGTTGAACGTCTTGCTGGGCGCATAGAGGGCAACCGTGCGCATGCGGGCGTCCTCGCTTACCGACTGCGTCGGAATATGCTTGTGTCCCGGCAGGATGATATCGGACCAAATCTCGTCCGAAATCACCACGCAATCGTGCTGGCGATAAATGTCCATGGCGCGCTCGATCTCGTCGCGCTCCCATACGCGGCCGCAGGGATTGTGCGGCGAGCAGAACACCGCGGCATGAATGTGGTTTTGGGCGAGCTTATACTCCATGTCCTCAAAGTCCATACGCCACACGCCTTGGTCGTCGAGCTTAAGCGGGCTGTGGACAATGCGATAGCCCGCGGCTTCGATAGACTTGGTAAAACCAATGTAGGTGGGGCTATGGACCAGCACCGCATCGCCCGGCTGGACATACGCGCACAGCGTCGACACGACACCGCCCAGCACGCCGTTTTCGTAGCCGATATGCTCAGGCGCCAGGCCCTCGACGCCATTGCGGCGGCTCTGCCATTCGATGATGCGGTCGAAGTACTCGGGGCGCGGGTTAAAGTAGCCAAACATGGGATGCTGGGCGCGCTGAATGATGTGCTCCTGGACCGTGGGCACCGTGGCAAAGTTCATATCGGCCACCCACATGGGAATGCGGTCGAAGCCCTCGTCGGGTGCGTTCGGAGCCATACCGGGGATTTCACCCCAAGAGTCAACGGCGATGGAGTCCATGCCGTGGCGGTCGATAAGCGAGCTAAAGTCGTATTTCATGCTGAGCTCCCGTGCAAAGTGATTGTTTTGGTAGGCGTTATTGTCCACCAGCGCGGGCGGTTTTGGCGCGGAGTTTGGCGCTTAATTTGACGGGTGCGGACGAATGACCGGTTAGTCTTGCGCGTCGTTGATGGCGACTACGGTTAGCTGGGTTTCATCGACCGTAAAAGATATGTCGAGCCCGGCGTAGGCCAGGTGATAGACGCGGTTTGGCTCGTGCTTGCTGCCCGCGCGGCGCGGATCTTGGCGAAGGACCTCGACCAGACCGGGGAGCTTTGCGGGCGAGACCATGTCTTGAAGAGTTTGCGGGAACTCAACATCGAGCTCTTGCCACGGAGCATCCTCAATCCAGCCGCCGGTCGCATCCGGGTGGCAGTCCGCAAACGGGATGTAGGGCTTAATGTCGTAGATGGGCGTGCCGTCACGCAGGTCGGCCCCCAGCACATGGATGATGGGGCCATCGTCGGTGAGCTCGACACGATCGAGCTTGACGCAGGTGAGACCGATGGGGTTAGGGCGAAACGGACTGCGTGTGGCAAACACGCCCACGCGCTCGGCTCCACCCAGACGCGGCGGGCGCACGGTTTTCGACCACTTGGCGTTGGTGCCGGCCTTGTCCTGCGTTTTAGCGTCAACGGCAATGTCCTTAGCCGTGCCGCCGGGCGTTCCGTTTTCGAAGCGCCACAGCAACCACAGGTGAGAGAAGGAGTCCAAACCCTCAACCGCTGCATTGGAGGCAAATTCCGGCTCAAAGACGATGCGCCCCTGCAGATGGGGCGCCAAAAAGCTGTTGCGCGGAATGCCGAACTTCTGCGGCAGGTCGGTATGTATGTGTGCCATAGGTTCCATGCTGGTCATTGTACGGCATGGAGGCCTGGGGCGTTGCGCGCAATTCTTCGCCGCGGTCGCCCGTCGTGCAACCAACGGTTGCTTGGAAGGGCGTCTGCCGCCGCGTATGCTTAAGCCATCAACCAGCAGAAAGGAGCCGCTATGGCCTTTGCGGAAAAGCTCATTGCCATCCGTCGCGCCCATCACCTTACCCAAGAGCAGCTCGCCGCCAAGCTCTTCGTCACACGCCAAGCCGTCAGCCGTTGGGAGCGCGGCGAAGTCACCCCGGGCATCGACATGATGAAGCTCATCGCCGCCGTGACCGGCGAGCCCCTGTCCCACCTGCTCGAAATGCCCGAGCATTATTGCCAGAGCTGCGGCATGATACTCACGCCCGACGACTGCGGCACCGATGCCACGGGCGCCACGACCGACCATTACTGCAAGTGGTGCTACGACCACGGCAAGTACACCTACGACACCACCATGGAGGCGATGATCGAGGATTGCGCCCCGCGGCTGGCGCAAAACACCGGCATGTCGCTCGACGAAGCCGTCTCGCTCATGGGCGCCGTCCTGCCGCAACTGGAACGCTGGCACACCGTGCAGGAAAACGAGGAGCGCTACGGCGCCGAAGCGCGGGCGCGCTATGGCGATGAGGCTATCGATGCAGCAAACGAAACGTTACTGGACATGGATCCCGAGACATGGAACGACATGAAGGAACTTGAACGCGCCATTTTGGGCCAGCTCTCGATTGCCATGGGCATTGGCGACCCAGAGAGCAACGAAGCCCAAAAACTGGTTACAATGCACCGTCGATGGATTGCTCTCAACTGGGGATGCGAGCCCCAAGACGAGGCGTACCTGGGCCTCGCCCACGGCTATCTTGCCGACCAGCGCTTTGTTGACTACTACGACAAGCCCTGCGGCACCGGAGCCACGGCGTTTCTGGTCCAGGCCATCGAGTCGTCGTTGACGTGCGCATAGACCGCGGCGGCTTTGGGTATTTCAATCAAAACCTCAACCGATTGGAGACCTATGGCTACTGATCACGAGCTCGTGCTCTACGTTATGACCGGCTGCCCGTATTGCTTAAAGGTCAAGCGATTCCTTGCCGATAACGGTGTGACCATCCCCGAGCGCAATATCTCGACCGATACCGAAGCCGAGCAGACACTCATCGCCGTCGGTGGCAAGCGCCAGGTTCCCTGCCTGTTCATTAACGGCAAACCGCTCTACGAATCGAGCGACATCATCGCGTGGGTACAGAAGAACCTGCTCTAGCACGCGCATCCCGTCCGTCCAAGGCCCCACCCCATACGGCCTAAACATGTACACCAGCATCCAAAGTCGACATTTTCGACATCTTTGGATGCTGGTGTACAGTTTTTTTGCAGAGGCAGTCATGGACGCTCTTAACCGGCTAATTGTTTGAGGCGACCTTTGGATTATGGCTGTTTGACGCCTCTGGAAAGGGTTTCCGAGAGGGCTGTGGTCAAAAAAGGGCAAATATGAGTACTGCTACCTGTTTAGTAGCAGCGATTTTGATCACTTCAGGAACTATTCAACGTTCCATACGTCCGTAGACGACGCTATTTCTCCTCATATGTTTAATAAAAGTAGCTCCTAATGGGAACAAATCTCATCAGGAGCTACTATTTATAGCAAAATAAATGCAACTATAATGGCAACAGTACTCATATTTGCCCTTTTTTGACCACGACCCTCCAGAATAGCCGCTGAGGACGACACTAAATGACATAATCCGGCACTTGGACGTTCTTATATGACTAGCATTGAAGGACACCTAACGACTACTCCCATTCGCGACACACTGTGTCGCGAATTAAGCTGGCCCCATTATCGAAGGCCAGTGAGAGCTCCTGCCCAGAATCTCGATAGCTTAATAAAGCGCTCCCCTCCGGAAGTTCAATGAGCATCCAAATTCCAGGCTGAAAAGCAAAGGAGTATCGAAGCCGTCAATGCTCATTTCCTATCGAACACGCGGGTCAAAACAAGCTAATTAGCCTGATAAACTGTTTGTATTTTTGTCTACAAAACTGTATACAAAAAGAGTATCCGTTGACCTGTGCTCGACATTATGCCGATCGATAGGAGGCGCTATGGACGCTAAGCAACTCGAAAAGATGATCGGATTTGCCCCCGGAGAGTTGGAAAAGGCCGCGGAGGCATACGAAAAAGATGAGTGGCCGAAGGGTCGCACCATCAAGCTGGGAAGGCCGCCGATTTCTGACGAGCCAAGCGTTGTTTTATCCGCACGTGTGGGTGAATCGGTCCTTGAAGCCTTTGACGCAAAAGCAAAGCGCCATGGGCAAACACGCACGGAGCGACTCAGGGAGCTCATCACGCTTGATGCAATGATTGCCTAGTTACCCACCACACCCAAACATGTACACCAGCATCCAAAGTCGACCTTTTTCGACATCTTTGGATGCTGACGTACAGCTTTTGCAACATAGTCATTGGGGACGTTCTTAAATGACTAGTCGTTAAAGAACGTCCCCAATGACTAGCTAGCCGTGGAAGCGGGCTATGGGCGCAAGTGGCTGCTCGCGAAAGACGCGCTCGACGGCGGCGCGGTATTCGTCGACCTTTTTAGTTTTGCGTACGAGTTTGTGAACGGTAGCGGGGTCGGCGAAGGCGCACTTGGCGTAGAACCACCACTCCTTCATACGAAAGACCGCGTTACCGCCAATCTCTTCTGCATATGCCGCAAACAGCGTGTCGTGGAAGCGCTGCAGCTCAGCAGCCGTTGCAGCAGGGCCGCCCTTGATCATGCGAGCCAGCGCGGGGTTCGCAAGCAAGCCACGCCCCAGCATTACATGACGCGTGCCGGGATAGGCCTCCACCAGCGCATCCATGTCCTCAAGATCAAAAATATCGCCGTTGTATGCCACCGGAAACGGCGCACATTCCAGCGTCTCGCCATAAAACTCTTTGCGCGGCGAGCCCGCATAACGGTCCTTCTGCACGCGCGGATGCACGATCAGCTCTGCCAGCGGCATGCGGCAATATAGATTGAGTACGCGCTCGTATTCGTCGTCGCTCTCCAGCCCCAGCCTGGTTTTTACCGATACCGGCAACGGCGAGCGCTCGCACACATCACACAAGAACACCTCGAGCTCATCCAAGTTGCGCAAAAAGCCCGATCCTTTGCCCTTGGCAACAACCGTCCCCGAGGGGCAGCCAAGGTTGAGATTGACCTCGCGGTAGCCCATGTCGGCGAGCACCTGTGCCGCCCACACAAACTCGTCCGCGTTCTTAGACATCAGCTGAGGCACTACGTTGAGCCCCTGGTTGTTGGCAGGATCGATCTCCTTAAGCGCCTTACCGCCAAAGCGGTTTCCCACCCGCGGCGGCGGCAAAAACGGCGTGTAATAACAATCGAGCGCGCCAAAGCACTCCGCATGCACGCGACGGAACACATGGCCAGTAATCCCCTCCATAGGGGCCAGCGAAAGGATCATCTACTCTTCTCTCATATCAACGGATGTGACAAAGGAACCGCCCCCTTGTTACATGCATTATGCCTTGTGCTCCAGATGATTCACAAGGCAGAGGCAGCAGCTTGACGATAATCACCCTTCCATCCGGCGCCTCATGCAACGAAGGTGAATGGTTTTCCGCGAAGTGAACGAGTGAAATCGGACCCTCGATGCATCGACACTTTTGGAAGGCCAATTCCTGCGGTTTTATCACTCAAATCCTGCGGTTTTAGCGTCGAAAAACGTGGGTGCTTCAGGGGCCCAAATTAGGTCGTTCACTTCTCGGGAAACCATTCACCTTCGATTTGCTGTTTGTGGGCATCGGCAGCGGCTTCATGCTCCAAAAGACGACGTTCGCGATCAAACGATCACCAACAGCATGCTGTTGACCGCTATGTCTGAACAACAGACATCCTCCACTCATCTATACTCAAGAGCGTGTGCGCATCGCCCCCGAAAAACGATGAGAGTCGAGGCCCCCATGCAGCAACTCACCGAGCAAGAAAAGAAACGCATCCAGCGGTACTGCATGTACCCCAAGATCGCAGCGACCGCACTCATCATGTCGTTCGTAGCATGCCTGTTGATGTTGCCGCTCCAAATGATCAACGATATCGCGTTCCACCAAAAGGAATTCCAACCCGCGGGCATATATACCGCCATCGCACTCACCGCAATCGAACTCGCCATCTTTTGCTATTGCGCTCTTGCGCCGCGCTTTGGAATGCAGGGCAAACAGTGGAAGGAGCTGCAGAGCAGGCTGCGGTAGCCCAGAACAACAAAGACCGCTCCGCGGAGGTCACCAGCGTGCTCGCCGCGCAAGCAGCCGGCCGCCTGCTCAAGAACAGCGATAACGATGTTGCGCGCAACCTGGGCGGCGCCGCCGAGGTTGCCAGCGCCGTAGGGGCAGTTGCCACCGCGGCGGACGTGCTAGCCGAAACCTCGAGCAATGCCGAGGCCATGGCAAACGCATACGACGTGACGATTCCAAGCGTCAAGAAGCAGATCATAACTCTCGCAGTGGCGCCCGCCATTGTGCTGCTTGGCGTCTACATCCCGCAGTTTGCCCAGGGAAATAACGAGCTTCAGGCAAGAAAGGCTGCAGCCGCCGAGCAGCTCGCCATCGCGCAAGATGCCTTGGAGCCCGTGTGCGAACGCGTCGCAGCAGACGACCCATACGAGTCGTATCACGACTACGGCTACCGCATAATCGGCTATCTTCGCGATAATGACCTCGGCGCTCAAGCAGCCTATATCTACCTTTCTTTTGATGTAGACGGCACGCTCACGGACGTCGATTACGTCAGTCAGATCGACCCCGAGGCAAGCCTTGCAGACAACCTCGCCCGCGCCGAGCAGGACATCGCGACGCTCTGTGCCCCGCTCAATGGGCTGGACGTTTCCGTTGCCACACCGGACCTCCTCACGCCATGCAGCCTGTCGGATGAATTTGAGCAGGCATTTTTAGCCGGTTCCCTATATGAAGAAATCAGCATCAAGACGGAGGGCGAATCCATCAGGTCGTACTACGCCTTTGACACCGAGCCCAAAGAAGAGTTCGACGAATACACCCATCCGGAAATTAGGCTCATGCTCTCTGCAAAGAAGAACTAAAGGCTTACGCTCTAATTGCCGCTCGCGAACATCGTCTATATCTCGAGGTCTAATACTTTTCCAAGAAGTGAACGACCGTTTTTTGACCCCCGAAACATCGACATTTTCTGACGCCAAAACCGCAGGATTTAACAATCAAAACCGCAGGAAACCGCCTTCAATAAGTGTTAGCGCTTCGGGGGTCCATTTTGACTCGTTCACTTCTCGGAAAAGTATTAGACCCCGATTTCGCAAGGGTCTCAATGTGACAAAGGAACAACCCTTTTGTCGCATTATTCGGAGCGCAGGGCTTCGACGGGGTCTTTTTTGGATGCGCTGCGAGCCGGCAGCAGGCCAGCGACAACCGTCAGCAGCACCGAAATCGCGATGAGCACCAGCGCATCCTGCACGGGCAGGCTCATCAGATTGGGTACTTGTTTGGCAGCAAGCGCCCAGGTATTAACTGGGAAGCTCACGGCCACCACGACGACAATGGCAAAGACGCCGGCGATAAGGCCCTCAATAAAGGTCTCGGCGTTGAACACGTTTGCCACGTTGCGCTTCGACGCGCCGATCGCGCGCAGGATGCCAATCTCCTTTTTGCGCTCCAGTACGCTGATGTAGGTGATGATACCGATCATGATGGAGCTCACCACCAGGCTGATGCTCACAAATGCGATGAGCACCAAGCTGATGGTGTTCACGATATCGGTCACCGAGCCCATGATGATGCCCATGTAGTCGGTGTACGAGATTGCCTGCTCGTCGTGGCCGGCGGCTTTAACCTGCTTGTTGTACGCATCGATGTGATCGAGCACGCGCTCCTTGGCCTCAAAGTCGCACGGGAAAATCTTGACCGAGATGGGGTCTGCCTCGTCCGCATAGCCCAACATGGTCAGATTGTTGTCATAGGTGAGCTTCGAAGCCTTGGCATAGCTCATCATGAGCGAACTCAGGTCCTCGGCGTCCATGTTGAAATGGATGGCACGAGCAAAGGCACTCGCATCCACACGCATAGCGCTCGCCAGGTTGGCAAAACTCGATGACATCTGCGTCGCCATCTGGCCCATGAGCCCTGCCGCGTCCGCCTTGAGCTGAGCTGACACCGTTGTCGCAATCTGCTCGCTAATTGTCTGCATCACCTGATCCATAGCCTGCTGCAGATACGGAGCCAGTTGCTTTTGCACATAGTCGGTCATCGCCTGCTGCAGGCGCTCTGCCAGGGCATCGCCGCCGAGTGCCTTGAGCTGAGCCAGGATTTGCTGGGCTGCCGCATCACTCTCAAGATACGTCGAGAACGCGGCGGCGAGCTTCGACGCGTCCTTAAGATCTTCGGGCGACAGCGCCTTAAACTGATCAGACTGCAAAAAGCCCTCAAACAGTTGGTTGGCTAGTGTTCCCACCTGCTGCATTTGCTCGGGCGTGAGCTCCAAACCGTCAAAGATGCCCGAGAAATCTGGGGTCGGTGCTTTGGCCATGATGTCGCTGAAGTCGATATCCTTCCCTACGCCCGAAAGGTCAATGTCCAGCCCGGACAAGTCAAGACCCGACAGGCCCATACCGCCGGCAACACCCGAGAGTGCAGACGCATCGAACGAGAACGCGCTCTTCAGCGCCGCCTCGTCCACGCTGAACATGCTGCCCAGGTCCACTCCCTGTTTGGCTTCACTTTGCAGCTCGTCGAAGGTCTTGCCGGTAAACACATCCGTCTCGGGGTGGGCAAGTTGCTCCTGCACAATCTGTGAATCGGCGGCGCGCTCCATAAGCTGGCAAGCCAGCGCATGCGTATAGGCAATGCCTGGGGACAACGCACTCGCGTTGGCGGTCTCGTTGGGTCGCACCACGCCCACAATGTGCACATCGATACCGTCGGCAACCTTGTCGGCCATAAAGTCGGTGTCGCCAGACATATCGGTCCACATGCCGGTCTCTTCGTTTTTGCGATAGGCATCGGCCGGCGACAGCACCTTAAACGTGGTAGACAGCGCATCGTCGTAGGTAAAGTCGGTGCCGGTCTCGGGCGTTTCGATCCCACCGTCAGCCGTCATAGCGCTGTTTACCAGATCGTTGAGCTCATCGATATCCAGCGCACCGATGCTGTAGAGCGTGTAGTCGCCCACCGTGCCGCGGCTCGAAAGCACCATTACGGCTTCGTTGGCAGACGTAGGCCAATGGCCGGCGACGACATCGTACTGGCTGTCGAGCAGGCTCTGGTCGTCGATCATCTCGTTAAAGACCGAGGTTCCCATGGATTCCATGCTCACCGTTGCCGCCGAGCTCGCGCCTCCGCTCATGGCCTCGGTCATGGCGTTGGGCACCAGCCGGACAGGCTTCTCATCGCCCTTGCCGGCACGATAGACAACCGGCGATACACCGTAGCCGTACTGAATGGCGTTGACCTCTTTATCGATGCCGTCGCCACCGGCATCGAGCCATGCCTTAAAGCTCGTCATATCGTTAGATTTAACACTTGCGAACATATCCTTTACGGCCGTGACCACGGGAATCTTATCGGTTCCCTGAGCCTTGCCGCCGGCGCCGTCGTCGGACGAATCCACGTTTTCAGGCGAGCTATCATCCGCAGCCCCCTGCCCGCCCATCATGGAAGACAGGTCGTAGTCCTGCTTGGAGATGGTGAGCGGATAGCTCGACAGCGTATCCTCCTCGACCTTTTTGATGTAGTTGTTCACGCCATTGGAGAGCGCCAAGATTGCCGCGATACCGATAATGCCAATCGACCCCGCAAAGGCCGTCATGGCCGTACGGCCTTTTTTGGTCATAAGGTTTCGGGCAGAAAGCCCCAGCGCCGTCACAAAGCTCATCGAGGTTTTGCGCGTAGGCTTGGCCTCGCGGCGCGTGGCGTCAGCGACATCGAAAGGATCGGAATCGTCGGTGATCTTGCCATCCGCCAGGTTGACGATGCGCGTGGCGTATTGGTATGCCAACTCGGGATTGTGCGTGACCATGATGACCAGGCGGTCGCGTGCAACATCCTTGAGCAAGTCCATGACCTGTACGGATGTCGTTGAATCCAAAGCGCCGGTCGGCTCGTCTGCCAGCACGATCTCGGGATCGTTGATCAGGGCGCGGGCGATGGCCACGCGCTGCATCTGTCCGCCCGATAGCTGGCTCGGGCGCTTGTTAACATGCTCGCCCAGGCCAACTTTCTCCAACGCCTCGCGCGCACGCTGGCGGCGCTCGGCATGTCCCACGCCCGTAAGCGTGAGCGCCAGCTCCACGTTTTCCAAAATGGTCTGATGCGGAATGAGGTTATAGCTCTGGAACACAAAGCCGATGCGGTTGTTGCGATAGGCATCCCAATCGCGATCGTGAAAGTCCTTGGTCGAAATACCGTCGATCAGCAGGTCGCCGGAATCGAAATGATCGAGCCCACCGATAACGTTGAGCATCGTGGTTTTACCCGAGCCCGAGGGACCCAGAATGGCTACGAACTCGTTATCGCGAAAAGCTAGGCTCACGTTATCGAGCGCCACCTGTGTAAACGACTGCGTGACGTACCTTTTGCAAATACCTTTGAGCTCCAACATGGACGGCAACCTCTCCCACGCGGGCACGCTCGCCCGCTCTCCCCCGCCGTTCGTATTCGACGCGTTTGTCCTACTCTATCCCCATTTTTTGCCGGAGCCAGTGAGGAATGTAACGAACCGCGCCAAAAAAACGAACGGGACGGCACCCAAAAAAGAGGTCCCGAACGGGACCTCTATATGGTGGAGCTTATCTTGAAAGGTAGTGGGCTACTTCGCACAGCGGCGCACGATCCTCGCTATGCTTACGCGTGTTTTACTGCTCGCTATTCGCAATCGCCTGGTCGATAAGCTTGTCGAGTGCCGCGCGCTGCTCGGCGGAGCTGATGGCTCCCACGATTGGATCCCCTACGATGTTGCCATTCTGATCGATGACATACGTTGTCGGGAACGAGAACAAATTTGACGTAAACTTACCGGCCTCGCTATCCGACTTGAACCAGATGTTCTTATATGTCACGCCCTTCTTGCTCAGCACGTCCTTGGCATCTGCAATCTCGCCCTTGTTGCCATCGAGCATAAAGGAATTGACGCCCACGACCTGGCCGCCCTTCTCGGCAAGCTCCTTATTCAGTTTCTCAAGATCGCCCAGCTCGCCCACGCACGGCTTGCAAGTGGTGAACCAGAAGTTCATGACGGTGACTTTGTTCTTAGAGAACAGCTCGTCGCTGTTCACGTCGTTGCCATCCAGGTCTTTGCCCGTAAAGCTGGGGAACTTCGTCGCCTCGCTCGAAGCATTGGCACCAGCCGTCATGCCAGCGGTCGAAGCGTCGACGCTCTCGCCTGCACTCGGCGTGCTCCCACAGCCGGGGAACTCCTTCTCCAAGCTCTCGAGCTTGTCCTCGATCTCCTTGATCTGCTGCGCACCAGCCTTGAGTGTCTTAAGCTCATCCGCCGTGAACTCATCCTTGGCACCATCGATGGTCTTGAGCAGGAAATCGCCGTAATTGCTACCGTCCTCAATCATTGCCGAGTCTTTATTTGCCGCATTGAATACCTTTTCCCACAGCGCGTTATCACTCGAAAAGATATCGTTCTCCTTCTGCATGAGTTTTGCATACAACTCGGCGGCCTCGTCGGCATTGGTCGGCTTCTGCGCAGTGAGTTCTGCGATCTTAGGATCGGAGCTCGCAGATTCGCTCGCATTGCCACCGGGCGCCGAACATGCCACAAGGCACAAGGCCAATACCGGCACCATAAACAGGGCCGCAATCTTAGAAAGCTTCATGGTCATTCCTCCGTTTTGTCGAAGCTTGTTTACTTTTTATCGGCGGTCAAGGGGAGCTTTTCCGCCGACACATCCAGGCCGTAGCGATAGCTGATGGCATCGACGGGACAGGCCCCGATGCACTTTCCGCACCGGATGCATTCGGCATGATTGGGCGCGCGGACCACATCAACGTCCATCTGACAAACCTTTGAGCACTTGCCGCACGAGACACATTTGCATGCATCGACCCGGATCCCCAGTAGGGACACCTTATTCATGAGCGCATAGAATGCGCCGAGTGGACAAATCCATTTGCAGAAGGGGCGGTAGAACAAAACGCTCAGCACTACCACGGCAATGAGAACGGCAAGTTTCCAAGTAAAGAGATGTCCCAACGCAGATCGAATGCCGGTATTGGCAATGGCCAGCGGAATGGCGCCCTCGAGCACGCCCTGCGGACAGATGTATTTGCAAAAGAACGGATCTCCCATCCCCAGGTCGTTGACCACCAGCACAGGCAGCAATACCACAGCAAACAGCAGCACGAAGTATTTGATATACGTAAGCGCCTTGAGCTTTTTTGTCGAAAGCTTTTTGCCGGGAATCTTATGAAGCAGCTCCTGCAGCCAGCCAAACGGGCACAGAAAGCCGCATACAAAGCGTCCCAGCAGCACGCCGAGCAAAATGAGCGTACCGGTTACGTAGTAGGAAAAGTTGAACCTGGATGAACCTACCACCGACTGGAACGACCCGATGGGGCACGCACCCGATGCCGCGGGACACGAATAGCAATTAAGTCCAGGTACGCAGACTGTTTTTCCCGCGCCCTGATAGATGCCGCCTTTGGCAAAGTTTGGCAGGTGAATGTTGGTGATGAGCGTCGCCGCCGCCTGAATGAATCCGCGAAATCGGGCCAAAACATGCGACGCAGTGTTTTCTCTTTTATCCAATTCCGATACACTCCAAGCACAGCCTAATCGCTTTGGCCAGCACGGCATCCGCCTCGCCACGCATAACGCCAAAGCACACCATGGCAATTCCGACGATCAACAAAGCGACCTGTACCACGGGTTTTACCGCTTTGAACAACACGACCACTCCTTTCGTTACGCGACCATTGGACCATATCGACTATAAAATCCGTGTTAAGCGCGATTTGAAATGTGCAAGGAGACTGTTATGCGTATTTTGATCGTCGAAGACGAGCGAGCACTGTGCGATGCAATCGCACGCAGCTTGCGAAACTTGGCGTACAGCGTCGACTACTGTCACGACGGACAGGAGGCGCTCGACCTACTGGACATTGAGGCCTTCGACCTCGTAGTACTCGACCTCAACCTTCCCCGTATCGACGGCATGACCGTGCTCAGGGAACTTAGGAAAACCGACTGCGAGACCAAGGTACTGATTCTGTCCGCGCGTGGCGAAGTATCCGATAAAGTCGCCGGACTCGATGCCGGCGCCAACGATTACCTCACCAAGCCGTTTCATCTGGACGAACTTGCAGCAAGGATCCGCAGCCTTACCCTCAGGTGCTTCGCACAAAGCGACATAGTTTTAGCCTGCGGAAAGCTCCGCTTTGACACCAAGGCGCGCATCGCTTCTGTGGACAGCGAGGCTTTATCTCTTACGCGCAAGGAAACGGGAATCTTGGAATACCTGATGCTTAATCAGGGGCGTCCGGTAAGTCAAGAGGAGCTTATCGAGCACGTTTGGGATAGCAGCGTGAACAGCTTTAGCAACGCAATCCGCGTTCACATCTCGTCACTCCGCAAAAAGCTACGCATCGCTTTGGGGTACGACCCGATTCGCAATCGGATTGGAGAGGGCTACGTTATGGAGGATAGCGAATGAAAAGGCTTTCGCTGCAATGGCGCATAACGATTATGACGGCACTGCTCACGTGTGCAGCATGCGTGCTGACAAACTGCCTCGTCGGCTATACGGGCATGCGCTACATGGATGCCATCGGCAGTGACATCTCGGCCCTTAGCGCAGCCGGCGTAGATGCACCTCAGGCGTTTGACCCAACGAAGGGGAGCCTCGATGACGAGGTCACGATCGTCGTAAACGACGCACAGGAGTCTTTTGGCACGACAGCCTGGTACATCACGGCTGGAGTCACACTCCTTGGCGGCGCGCTGGCATACTTTGTGAGCGGCCGTGCACTCAAACCGCTACGGGCTTTTGCAGCGCAGGTTGAGCGTGTGCAGCCTGACAACCTAAGCGAAATCAGACTCAATGAAGATGTGCCCACCGAGCTACAACGATGCAGCGCCTCTTTCAACGACATGATCACTCGTCTTGGCGAAGGATTCTCTGCACAGCGTCAGTTTACCGGCAACGCCGCACACGAGCTGCGCACCCCGCTCGCCCTTATGCAAGCACAGATTGAGCTATTCATCTCCGAACACTCCGGTTTGCAACCCGAAACAGCCGAGCTGCTCGGCCTGCTACAAGAACAAACCGAGCGCATGTCTCGAATGGCCAAGGTATTGCTCGAGATGAGTGAGCTCCGCAGCGTTCCTTGCGAGGACAATGTGGAACTTGGTCCCTTGTCCGAAGAGGTCCTCACCGACCTTGCGCCACTTGCCGAGGATAAGGGCGTAACCCTCGATTGCGCCGGAGACGCTTTAGTAATCGGGAGCGACACGCTGCTGTACCGGCTGGTGTTCAACCTGGTCGAAAACGCTATCCGCTACAGCCGCACCGACTCGACTGTCAACGTCTCCATCAGCGACAGCGACAGCCACGTGCTCCTACGAGTCAAAGATGAGGGCCCGGGAATACCCAAGCAGTACCGAGAGAGCATCTTCCAGCCGTTCTTTCGTCTAGACAAATCCCGCAGCAGGGCATACGGCGGCGCAGGACTCGGACTAGCGCTCGTTTGGGAGATTGCAGCTCTTCACAGTGGCGCCGTAGAGGTCGAAACAAGTTCCGAGAACGGGACTACCATGCTCGTAAGCCTTCCAAAACGATCCGCAGCGTCAACCGAACAGTAAAACGAAAGGGGTCCCGAGCAACAGGAGTACAATTGCTGCATTGTTGCCACCTGATGGGAGATGGAAGATGGACTGCGATGGCTACCCGCGCATTCCCATGCCGTTGATGTGCACTGCCTTTGTGCCGGGGCAGATTGACGCTGCGGTTGCAGGCATTTCCGACCCCGATTCGCGCGCCATTGCCACGGCAGAAGCGCTGTACTTTCGCGGACAGGCCACCCTCGCTGCCAAGACGGCGCGCCCCTATCTTGACGCCACCGACCCCGCACTGCGCTATTCCGCATGCCTTATCTGCGGATATGCCAGTCTGTCGCTCAATCGTATCGCCGATGCCCGCCGTTGCCTTGCGGGCATCCTCGATACGCCAACTGACGAGGAATCGCCCGCCGTCCACGCCACGCATATCCTATTCGCCTCCGCCGCGAGCGTCCTGCTGCACTTGCCTTCCCCGCATTCCGCCGAAGAGTTTTATCCTCTTGCGGCGCATCTGCCCGAAGGCCTGCGCCTGTTCGCCAGCTACGTGATGGCGCATGCCCTGTACCTGCGCGGCGAATATGGCCGCAGTCTGGGCATGGCGGAAAACGCCCTGATCATGAAACAGGGAAGCTATCCCATCTCGGAGCTGTTCTTGCACCTGTCGGCTTCCATGGCATGCATGAGCCTCAAGGATATCGACACCGCAAAAACGCACTTCGGAGCCGCTTGGGACATTGCGCGTCCCGACGGCCTTATCGAGCTCATCGGCGAGCACCACGGCCTTTTGCAGGGACTCATCGAGGCATGCCTAAAATCGCAATACCCTGACGATTTCGCACGCATCATCGAGATCACGTACCGCTTCAGCTACGGCTGGCGGCGCATCCACAACCCCGATTCGGGCGAGGACGTGGCCGACGATTTAACGACCACGGAGTTCACCATGGCCATGCTCGCCTGCCGCGGATGGACCAACGCCGAAATCGCACGCCACATGGGAGTATCGCCGGGCACCGTTAAAAACCGCCTATCAGGAGTGTATGCCAAGCTTGGTATCGGAACTCGCGCCGAGCTGATTGCCCACATGTTGCGCTAGCGGCCAAACTGCCCGACGCATCGAAAGCGCTCCGGGGGCCTGGCGATTTCGCGCACTCAAATTGGACATTTTGGCCATGGAACAGCACTACCGCCACGGGGCACCTTCTCGCAAAATTGGATTATTTCCACCGATACCTGCGGGATGGGAGCCAAAGATGCTTGATCGCCGTTCGTTACTTGTTGCCGGAGCGTCCTCGCTGGCGAGCATTATGTTGTCGCGCGTGCCGGGAAGCGCAAACGCCTTCATACTGCCGTTCGCCCCCACCGAGGCATACGCCGATGAAGATGATCCCTTCAAGGTCTTGGTGCTCTCGCGCACCATGTTTGGTGTGGTCGTGGTCGACGTCGCCAACAAGAATACGCCCATCACGGGTGCCCAGGTCACGCTCACATCGCGCTACGCCGCAGGCAAGCAGCTCGCCGCCACGACCGATGACGAAGGCACGGCCATCTTTGAGGTCGCCCCTCTTGCGGAAGGCTACGTGGACGAGACGACGCTTCTCGACGCGTACGACTTTAACGGCGGCATCTCCATTAGCATGGCAGGCTACCGCGATGTCGAGATTCCCCTCGCGCGTATCCAGGGCGGTACTGCCATTACCGCTCCCACGCGTCCACTCTCCGATGGTCAGCCGTACTTTCGCCAGCTCACGTTTGACGAATGGGACATCCAGTACGCCGACGCTACGTTCATGACATTGCCGAAGGACGACACGGCAAACGAGCAGTCCGATACGCACGCCTTTACCGTGCAGGCCCATCTGCCACAGGGTGGACAGGCAACGCTGCGCATCAACAAAGTGACGCCTGCCGCGGGCAGCTCATCCGGAACCGTCACGCAGATCGGCCAAGTCAAGGCCAGCGCATCGGGCGCGGATAATCTGGCGACGTTCACACTCGAAGACAAGTTCCTCGATGCAGCGTCAAGCCTTCTGGAGGAAGATTGCATGTTGCGCTTTGCGCTCGACTACCAGGGCAAAACCTACACGCTCTCATCCCCCATGGCCGTTGTCACCGCGCCGGCCGCAAAGGCGGAATCCGGATCGACCACTATCGTCCCCACTACCATGGACCAAGAGATTACTCCGTTTGATTTCCCAGCAGCGTTTCCCGGCATTGGCGGCAACAAGTTCACCTGTTGGATGCCCACATTTCCGATCCTCTTCGATTTCTCGTTTGCTGGATACGTGCTGTTTGGCGGAGGATACAAACCGGTCGGCTACATGAACGATTCGGGCAATCCGGATCCGGAATACTGGAAGAAATCGCCGCGTGAGTCGGGCGCCAAGCAGGCAAACCGCTACCTCGACGAGATGGAGGGGAAGTGGAATCAGTACAAAAGTATGAGTGCCGGTTCGGGCACCGATCCAAGAAACACTAAACTCCTTCGCCACCATTGCACGCCGCTGTTCACGATGGATATCGCCACACAGCTGTACGGATCACTCGCCTACGACTGGGTGGGCAAAACCTGGGGTAACAACAACGACCCCGCATACGGCAATATTAAGGCCCTCTTCCAGGTAAGAACCGACCTCAATTGGACCGAGCAGTTTACCCTAGGACCGGTGCCGTTTTTCCTAAACGTCAACCCCTGGGTGCTGGCGAAGCTGGCGCTCGCCGTGGGTGCCCACACGCGCGGCAGCGGCGCGGCGTTTTTTAAAAACATTTCGCTCGACTATTCAAACACCTCGGGCTCGTTCACCATCCAGATCGGGCTTGCCGTCACCTTTGGCGCCGGCGTTGCAGGCGTCGCTTCGTCTGCCGTGCGCGGCGCCGCATCCCTCACGCTGTTCATTGGGTACGAGAAGGCAGATGGACACCAGCTTCCGCGACTGCGCGTAGGTGCAGACGTCGATGTCGATGTGATACTCCAGTTCGTAATGTTCAAGTGGACCACCAAGGCTTGGTCGGGGTCGTGGCCCACACTCCTCGATTCGTGGAATATGTCGGTGAACAATGGCAACCAGTATGTGCTCCAGCGCTCTGAGCTCGCATTGGGTGGAGATACGCCTTACACGTTGGATGCCCGCTTCGGCACGCCCAGCAACATCGAGGCGGGCGGCGTGCCGCAATTTATCGCATCGGCCACTATCGTCACCAACGCCGAGCTGCTCGCACGCGCCGAGGTTAAGGCCACTGCCGTAAACGTCGCGCCCGTCGTGCGCGATTGGGATCAAGCGGTCACGCGCATTGAGCTCGAGGCGGATGCAGAAAGCGACGACACGGGACAGATCGAGCATTTCGTCCATGCACTGATAGAGAACGACGAAAACGCCGCGCCGATGTATGCGTACAACTATGTCGGGCAGGCGACGAACGCCGTTGCGGACCCCAACGCCAATTCTGCTGGTGTATCGGAGGACGAGCGTGGCGGCATCAAGCCCTCGAGTGACAACGTGCTGTTTGCTGGCGTGCTCAGCGAAGCCCACATGAAGCTGGCGATGATCGCCGGCGTGGAGTGCCTGTTCCGTATCGCCTCGGTGCGCTACGGAGAGAATGGTCGCTCGCGCCTGGTGGTGCATACAAAAACGAACGGCACGTGGTCCGCTCCCACGCCCGTGGACTTCCCCCTTGGGTTTGGCGAGGGCGACGTGGAGCGCAGCGGCATATTCGATTACGACTTCGACGTGATGGAATATACAGACGGGAGGGGAAACCAAGACGCCTACGTGCTGCTGGTCTCGGGCGAGCGCCCCGCCGGCGACAACACCCATTTCGATACGGCGAGCACATCCGGCATGCTGTCCGTTGTGCGCCTGCGCATAAGCAACGACGGAGTTCGCGTGATATCGCACACGTCGTGGCGCAGCATCTCGCGCGGCCGCCTTCAGGAGGATGGCTACCATTGCCTGCAGTGCCCGCGTATCACGGTGGGCAAGACGCTGGTCGACGGGCGCCTGTCGGGTGCCTACCTTCACCGCTGCGGAACCACCGCAGAAAAGGCGCTCGGCAGCGAGGCTGAGGTTGCGCTGGAATGCTTTACCCTGTGGTCGGACGTTTCGGGCGACAGCCTGACGTTCCGCCAAGTTCACCGCTTTCCGCAAGCACCGTCGAGCATCGAGCTGGGCGAGCCCGAGAATATCAACGGCAAAATGGTGGTGCCCGTTGCATACGAGACTGCAGACGGTTGCGGCCGCGCATCGTACGCCGTGATCGGCCAGTCCATCGCGGGCTGGGGCGTTATGTCGCCAGATGCCACAGTACCCCACGCGGTGCCGTGGCCGCAGCACACGGGCTTTTTGGCAACTGTCAACGAGCAGCTGCAGCATGTTACGTGGACGCGAGGCGCATCGGCGTTTGCAGCGACACCCGTCGGCGCAGCTGGCTGCGGCCCGGCATCGTTCAGCATGAGCAACAACGGCAGGTGCGTGCTATACGTCGAGAACACTGACGGCAAAGTGGGGCAAACCTACGACGAAGAAGGCGAGCCGGTGGCGGTAATGGGCAAGCATTTCCGCATCTTCGCCAGTACGCTGATAGACGATCTGTTCACGGAGCCATTCGTGCTCTGCGAGTTGGAGCACCCCGTCGATCAGATAACGACATTTTTGACGTCGGGGGGCATGCTCTCCGCGCTCGCCACGCACATTGTGAGCGCGGAGAAGAGCGAGGCAGAGCTGCACGGCATCGAAGTGCCCTTGGTGGCGTGTGCCACTCCGACGGGCGCCGTTGCTACCTCGGGCGCGGTGGTGCCCGGAGCAGCAGGCGAATCCTTCATGGTCACGGTGCGAAACGACGGCAACACCTTGCTGACCGCCGGCACGATCGATCTGTACCGAGAGGGCTCCAGCCAGCCGTTTTCCAGCCATCCATCGGGTTCGGCGCGAACGCACGCATGGCTTCGATCTTTGATCCAGAGCTTGCCGAGGACGCTTCGGACAACGATATGGCACGCGTGAAATACGCGCTCGAGACGCTGGGCGCGCGTTTTGCAACGCACCCGCTGGTAGCCGACAACGGCAACGCCGTGCTGGCACCGGGTTGCACGGCACAGTTCCGCATGAGCTTCGCCATCCCCGAGAGTTGGGGCGACGAAGTGGGCAAACGCGTCACGCTGTATGCGAAGGCGCGTGACCTGGTAGCGCTCGATCCCGTAACGCTCGAGGAAATTCGACCGGGCGCAAACTCGGCGCTGGGTGCCGTACTGCATGAGCTTCATGTGCCTGACGCGG
Organism: uncultured Collinsella sp.; assembly: GCA_902470345.1. Taxonomy (GTDB): domain Bacteria; phylum Actinomycetota; class Coriobacteriia; order Coriobacteriales; family Coriobacteriaceae; genus Collinsella. Next base: position 52,479 of record CABRGB010000003.1, read on the forward strand.
CATGCGAGCGCTCAGAAGTTCAGGTCGGCGTATGCGGCAGCGCGGATACGACAGGACTTCACGACGCCCCGATGACAGCAGACGGCGATGGCGGCTCGAGTGGCGGCGGTACTGACGAGAGCGGCGGCTCCGGCGGAAGCAGCTCCGGCAGTGGCAAGGACCACGGCAATAACAAGCGCTCCGGAAAAGCGGGCGTGCTTGCGGGCACGGGCGATGTCAACGCTCCCCTTACGGCAGCCGCTGCAGCACTCGCCGCAGCAGGCGCCGGCCTCATCGCCTACAGCGCCCGCCGCACTGCGCTCGAAACCGACACCGCCAATGAGGTCAATTCGGATAGGCCTCGCTAGCTCCTAGTTACTTTTGTGAGAGACGTCGACTCGGCTCATCGAACATCAAATGGGCTGGTTCTGGATACCCAGAGCCAGCCCATTACGCATTAGATATCGTCAGAGGAGTCGAGTTCTGCCTCGAGCTTGGCGCGACGCTTTTTCGCCGTGAAAAACGTTGCGCACAGGACGGCAAACGTGGCCGCGAAAATCGTCGCACCGCAGAACACGCCCGTGGCCAGGTTCGCCAACCAAAAGACGCTTTCGAGCGGTACGATCTGCGCCTCAGCGATACAGCGCATTGCGGCAATAACAAGCGCGAACGCGGCGCCGCTAAGACCGCTGAGAAGTAGGAAATATCCAACAGGAAGATGCTCGGTTTGCCCAAAACGATTGGTATCGACATAGCCCTTCCGCGTTTGCAGTCCTGCGCAAATCAACATCACGAGAACGAGCCACAAATACATGGCTGCCTCGAACGGCGTTGCAAAACCATGCGGCATTTCACTGGCGTCGCTGTGAACCCACGCAACCTGTCGAGCTATAAACTGGTAGAAAAATATCATCAACATGCCAAACGAAAGCAGCACGAAACCAATCTTGTAGATCTTCGCGCTCTCAGCCTCCAGGCGCTCATCCTTTGGGCCGGCATATTCACGCCACTTTTGCACGAGTTTTAAATCTTCAAATTTCATAGCGAACTCCTAAAGAGCGTTAGGGTCGACGTCGATCCCGTCTTCCCAAAACAGATCGTTCAACGTAACGCGTAGCGCTTTGCAGATCGCCACGCACAAATTGAGCGTGGGGTTGTAGCCGCCCGCCTCGATCAGGCCGATGGTCTGGCGCGTAACGCCCACGGCCTCGGCCAAGTCAGCTTGCGAAAGGCCAACCGCCGCGCGCGCCGCCTTCATGCGTAGGTTCTTTTTGCCCGGCATGGATTTCCTTTCGTAGTAATGGACAGATATCCGTTGCAACATGACAGAAATATATTGCATCCATCAGAAGATGTCAACTATATCTGTCATTATGAAAACCATATTCGTCATCGCCATGCGGACATTACAACTTCGGTTCACTATTCAAACTTACTCGGACAGAACCGACTCGGTTTTGTCCGAGTAAACTCGAGCATAAACTGATTCATGCGATACAATTAACTCGGACAAAACCGAGTCGGAAGGAACCGAGTAAGTGGAATTCATTGGCAGGGAGCGTGAACTCGCCCGTATTAAGAAAACGCTCAAAGCACCCGAGCAGCGCAATGTTCTCATTTACGGCAGGCGTCGCGTCGGAAAAAGTGAGCTCATCAAGCAGGCGCTAACGGATTTGTCAGACGTCGCAACGGTCTATTACGAGTGCCGCCAAACCTCCGAGGCAGACAACCTCGAGAGTCTGTCCGTCCTTGTTGCTGAAGCGCTGAGCTTTCCTCCGCTCGCCTTCACAGGCATCCGCGAGCTCATCGAATTTCTGTTTGCCCAAGCCAAAGACAAGAACATTACCCTCGTTCTCGACGAATACCCCTACTTGAGAGATGCGGTTAAAGGCTTAGACAGCATTCTTCAGACCTCAATCGACGCCCACAGGGAAGACTCACGTTTAAACATTGTCCTGTGCGGCTCCTACGTTGAGATTATGAAATCCCTCATCGAGCATGAAAGCCCCCTCTACGGGCGAATTGATCTCGCACTTGAGCTTAAGCCCATGGATTACTTTGACGCTGCGAAGTTCTATCCCGCGTTCTCGCCCGAGGACAAGGTGCGGCTCTATAGCGTTTTTGGCGGCATCCCCTTTTACAATCGCCTCATCGATCAATCCCAAAGCGTACGCGACAACATCATCGAGCTCGTCACGGAACCTGGCGCCCGCTTAGAAAGCGAGGTGCCGTCCTATCTCAACGCCGAGATCTCGAAGATGACCAACGCCAACGAAGTTTTCGGGGCTCTCGCACAAGGTTACTCCCGTTGGGGGGACGTGCTGGCACAGTCGCACGTCTCGAGCGGTCCGGCCATGGCAGACGTGCTCGACAAGCTCATGTCACTCGAAATCGTCCAAAAGCGTGCACCCATCAACGACCCTACGAACAAGCGCAAGTCTGGCTACTTTGTAGTGGATCCGCTTTCGCTCTTTTACTATCGCTATGTTTTCCGCAATGCCTCAGCACGTCAGCTGCTCGACCCGGAAGTCTTCTATGATCGTCACGTCTCCCAAGACTTCGAGGAAAACTACGTTCCTCATATGTTCGAGGAGATCTGCCGTCAATACCTCGTGCGGCAGAACAGGACCGGCAAGATCGAACCGGCTTTCGACGCCATAGGCAAGTACTGGTACGACGATCCCGCAAACAAAACGAGCGGCGAATTCGATGTGGTAACGCAAGACCCCGAGGGCTACGCATTCTACGAAGCAAAGTTCCGCAAATCCCCCGTCACGCAAAAAATGGTCGACGAGGAAATCACCCAAGTCGAGGCAACGGGGCTCAAGTGCCATCGCTATGGATTCTTCTCCCGTTCGGGCTTCGAAGCTGGCGAAAGCGATCGAACCGTCTTCATCGACCTGCCGCAGATGTTTGGATAGGACAGGACAGGTCCCTCCCGCATTCCAAGCATTCATTATCTAATCGAACGATTGTTCGATGGATTTCGTGTTGGTTGGAATCGTCTGTGGGCTGGGCTATGCTACCTTGACTATCTATATGACTTAAACGCAGCAAAGGAGCACCGAGAGAGCGAGTATGGCAAAAAACACCGCAAACTATGGTAACGACAGTATCCGCCAGCTCAAGGACGAGGAGCGCGTACGCCTGCGCCCCGCCGTCATCTTTGGCTCGGACGGGCTCGACGGCTGCGCACATGCCGCCTTCGAGATCCTGTCCAACGCCGTTGACGAGGCGCGCCAGGGCTACGGCAAGCTCATCACCCTTACCGCCTTTCGCGATGGCTCCATTCAGGTAGAGGACAATGGCCGTGGCTGCCCGCTCGACTGGAACCCTTCCGAGAAGCGTTTTAACTGGGAGCTCGTCTTTTGCGAACTCTACGCCGGCGGCAAGTATAACAACAACCAGGGCGGCGACTACGATTTCTCGCTCGGCACCAACGGCCTGGGCTCCTGTGCGACTCAGTACGCCTCCGAGTACATGGACGTCACGGTTTGGCGCGACGGCAACAAGTACTCCCTGCACTTTAAGAAGGGCAAGGTCGTCGGCGCCAAAAAGAAGGCGCTCGAGATTGAGCCCAGCGACGAGAACCGCACCGGTACCACCATCAAGTGGCGTCCCGATCTTGAGGTCTTTACCTCCATCAGTATCCCCCACGATTGGTATCGCGAGACCATGCGCCGTCAGGCCGTGGTCAACGCCAACGTGACCTTCCGCCTGCACATCGAGGGCGACGATGGTGAGTTTTCCGAAGAGGATTTTTGCTATCCCAAGGGCATCGAGGACTACGTGCTCGAGAAGGTCGGTACCGACTACCTTACCGAGCCCTTCTTTATCGAGGCCGACCGTCGCGGTCGCGATCGCGAGGACCTGCCCGATTACAACGTAAAAATCACCGCATGCATGTGCTTCTCGCGCACCTTCATGATGCAGGAGTACTACCACAACTCATCGTGGCTCGAGAACGGCGGTTCGCCCGAGAAGGCCGCCCGCAGCGCTTTGACCAGCGCCATCGATGCCTACATTAAGCAACAGGGCAAATACAACAAAAACGAGAGCGGCATTAAGTGGCAGGACGTCCAGGACTGTCTGGTACTAGTGACCAACTGCTTCTCCACCCAGACGTCTTACGAAAACCAGACTAAGAAGGCCATCAACAACCGCTTTATCCAGCAGGCCATGACTGCCTTCTTTAAGGAGCGCCTCTCGACCTACTTGATCGAGAACAAGGACGCCGCCAATAAGATTATGGAGCAGGTGCTCATCAACAAGCGTTCACGCGAGAATGCCGAGAAGACGCGCCAGAGCATCAAGACCAACCTGCAGCAGAAGACCGATATGGCCAACCGCGTGCAGAAGTTCATCGACTGCCGCTCCAAGGACAAGAACCGTCGCGAGATCTACATCGTAGAGGGCGACTCGGCAGCAGGCGCCATTCGCACCTCGCGCGATGCCGAGTTCCAGGGCGTTATGCCCGTCCGCGGTAAGATCCTCAACTGCCTGAAGGAGGATTATCCGCGCATCTTTAAGTCCGACATCATCATGGACCTTATGCGCGTGCTGGGCTGCGGTGTGGAGATCAAGGACAAGCGCATCAAGAACCTGGGCGCCTTTGACCTGGACAACCTCAACTGGAACAAGGTCATCATCTGTACGGACGCCGACGTCGACGGTTATCACATCCGCACGCTCGTGCTCACCATGCTCTATCGCCTGGTGCCCACGCTTATCGACGAGGGCTACGTGTATATCGCCGAGTCGCCGCTCTACGAGATCAACTGCAAAGAGAAGACCTACTTTGCCTACACCGAGCTCGAGAAGAACGGCATCCTTAAGGAGATCGGCGACCAAAAGTGCTCGATCAACCGCTCCAAGGGTCTTGGTGAGAACGATCCGGACATGATGTGGCTCACCACCATGAACCCCGAGACGCGCCGCCTGATCAAGGTGGAGCCCGAGGACGTCACCAAGATGGAAACCATGTTCAACCTTTTGCTTGGCAACGACGAGGCAGGCCGCAAGCGCCATATCTCCGAGCACGGCAAGGAATACCTGGACCAGCTGGACCTGCAGTAGCAGCAAATCGATAACGACGGCCCATAAGAAGTTCAAGAGGAAATCGTGGCAAAGAAGAAGACGAAGAACCAGCCAAAGAAAAAGCAGGTCAACGCCGAAAACGTCATCGGCCTGCACTCCGAGGTCACCGACCAGCCGATCACGCAGACGCTCGAGGTCAACTACATGCCCTACGCCATGAGCGTCAACGTCTCGCGTGCGTTCCCCGAGATCGACGGCTTTAAGCCCTCGCACCGCAAGCTGCTCTACACCATGTACAAGATGGGTCTGCTCAAGGGCGAGCGCCAGAAGAGCGCCAACATCGTGGGGCAAACCATGAAGCTCAACCCGCACGGCGATGCCGCGATCTACGAGACGATGGTGCGCCTGGCGACGGGCAACGAGGCACTGCTTGCGCCCTTCGTGGAGTCGAAGGGCAACTTTGGCAAGTACTATTCGGGCGATCTGAGCTACGCCGCCTCGCGTTATACCGAGGCCAAGCTCTCCCCCATCAGCGCCGAGATCTTCAAGGACATCGACAAGGACCCGGTCGACTTTGTCGACAGCTACGACGGCGCCATGAAGGAGCCGCGTTTGCTGCCCACCACGTTCCCCAACATCCTTGTCTCGGCCAACAAGGGCATCGGCGTCGCCATGGCGTCCGACATCTGCGGTTTCAACCTCAACGAGGTCTGCACCGCCACCATGCACTACCTGCAGGATCCCGACTGCGACCTGCTCGAGTACATGCCCATGCCCGACTTCTCGACCGGCGGCGAAATTATCTACCGCCGCGAGGAGATGGAAAAGATTATCGAGACCGGCCTTGGCAGCTTCCAGATCCGCTCCCGCTGGCGCTGGATTCCCGAAGAGCGCATCATCGAGGTCTACGAGATCCCCTACACCACCAAGACCGATGTCATCATCGAACGCATCGTCAAGCTCTCCAAAGAGGGCAAGGTCAAGGAGATCGCCGATATCCGCGATGAGACCGACCTCTCGGGTCTGCGTATCGCCATCGACCTTAAGCGCGGCGTCGACCCCGACAAGCTCATGGCCAAGCTCTATCGCTCGACCACGCTGCAGGATTCGTTCTCGTGCAACTTCAACGTGCTCGTCGACGGCTATCCCCGTGTTATGGGCGTGCGCCAGATTCTGCACGAGTGGGTCAAGTGGCGTATTGAGTCCACGCGTCGCCGCATTAACTTTGACCTGGGCAAAAAGTCCGAGCGCCTGCACCTGCTGCACGGCCTCGAGGCAATCCTGCTCGACATCGACAAGGCCATCGCCATCATCCGCGGCACCAAGCTCGAAGCCGAGGTCGTGCCCAATCTTATGAAGGGTTTCGACATCGACGAGACTCAGGCCGAGTTTGTTGCCGAACTTAAGCTCCGCAACATCAACGAGGAGTACATCCTCAACCGCACCAAGGACATTGCAAAGCTTGAGGGCGAGATTGCCGAGCTTGAGGAGATTCTCTCGAGCGAAGACAACATCAAGAAGGTCATCAGTGACGAGCTAGCCGCGGTCAACAAGAAGTACGTGATGCCGCGTCGCACGGGCAGGATCGAGCCCCATGAGGTTATCGAGGTAAGCTTGGAGCCCGAGGTCGAGGAGTACCCAGTGACCATCATGCTCTCGCGCGATGGCTACCTTAAGAAGATGACGGACCGCGTGCTCAAGAAGGCGACCACGCTCAAGTACAAAGACGGCGACAAACCCTTTATTGAGTTCCCGTCCTCCAACACCCACGAGCTGCTGGTCTTTACCAACAAGAGCCAGGTGTACAAGTGCAAGGTCGCGGCGTTTGAGGACACCAAGTCGGCCCAGCTGGGCTCGTACCTGCCGACCGATCTTGAGATGGAACCCGACGAGAGCGTCATCTGGGTCATCGACCCCGAGGACTACAAGGCCGACGTGCTGTTCGTCTTTGAGAACGGCCGCGTGGTGCGCGTCGCGCTTTCTGGATACGTCACCAAGACCAACCGCAAACGCCTCAAGAACGCCATCTACGGCGGCAGCAAGCTGCTGTATGCCCAGGTGCTCAAAGAAGATCGCGACATCGCACTGGTCTCGAACGACTACCGCCTGATGAACTTCAACACGTCGCTGCTCAAGACCAAGACGACCACCAACACGCAGGGCGTCCAGGCCTTTACGGCCAAGAAGGGCCGCTCGGTCACCACCGTCGGCACAACCGAGGAGATACTTGGCGCCGGCGTCTCGGCCGAAAAGTTCACCGCACAGAGCCTCCCCTCTGCCGGTGCCCTCATGAAAGAAAACGACATGCCGAGTCTGTTTGACTAGGACGACGGCAGAACCGCCATAAGCTCTCAAAACGGTGGGGCCCGGAGCGCAGCAACATCGCGCTCCGGGCCCCGCTCGCTGCAACGTAGTCGGAATAATAGGAATCCCCGTTTTTCACTCCTGCAATCCCGCGGCACAAGACATGTTAAACCGTTAGCAAAACTTGCAAAAATTAGCAAAAGTTGCAAAAACTAGCAAAACCTGCAAAGGGGCCACCGTGGACCGCAGCAAATGTCTCCGCCATGCCAGGCATGCTCGAAGATATTATCGAGCGAACCAAAGAGGCGGCAGATAGCCGCCTCTCACAGCCTCGCGCGTGCATAAGCGGCGTTCAGATTGGGCCAGTCGGCATCGATTGGACATATGCTCAGGAGACTCAGGGTAACTGGCGCACGTACATGAATGGCGTCTTCAGGCAACTCGAGAAGCATGACATCGGGCTTCTCTCGAAACGACCTATCGAGAGCTTTCCGATAAAGACATTGAGTTTTTACTCGCGATGCTGCCCGATTCTGGCCCCAGCAGGGTCTCGGAGATAGCCAAACGCATGGGTGTCGCCAGCAACTACGCAAGCCAGTACAAACGCCGCCTTCTCGAGGACGGCGTCATCGGGGAACGTGGGCGTGGTCTCGTTGGCTTTGACATCCCCGCATTCAGGGAGTTCCTGAGCGAGAAAGTCTCCTAGCATGCGGAGATTGTCCATAAGGACATCAACGCATGGCAATCAGTAATCCTCTTGGTAAGGGAAGTAGGCTTTCCGCCAACGCTGATTGCCATGCGTTCTTCTTGTCCTTAGGCGAGCTTGCGAGCGAGCTCTCGCACCTCTTTCAACTTGGGCGACGATGCCATGCTGTCGCGCTCGGTCATACCGCTGATGGTGACAATGCCCTGGTCCTCCCACTTGCAGTACGCGCATGTGGACTTGTACATAGCAATCGCCGCATCATAGACGCCCTCGCTGTGGCTATCGAGCAAAAGGGCCGTCTTGGTGAACGGGAAGCCCGTAGCACCGAAGGCGTACAGGCGGTCGATGGCGGCCTTCTCCTGCGCAGTGATATCAAACCAGTAGATAGGCGAAGCGAAGACAACCATATCGGCGCCTTTCAGCGACTCGATCACATCGGCCATGTCATCCGTCTGCACACAGGTGCCCTCATGGGTAAAGCAATACTGACATCCCAGACAACCAGCAATCTTTTTGCCGGCAACGCGGACGACCTCGACCGTATGGCCGGCCTCGCGCGCGGTCTCGGCAAATGCCTCGACCATGGTGTCGGTATTGGCACCCTTGCGCGGGCTACCACTCAACACAACGATATTCATAGAAATCTCCCTTCTTCATGCCGCAGACGCGCGGCACACATTTCGTTGTAACCAAAACGAATGGAGTTATTCAATCGCCTCGTTTCAGCTACTCCCACTCTTTAGAAGAATCGTTGCTGGAGACCTGGCATTAAATCAATACACGCTTATTTCAGGTATTCCTCAAAGAACGCCTTCAGCTTTTCAAACGGAATGATATCCATCTGATCGTAGAGGTCGGTATGGCTGGCGCCGGGGATAATGAACAATTCCTTGTTGTCCCCCGTCAGCTTGTTGTACGCGGTTTCGCTGAAATAACGGGAGTGCGCCTTCTCGCCATGCACCAGCAGTACCGCAGAGCGAATTTCGCTGCTGTATTGCAAAATCGGCATATTTAGGAACGACAGCGAGGACGTCACATTCCAGCCACCGTTAGAGTTCAGGCTGCGGGGATGATAGCCTCGCGGAGTTTTGTAGTAGGCGTAATAGTCCGCTACAAACTGCGGCGCGTCCTCCGGTAGCGGATCGACCACGCCGCCCGCCAGCGCATAGCTGCCGTTTTTATAGTCCTCGGTGCGCTGTGCGTTCAGCGCTTTCCGCTTTTCAAAGCGCGCCTGTTCGGAATCCTCGGCGTCAAAATAGCCGTTTGCGGTCACGCGGGTCATGTCGTACATCGTCATAGCCGCGGTAGCTTTGATACGGGTGTCGATGGCCGCCGCATTGACTGCCATGCCGCCCCAACCGCAGATACCGATAATGCCGATACGCTCCGGGTCAACACTTTCCTGCACAGAGAGGAAATCCACCGCTGCGCAAAAGTCCTCGGTGTTGATGTCCGGAGATGCTACATAGCGGGGCGTACCACCGCTCTCGCCGGTATAGGACGGGTCAAAGGCAATTGCAAAAAAGCCCAGCTCCGCCATTTTCTGCGCATACAGACCGGAGGACTGCTCCTTCACCGCGCCAAACGGGCCGCTGACGGCGATGGCGGGCAGCTTGCCTTCCGCGTTCTTCGGCACGTACACGTCGGCCGCCAGCGTGATGCCGTATCGGTTGCGAAAGGTCGCCTTGCTGTGCTCAACCTTGTCGCTTTTGGGGAACACTTTGTCCCATTCCTGCGTCAGTTTCAACTGATCCATGCCTAAACCTCCTTGCCAGTCGCTTTAAGGTATTGCTCGTCGTCCACGGGCTCCAACCACTCGTTGGAAGCCTCCTCGCCCGGAACCTCCACCGCGAGATGGGAGAACCAGCTGTAGGGCGCCGCACCGTGCCAGTGCTTTACGCCCGCGGGAATATTTACTACATCGCCAGGGCACAGCTCCTGTGCCGGTTTGCCCCATTCCTGGTAAAGCCCTCGACCAGCCACGCAGACGAGGATCTGTCCGCCACCGCTTTTGGCGTGATGGATGTGCCAGTTGTTGCGGCAGCCGGGCTCAAACGTCACGTTGTAGACGCCAACCTGCTCGGTGGAAAGGGGCGCGAGGTAGCTTTGCCCAATAAAGTACTTCGCAAATGCGTCGTTGGGGGCACCGATGGGAAAGGCCATCTCGTTTTGGTGTCGGGCCTTTGCGTCGGCGCCGTCGTCCTCGTTCGCCCAGACCTCCTTCGCCATACGAAAGGCCGCCCACGCCTTGGGCCATCCCGCGTAAAACGCCGCATGCGTAAGGATCTCCGCTATTTCCGCCCTGGTCACACCATTGTTCTTTGCGGACATCAGATGATATTTGAACGAGGAATCCGTCAGCCCCTGCGCCATCAGGGCCACCACCGTCACCACGCTTCGGTCTCGAAGTGAGAGCTCGTCCTCCCGGCTCCATACCTCGCCGAACAGCACATCGTCATTGAGCTGTGCAAATTTGGGGGCAAAGTCCCCCAGGGTATCCCTGCCCGCCGTCTGCTTAATTGCCATGTTTGATTCCTCCTGTCGATGGTTTTGAGTGCAAAACTGCTTCCGCGCGGTCAAGCTGCCCGCCTAGATCCCCATGCCCATTCGTCGCGCCTGCTCAAGGGCGGGGTGCCCGGCGATTCCGCCCACACCGTTCACGCCACCGGCGAAAACCGTTTTGCCCATTACGGACCACCCCTTGCGCTACCGATTTGTATTGACGAGAATGAAGGTAATACCTAAACCTGACTTTAGGTCAAGGAATGAATTCGAGATTTATTCGGAGGGGCCATGTACACAATCGGACAGGTGGCGGAGATGTTCGGTCTGCCCGCCTCAACGCTGCGGTATTACGACAAGCAGGGATTGTTCCCGGGGCTGGAGCGGATGTCCGGCATTCGCCGATTCGGCGATACGGAACTCGAGGCGCTTCGGGTCATCGAATGCCTGAAGAAGGCGGGAATGGAGATCAAGGACATCCGTCTGTTCATGGAATGGTGTGCAGAGGGTCCATCAACATACCCCCAGCGCAAGGCCATGTTCGAGGAGCGGAAGGCCCACATGGAGTCGGAGATCGCGAAGATGAACCGTGCCCTGGACATGTTGAAGTTCAAATGCTGGTACTACGAGCAAGCGATTCAAGATGGCAGCGAGGATAGGCTGGAGACGCTGATTCCCGACAATTTGCCGGAAGAAATCAAAGGCGCCTACGAAAACGCACACGCTCGATAAAGCCGTTCGCTATCCATGGGACTCTGGCAAGGAGCTCCTTCCGAACAGAACGAAAAAGAAAGCCTCCGAACCAAAAGGTCCGGAGGCTGTTATTTCCGCTATTCCCACTCGGCAATAGGAGTCACTGGCCAAAAGCTTGTCAACATCAAAACAAGTCCTCAATCTGTCGATTCTGCGTGAGGCAATGGTCCTCATTTGATGCCCGCACTGTTTGCGCACTAGGGAGCAAAAGAATCTGGCCGCCGCTCAAATAAGATCACCGCCATCTTGCATAAACGACGCCATGTTAAGGTGCCTGACGCCATCCCTCTCCTGCAATAGAGGATCAAGCGTGAACAAGTAGCGCGGATACCCATCCCTGATGTGGCCGAACGGCCTGTACTCGCGCTCCTCGACGCCTCTGTCGGCAATCGACATAGAGACCTGGATGTAGGCGTAAGCATTGCGCCTACGAGCGATGAAGTCACACTCGAGCTTCCCAATACGGCCCACAGAAAGCTCGTACCCGCGCGATGCAAGATAGAGGTAGAGCACGTTCTCCAACGCCGGCCCGTAGTTAATCCTCGCATCCGTGTTCATGGCGAAATAGAAGCCGGGATCAGCCAGGTAGTACTTCTCTTCGCGGATAAGCGATCGCCGAGACTTGAGATCGAACCTCGAGCAGCGATAAAGGATCTTCGCGTCAACAAGAATCTGGATATACCGATTGAGCGTTTCGCGCTTGATGGGAATCTTCTCGACATCATTGAAGTACGCAAGGAGGTTCTTCAGGTTCGTCGGCGCACCAAAGTTGTTGATGAGATACGTCTGGACGGCATCGAAAACCGAGACATTCTTAATTTTGTTCGAATGTTTGACGTCCTTTTCAAAGATCTCATGAATAACACTCTTGATATAGGTGCGCTTTTCATCCTCGCCCTCATACTCCAACGCTTTGGGAAATCCTCCAAGGGTCAGGTACTCGGTAAACTCTCCCACGAGAACGTCATTGACAGGCTTGCCGAGAAAACGCTTCATATCGATATATTCCGCAAAGTCGAGTGGGAACACCTCGAACTCGATATAGCGACCCGTCAGCTTTGTAACAAGCTGCCCAGAAAGCAGATATGAATTCGAACCGGTAATGAAGATGGACCAACCGCCATCTGTCCGGTAGCCGTTGATAAGCAGCTCGAATTCCTCTACGTTCTGAATCTCATCGATGAAGAGGTACTTCGTCCCCTCAGTGTCTGCTGGGGTCGACATGTCAATCAGATTTTCGAGCTCATCGGTCGTCTTGACCTTCCTGTTCTCCCGTGAGTCAAGGTCGATATAGATGATGTGGTCGCTCGCTACACCGGATTCCACAAGTTCGTCTGCGATTGATTGCATGAGGCAGGATTTACCACACCTGCGAACACCGGTGATTACCTTGATCATCCCGTCATCGTGGTAGAAACCACGCATTTGCTTCAGATACTTTTCACGTCGGTATATACGCAAGATGCACCCCTTTTTTTCAGTGTCAATTTTATCAGTTATGGGGGTACTTTTTTACATTTTATAAAAAAGCGTACCGATAACTTATTCTCACTTAGTTTCGGAAGTCGAGCAGGCGGTCGCGGTAGTACTCGTATTGTTGATTCCATGCCTCGATCTCGGCGGGGAGGCAGTCGGTCAGCGATGCCGTGCGGGAGTCGAAGCGGTCGAGGATGTCGACGACCTTCTGCTGGGTGCCGATGGATGGGGCGGGAATCTCGACCCTCGATAAGTCCACAAGCGCGGCTTCGATTACCTTTTTCGGTTTAGCGTATTGCTCTTCAGATCATCGTGGTGTGCTCGTTGCCGCGCTCCACGAGGAGCCGCTCGGCAACGTCGAGAATCTTCTCGACCGTCTCCTCCGGGCACTTATTGCGTGCCACGGGCACCTCCGTCCTTGTTATCGCGATAAACATACCATG
>CABRGB010000004.1 GCA_902470345.1 uncultured Collinsella sp.
TACAATCCATATGGCGGCATCGTTCGGGCGCCGCGTAACCGCTGGAGGGGTTTGCCATGAAGATTCCCGTAGATAAGTTGACCAGCGCTTTTAAGATGGGCGCGTCTGTTAAGAAGGATTCCGACACACCGGTGCGTGTCTCGGTTTACCTTGATTCGACTGCGTCTCGCTTTTTGGTCGAGACGGTGCGCGATGCCTTTGTGCCGCAGACGACTTCGGGCATTGTGCGTGTTGATCGCCTAGGGGAGGACCGTATTGTTTCCAAGGCCGATACCGACGTGGTGCTGGTCCTCTCGTGCGGATCTGACCGCTTGGAGAGTGCTGTGCAGGAGCTCGTGATTGCCGGCGCGCCCGTGTGCGTGCTTGCCGAGTCCGCCGTCGAGGTGCCGTTCGTTGAGGAATCTACGCCCATGCTCGGCGTGGTGGCAGCGACCGATAAGACCTATCTGCTCGAGACACTTGCCCGCTGGATTCTCGATCGTACGGACAAGGAGACGGCTTTTGCCGCCAACTTTGCCTTTATGCGCATCGCGGCGGCAAATCGCATCATTACCTCGTGCGCGCTCACCAACATGGCGACAGGCGCCCTGGTGTTTTTGCCGGGTGCCGACTATCCCGTGATGGCTCTGGCGCAGGTAGGCATGCTCTTTGAGCTCGCGGCCATCTTTGGGCGCGGCATTAAGCCCGAGCGCGGCTACGAGGTCGCGGGCGTGCTTGCCGGCGGTCTGGTGATTCGCGCCGTCACCCGTGCATTGGTGAAGCAGACGCCGCACATCGGCTTTGTTGTAAAGGCGCTTACCGCCGCCGCGGGTACCTATGGCATGGGCCGCGCGCTCGTGTCGCTCTACGAGCGCGATGTGGACTACAGCCGTGCCAATGAGGTTGTCAGCGCCACGTTCTCGCGCGTTCGAGACCTGGTGACCACGGTCGCCGGTGCCACCCGTCCTATGAGTCCTTTCGAGGATGCATCCGATCTCGCTGCTTAGGGGTTTCTTTTGCGCGTTCCATACCAAGACTGTTTTCATCTGATCGAGCCACTGCTCGCTAAGGTCGAAAAGCCGAGTCGCTATATCGACCACGAGTGGGGCACGCTCTCAAAGGCCGATGCCGACTACCGTTGCTGCATGATCTATCCGGACGTGTATGAGGTCGGCCTGCCCAACCAGGGCATCGCCATTCTCTACAACATCCTTAATCAGTCCGAGGGCATTTCCTGCGAGCGCGGCTACGTGCCATGGCCCGATATGGGCGATGCCATGCGCGAGGCGGGGATTCCGCTGCTGTCGCTCGAGGGCGCAGCGCCCGTGGCCTCGTTCGATATCGTCGGCATGCACGTGCCGCACGAGATGGCCGTGACGAACTTCCTCGAAGCGCTCGATCTCGCCGGCATTCCGCTGTTGGCTGCCGACCGTACCGAGGACGATCCCATCATCGTCGCCGGTGGTCCCTCGGTGTATAACCCCGAGCCGTACGCGGCATTCTTCGATGCCATCCTTATTGGCGAGGGCGAGGAGTCGCTGCTCGAGATTTGCCAGCTGCATCGCCGCTTGCGCGACGAGGGTGTCTCGCGCGCTCAGATTGTCGAGCAGCTCGCGACGGTCGCCGGTACCTATGTGCCGTCCCTATATGAGGTGCGCCATGACGAGCCCTGCTCGCCGCATGGCTACACCGTGCCGCGCGAGGGCAAGGATGTCCCGCCGGTAGTCTACAAGCGCGTCGTCGAGGACTTTGGCGCCACCAATCCGCTCTCTCAGTCGTGCGTGCCGTATGCGCAGCTCGTCCACGATCGCCTGTCTATCGAGATCCTGCGTGGCTGCGCCCGCGGCTGCCGTTTTTGCCAGGCCGGCATGACGTATCGCCCGGTGCGCGAACGCTCGGCCGATCAGATTGTGTCATCGGTGATCCAGGGCTTGGAAAAGACTGGCTATGACGAGGTGTCGCTTACCTCGCTTTCGACGACCGACCACTCCTGCATCCGCGACGTGCTCGGTAGGCTCAACCGTCGCCTGGAGGACACGGGCATTCGCGTGTCCATTCCGTCGCAGCGCTTGGACTCGTTTGGCGTTGATATGGCAGAGTCGGTCGCCGGCGAAAAGAAGGGCGGCCTGACATTCGCACCCGAGGCGGGCAGCCAACGTATGCGCGACATCATCAACAAAAACGTGACCGAGGAGGACTTGGATCGCGCAGCCAAGGCAGCCTTCGAGGCCGGCTGGAACCGCATGAAGCTCTACTTTATGATGGGTCTTCCCGGCGAGCGAGACGAGGACATCGTGGCTATCGCCAACCTGGCCGATCATGTGCTGGAGCTCGGCCGCTCCGTGGTGCCCAAGGCGCGCCGCGGGTCTATCTCGGTGTCTATCTCTGTTTCGGTGTTCATCCCCAAGGCGGCAACACCCTTCCAGTGGTGCCCGCAACTCGATTACGACGACGTCAAGCGCCGTCAGAAGCTGCTCATCACGAGCGTGCGCAACCGCGCCGTTCGCGTGCACTACCACGATGCGGAGACCTCGCTTATCGAGGCTGCGCTCTCCCGTGCCGGTCGCGATATGACGCCGGTCATCATCGATGCCTGGCGTGCGGGCTCGCGCTTCGACGCCTGGGTGGAGCACTTCTCGCTCGACAACTGGAAGGAGGCCGCTGCCAAAAACGGCATCGACCTCAACGAGCTGGTGCACCTGCCTTACGAGCTGGACTGGCGCCTGCCCTGGGAGCACGTGAGCCCCGGCTGCACGCGCGGCTTCCTCGAGCGCGAGTATCGCCGTTCGCTCGAGGGCGTCACGACGCCCGACTGCACCCGCACGTCGTGCACCGGCTGCGGAATCTGCCCCACGCTCCACGCCAAGAACGTACTGATGGGTGATCGCGCATGAGTGAGCGCTTGACCGACAATCCCACGCTCTTTAGGCTGCGCGTTCGCTACGGCAAGCGTGATCGCCTTAAGTACCTGGGCCATCTGGAACTAATCCACACCATTGAGCGCATCGTGCGCCGTGCGGGCCTGCCTTATGCCGTGACGCAGGGTTTTTCGCCGCATATGCGCGTGGGCTTTTCGTCGGCGCTGCCCGTGGGCACGTCGTCGACCTGCGAGTGGTATGACCTGTTTATGACGGAGTTCGTCACTCTCGACGAGGCCTTTGAGCGCCTGGCCGCTGCATCCCCTGCCGACCTGGCGCCTATCGAGGCTGCCTACATCGACGTGCGCACGCCGGCGCTGACGGCTCAGCTTACGCGTCTGTCGTACCGCATCGACTTGCACCTGGACCCCGAGGCCCCCGTGAGCGCCGACGAGGTGCGCACTGCGATCGACACGCTGCGTGCGGGCCATGGCATTGACTATGCGCGCGGCAAAAAGAGCAAGCGTCTTGATCTGGACCATACGCTCGTTGGCTATGAGCTCGCGGCGGGGGAGCGTGAGGACCATCTGGTGCTCATGCTCGACACCCATGCCGACAACGAGGGCTCCATGCGTCCGGAGATTTTGCTTTCTGCTGCTGATGTTTTGTTGCAGGGCTTGACCCCGGGCGTCGATGCACCTATTGTTTCCACCGGTATGCAAGACCTCGTGACCATCTGCTCCTACGATGTCGAGCGTCAGAATCAAGCATGCGAGGACGACGAGGGCCGACTCGTCAGCCCCATACCTGTGCGAACTTGTGGATTTGCTCCACATACTCGTTGACGGGGGTATTATCGCCTGCTACTATATTCGGCTGTTGCACTAACTGATGCATGAAGGGCAAGTAAACATGTACGCAATCGTTAACACGGGCGGCAAGCAGTACAAGGTCGCCACCGACGATGTCATCACCGTCGAGAAGATCGAGGGCAATGAGGGCGACAAGGTCACCCTGCCGGTCATCTTCCTCAACGATGGTAAGAAGATCGTCACCGATCCCGACAAGCTGGCCAAGGCCAAGGTTACCGCTCAGATCGTTGAGCAGTTCAAGGGCGAGAAGCAGCTGGTCTTCAAGTTCCACAAGCGTAAGCGCTATCGTCGTCTGAAGGGTCACCGTCAGCAGCTCACCAAGCTGAAGATCGTGAAGGTCCAGGCTACGTCCCGCGCCAAGAAGGCTGTCAAGGCAGAGGCCGAGGCTGTTGCCGAGGCTCCCGTCGCCGAGTAGATTACACTCGTAACGAAAGAGTAGGTATACACAATGGCACACAAAAAAGGACTCGGTTCCTCCCGTAATGGCCGTGACTCCCGCGGTCAGCGCCTTGGCACGAAGCGCTTCGCCGGCCAGACGGTAACCACGGGCACGATTCTCGTCCGTCAGCACGGCACGCACATCCACCCGGGTGAGAACGTTGGCCGTGGCAAGGACGACACGCTGTTCGCGCTGGTCGACGGTACCGTTGAGTTCCACAAGGGTATCAAGCACAGGGTCAGCGTACGCCCGCTCGCGAACGCGTAATTCACCCTTCATAGAGCACATATGTGGGAGGCACTTGAGTTTTAGGATTCAAGGGTCTCCCTCTTTTTTGTAGGAGGCGATTCTGTTGTCACAGTTCACCGATATCAGCCGCATTAACGTGTGCGGCGGCGACGGCGGTGCCGGATGCATGTCGTTTAGGCGCGAGGCCTTTGTCCCCAAGGGTGGCCCCGATGGCGGCGACGGCGGTCGTGGCGGCAATGTCGTCATCCAGGCCGATGCTCAGCTGTCTTCGCTGATCGACTACCGCTTTAAGCATCACTTCCGCGCCGAGCGCGGAACGCACGGTCAGGGCGCCCGCCGCAACGGCAAGAGCGGCGAGGACCTGATTCTTAAGGTTCCCATGGGCACCGTGGTGCGCGAGCTCGACCCCGAGACGCAGACCCCGATGTTCGAGATTGCCGACTTGGTGCATGATGGCGAGCGCGTTGTCGTGGCCCCTGGTGGCGCCGGTGGTCTGGGCAATACGCACTTTGTGACGTCGGTGCGCCGCGCGCCCGCGTTCGCCCAGCTGGGTGAGCCGGCCGAGGAACACTGGATTGAGCTCGAGATGAAGCTCATGGCCGATGCCGCGCTCGTTGGCTTCCCCTCGGTGGGCAAATCCTCGCTTATCGCGCGCATGAGTGCCGCCCGACCCAAGATCGCCGACTATCCGTTTACCACGCTCGTGCCCAACCTGGGTATGGTGCGTGCCGGCGAGTACTCCTATGTCGTTGCCGACGTCCCCGGTCTTATCGAGGGTGCGAGCGAGGGCAAGGGCCTGGGCCATCAGTTCCTGCGCCACATCGAGCGCACGGCACTCATCATGCATGTCGTCGATATGACGGGCGGTTTTGAGGATCGCGATCCGGTCGAGGACTACCGCATCATCAACCGCGAGCTCGAGCAGTATGGTGCCGAGCTTTCGGAGCGCCCGCAGATCGTCGTCGCCAACAAGTGCGATGCGCCGGGCACTGCTGACAAGATTGCCGACCTCAAACGCGCCGCGCTCGACGATGGACATATGTTCTTTGCCGTGTCTGCTGTGACGGGCGCCGGCCTCAACACGCTGATGCTTGCCGTGGGCGAGCAGGTTGCTAAGCTGCGCGCCGAGTTGGCTGCCTCCGATGAGCCGGTCGATCTGCGCGACGATGAGTGGGAGCGCCGTCGCCTGCAGCGTGAGAAGCGTTTCCGTATTGTTCAGGAAGAGCCCCATGCCTTCCGCGTGGTCGGTCGCGCCATCGAGCGCATGGTTATCCAGACCGACTGGGAAAACGAGGAGGCCGTCATCTACCTGCAGCATAAGTTTGCGCGCATGGGTGTTGACGACGCGCTCGAGAAGGCCGGCTGCCGTGCGGGCGACGAGGTCCGCATTTGCCAGCGCGCCTTTGACTTTGAGGGCGCCGAGGACTTCTCGGAGTACGAGGAGGAGCTTGAGGGCGCAGGCGAGGACGTTGCCGTTGAGGTCTTTGACGTAGCCGATGCTGCGGACGAGGGCGTCGAGGTTGTCGATGCGGCAGAAGCTGCGGACGATGTCGAGACCCCGGAGGGCGAGTAAGCCATGTCGCTGCGCGGTGGAATTGGTCTGCCTGAGCTGCCTATCAAGGATGGGCAGGAGTTTCGGCTTGGCATTATGGGTGGCACCTTCGACCCGATTCATTACGGGCACTTGGTTACCGCCGAGCAGGCGCGCGAGTCGCTCGACTTGGACGCAGTTCTCTTTATGCCGGCCGGCTCTCCCGCCTTTAAGCTCGACAAACCGGTGACGCCTGCCGAGGACCGTTATGCCATGACGGTCCTCGCCACCGCTGCGAATCCGGCTTTTTTGGCGAGCCGTTTCGAGATCGACCGTCCGGGCGTGACCTATACGGCCGATACGCTTCATGCCCTTCGCGATTTTTACCCGCCTCAGGTAAAACTCTACTTTATTACGGGCGCCGACGCGATTATCGATATTGTTACCTGGCATAATGCTTACGAGATTGCCGAACTGGCAACCTTTATTGCTGCGACACGTCCCGGTTTTGACATCGATACGGCCCGGGCGAGGATTAAGGAATCGGGGTTGCCATTCGACGTGCGCTATATCCAGATTCCGGCGCTGGCGATTAGCTCGACCAACATTCGCAAGCGAGTTGCCCGTGGCATGAGCGTGCGCTATCTTACGAGCGAGTCCGTGCTCGGCTATATTCGCAAACGCGGGCTGTATGCCGATCTGGGTCAAGAAGATTTTGAGTGATGGGGGTCTACGTTGTCGGTAGAGGATCAGTTTGAGGGCGATGAGCGCGCGCTGCTCAAGCGCATTCAAGAGCTGCTCGATGTGCGTATGAAGGATAAGCGCAAGCGCTACGTGCATTCGCTAGGGGTTGCCGAGACCGCGCTGCACCTAGCCGAGGTATACGGTGTCGACCGCTTTAATGCCGCTGCCGCCGGCCTGATCCATGACTGGGATAAGGTACTCTCCGACGACGAGCTGGTCACGCGCGCTCTGCATTACGGCATTAAGATTGCCGGCTCTCCGTCTGCCGCGACGCCGCTTTTGCATGGACCGGTTGCCGCCTATGAGCTTCCGCAGCTTTTTCCCGAGCTGTCGCCGGCGGTCTTTCAGGCTGTTGACCGTCACACCGTGGGCGCCTGCGACATGACGCCGCTCGATATGGTGGTCTTTGTTGCCGATGCCATCGAACCCAACCGCCATGGTGATTATGCCCACGCGCTGCGCAAGATGGTGGGGGAGTCGACGCTTGACGAGTTGTTCTTCTCCTGTTTTGCACAGGGTCTGGTCTATGTGATCCAGTCCGGGCGCTATCTTTATCCCACGGCTATTACGATTTACAACCATTACGCCCAGCTGCGCTAGCTCGGGTGCGTCTAGAAAGAGGTATTCCATGGCCGACGAGACCATGACCGACGAGCAGATTCTTGAAGGTGTGGAGCACAAGAGCTTCGTTGCCACGTCCGACCGCACCGCCGCCTCGCTGTCCGCGAGCGGTGTCGCCGCCGAGGATGTCGCCCGCGCCGCTGCGCAGGCCGCCTACGACAAGAAGGGCGAGGACGTTCAGGTGCTCGACCTGACTGAGCTTTCCGATGTTTGCGACTACTTTGTCCTTGCTACCGGCACCAACAACCGCCAGGTTGATTCTATCGTCGACGAGATCGAGGAGAAAGTCGCCGAGGCTTGCGGTGAGCACCCGTTCTCCATCGAGGGCCGCGAGCAGAAGACCTGGATGCTTATGGACTACGGCTCGGTCGTCGTCCACGTCTTCACCCCCGAGGCACGTGACTTCTACCGTCTCGAGAAGCTCTGGGGCGACGCCCCCCAGCTCCCCCTCAACCTTCTCTAGTAGTTAATTTGGGACGGGGCTTCTCTAGAGTTACCCTCTACCGTTCGCCGGGCAGTTGCACTACCTGCAGCTGCCCGGCTTTCTTTTTGCCCAAAGGCGGTTAATCGTTGAAGCGGGATTGGCGGCCGAAGGATAGGGCGGTGTCGCCGAATTTGTCTCGGACGGCGTCGATGGCGACGGAGAGGTCGCGGCGGTCGCTGGATTGGGCTCCGCGG
Source organism: uncultured Collinsella sp. (assembly GCA_902470345.1). Classification (GTDB taxonomy): domain Bacteria; phylum Actinomycetota; class Coriobacteriia; order Coriobacteriales; family Coriobacteriaceae; genus Collinsella. Next base: position 7,972 of record CABRGB010000004.1, read on the forward strand.
TCATCGATCTTGCAGAACAGGTCGGTTTGGATACCGCCTTGGTGGTTGAAGTCGCTCATGCCGATACCCGTCAGACGCACGTGCATGCCTTCTTGCCAGATATTGTCGAGCAGTTCGAGCGCCACAGCTACAAAGATATTCTCGTCGTCGGTGGGGTGGGGCAAGCGGCGCTGTGCCGTGCGTCCGCTGCCGTAAGAGTATTTGAGCTTGAGCGTTACGGTTCCGCCCGTCAGCCCCTGACGGCGCAGACGGCGTCCCACTGACTCTCCCAACAGCGCAATCGCCGCCTCAATATCCCCACGCTCAGTCAAATCCTTCGCAAAGGTGCGCTCATTGCTCACCGATTTAACTTCACGTTCTTCATCCAGACTGGTGACCTCGGATGCTTCGAGCCCCAAAGCACGTTGACGCATGCGCTCGCCATTCACGCCAAAGATTGCAGCCAGGGTGGACTCTGGCGCGCGTGAAAGCTCGCCGAGTGTATAGATGCGCATGCGGCGCAATCGCTCCTCGGCAGAACGCCCGATTCCGCTCATGGCGGACACGGGCAGCGCGGCCAAAAACCGCTGTTCCGTACCGGGGCGCACAATGGTCAGACCAAACGGCTTGTCACGCTCGCTTGCGATTTTGGCCACGGTCTTGTTGCACCCAACGCCGATGGAGCACGTCACCCCCAGCGCCGCAACGCGGTCGCTTATGCGCCGCGCTACCAGTAGCGGATCTTCGGGCGCAAACCGGCCCGGTGTGATATCGATAAAGGCCTCGTCGATGGAAACGCGTTCAACGCGCGGGGTCTCGTCGGCGAGAATCGACATGACCTGCGCGCTCACTTCACGGTAGCGATCAAAGTGTCCGTGCGTCCAAATGGCCTGCGGGCACAGGCGCCGCGCCTCGGCCGAGGCCATGGCAGAATGCACGCCAAAGCGACGTGCCTCGTACGAACACGTGGACACGACGCCGCGTGACTCGGCGTCTCCGCCCACGATGAGCGGCTTTCCGCGCCATTCGGGATGATCGAGCATCTCCACGCTCGCAAAAAATGCATCGAGGTCCATCAGGCCCACCGCCGGACCCGTCCAGGGCGGCGGCGTGACGCCCGCAGCATCCTCATAACCGTATGTATGTTCGCGTCTTTCCATGTCATGAGTATACCGCGCAGCTCATGTGGGGTGCGTGTATGTGCTTGCAAATCGCGAATTCTTGTCTAAGATATGGATTTGCCCTCGACTACACCGAAGAAGTTGGTCTCACGGACTTCACCTGCCCGCGTCGATGGCGTATTATGTTCAACTGTTTGTTTGTAGTTGCAGCCTAAAGCTGCTTGGTTGGAGGAGTTTCCTTTGGCAGTCAAGATTCGCCTTGCTCGTCACGGCGCTAAGAAGCGTCCGTACTACCGTGTCGTCGTCGCCGATTCCCGCGCCCCGCGTGACGGTCGTATCATCGAGGAGGTTGGCCGCTACAACCCGATGACCGCCCCCAAGACCATTAACCTCGACCTCGAGAAGATCGCTGACTGGCAGTCCAAGGGCGCTCAGCTCACCGACGCTGTCGCCGCTCTGGTCAAGGCCGCCAACGAGGGTGAGAAGACCGAGACCGTCGTCAAGAAGTCCAAGAAGCAGCTCGCCAAAGAGGCCGAGGCCGCTAAGGCTGCCGCTGAGGCCGCTGAGGGCGCCGAGGAGTAAATCGTGCCTGAGGTTGACGCTGCACAGCTCGAGGGTGAGGCAATGCTCTCAGATCGCATCGCCGATCTCGTCGAATATCTCGTTGTTCAGATCGTCGACGACCCGGATTCCGTGAGCCTCGAGGTCATCGATGGTGACGACGCCTCTACGATTGAGGTTTCGGTTGCCGAGGATGACGTCGCTAAGGTCATCGGCCGTCGTGGCCGTACTATCAAGGCCATTCGCACGCTCGCCCGTGCACTGGCCGCTCGCCTCGACACTGCTGTCGAGGTAGAGGTTCTGGGCTAGGACCTTGAGGTCCCAGTACAAAAACATCGCCCGTGTGGTCAAGCCGCACGGAAGGAAGGGGGAGGTCCTCGCGCAGCCGCTGCGGGGGCTTCCTTCTGTATTGGAGCCGGGTATGCGTGTCGCCTTGACGCCGCCGGCGCTCAAGCGCGACCGTTTTTGCACGGTCGTGTCCGTCACCGATACGGGCGATGGCGATCTGGTCTCGTTTGAGGGCATAGACGACTTGACGGCCGCCGAGGGCATCACCGGATGCTACGTGCTGGCAAATCGTGACGACTTCGAGCTCGATTCGCTCGACGCTGCCTACAGCGACCTGATGGGTCGCGAGGTGGTCGACGAGCGCTTTGGCTCGCTCGGCACGATTGTCGAGATCATGTCGACGCCCGCCAACGATGTTTGGGTTGTCGAGGGTGATCGGTACGGCGAGGTGCTGATTCCCGTGATCGAGCAGGTTGTGCTCGATCTTCCTGACACAGGAACAATTTCCGCCCACGTTATGGACGGCTTGATCGATATGGACAAGTAGGGAGGACAGCATGCTGATTGAGACCCTTTCGGTCTTTCCCGAGATGTTTGAGCCCGTCATGTCCACGTCGATTTTGGGCCGTGCCCGCAAGGCCGGCCTTTTTGATTTTAAGGCGTACAACCTGCGCGACTGGACGCACGACCGCCATCGCACCGTCGATGACGAGCCGTATGGCGGCGGGCAGGGCATGCTCATGAAGGTCGAGCCCATCGCCGAGGCCATCGAGGCCATCAGCTCCGAGGGCCCCAAGCCCACCGTGGTGTTCTTCACCCCCTGCGGCGATCCCTTTACGCAGCATGTGGCCGAGCGCCTGCTCAAAAGCGAGCGCCTGCTGTTTGTGTGCAGCCGTTACGAGGGCGTCGACGAGCGTGCATATGCGTATGCCGATGAGCGTCTGTCGATCGGCGACTACGTGCTCACGGGCGGCGAGCTGCCCGCTATGGTTGTGGCCGATGCCGTCGTACGGCTCATTCCCGGAGCCTTGGGCGACGAGATGAGCAACGTGGACGAGTCCTTCTCGACTGCCGAGGACGGTGGCCTGCTCGAGTACGCGCAGTACACCCGCCCCGCCGAGTTCAATGGCGAGGGCGTGCCGCCGGTGCTCGTAAGCGGCGACCACGCCAAAGTTGACGCTTGGCGTCGCAAAAACGCCATCGAGCGCACCTGCCGCTGGCGTCCCGATCTTATCGAGACGGCGCGGCTCACGCCCGAGGAGCGCGCGTACGCGCAGGAGATCCTGGACGCTTCGTTTTCGCAGAGCGAGGAGTGAGAATGGTTCCATCGCAGCATTCCGTGCTAAAGGGTGCGTTTGAGTGGGTCGTGGTTGTCGCAATCGCGCTGGTCGCCACCTTCTTGATTCGCTCGTTTGTGGTCGAACCCTTTGTGGTGCCTACCGGTTCCATGGAGTCCACGATCGAGATCGGAGACCAGATTCTGGCGCAGAAGGTGACGCTCGAACTCGGACAGCCCGTCAAGCAAGGCGATATCGTGGTGTTCCACAACCCCGATGCCACGTCCGAGCATGACGTGCTGGTAAAGCGCGTCATCGCCACGGCCGGCCAGACGGTCGACCTGCAGGACGGCAAGGTCGTCGTCGATGGCCAGGCGCTCGACGAGGACTATACGACTGGCATGAGCTGGCCGCTTTCGGTCCAAGCCCCTGGCGCTCAGGTGAGCTATCCCTACACCGTCCCTGACGACTGTGTGTGGGTGATGGGCGACAACCGCGAGAACTCTGCTGACTCCCGCTACTTTGGCCCGGTCGACCGCTCCGATTTGATCGCCGTGGCGCTTGTGCGCTACTGGCCGCTCAACCGTATCGGCGCTATCGATTAAAAACCGCTATAGTACAGTACCTAACCGTGTAATCGTTTCGACGAGGGGATATAAGAGGCATGAACGCTTCATCGCTTTCCTTCCAAGACATCATCCTGCGCCTCCAGCAGTACTGGGGCGAGCAGGGCTGCGTCATTATGCAGCCCTATGACTCCGAGGTCGGTGCCGGTACCTTCCATACCGCGACCACGCTGCGCTCGCTCGGTCCCGCCGAGTGGCGCACCTGCTATGCGCAGCCCTGCCGCCGTCCCGCCGACGGCCGCTACGGCGAGAACCCCAACCGCATGCAGCACTACTATCAGTTCCAGGTGCTCATCAAGCCCTCGCCGGTCAACGCCCAGGAGCTCTACCTGGGTTCGCTGGCCGCCATTGGCTTGGACCCCAACGACCATGACGTCCGCTTTGTCGAGGACGACTGGGAGAGCCCGACGCTCGGCGCCTGGGGTCTTGGCTGGGAGGTCTGGCTTAATGGCATGGAGGTCACGCAGTTTACGTACTTCCAGCAGGTGGGCGGCATCGAGGTCGACCCCGTGCCCGTCGAGATCACCTATGGCCTGGAGCGCATCGCCATGTACGCCCAGGGCGTCAACTCGGTCTACGACCTGGTGTGGAGCTACCTGCCCGACGGCACGCCCATGACCTACGGCGACGTGTTCCTGGAGAACGAGCGCGAGTTCAGCGCTTATAACTTTGAGGTCGCCAACGTCGAGATGATGCGTCAGAAGTTTGACGACTACGAGGCCGAGTGCCACTCCTGCCTGGAGCGCAAGCTGCCGCTGCCGGCATATGACTGCGTCATGAAGTGCAGCCATGCCTTCAACCTGCTCGATGCCCGCGGTGCGCTGTCCGCAGTCGAGCGCGCCAACTACATCCTGCGCGTCCGCGCCGTCGCCAAGGCGTGCTGCGAGGCCTATATGGCCGAGGTCGCCGGAATCAACGAGAATGCCGATCAGGAAGGCGAGGTGGCGTAAGCCATGGCAGACGCTAAGGATTTCCTGTTTGAGATCGGTACGGAGGAAATGCCCTCTGCACCGCTGAACAATGCCGTCAAGCAGCTTGGCACCATGATCGCCAAGGGTCTCGACGAGGCAGGTCTGGCCCACGGCGAGGTCCGCGTGATCTCGAGCCCGCGCCGCCTGGCTGCGCTCGTTGCCGACGTCGCCACCGCGACCGATGAGGTTCACGAGGTCAAGCGCGGCCCCGCGGCCAACATCGCCTTCGATGCCGACGGTAACGCCACCAAGGCCGCTCAGGGCTTCGCCCGCAAGTGCGGTGTGGCTGCCGAGGATCTGGTCCGTCGCGAGGACACCGACGGCCGTGAGTACGTCTTTGCCGAGAAGAACATTCCTTCCGCCCCGGCCACCCCGATCCTGACGGCCCTGTGCGAGAAGACCATCGCCGGCTTGCAGTGGCCCAACTACCGCTCTCAACGCTGGGGCCACGAGCACGCCACATTCGTGCGTCCGGTCCGCTGGATCTGCTGCCTTTTGGGCGAGGACGTCGTGCCCGTGTCGTTTGCCGACGTGACGAGCGGCAACACCACGCGCGGCCATCGCGTCCTGGGCCCCGGTGACCATGTGGTCGCCAGCCCTGCCGTCTACGAGCAGGTGCTCGAGGACGCCGGCGTGCTCTCTGCCGAGCGTCGTCGTGAGGCTATCCTTGCCGGTATCGCCGAGGTCGAGGCTGCGCGCCCCGGCTGCCACGTCGATACGCCCAAGAAGGTCTTTGAGGAGGTCATCAACCTCTGCGAGTGGCCGACGGTGCTCATCGGCACCTTCGATGAGGAGTTCCTCAAGGTCCCGCACGAGATCATCTGCGAGTCTATGCTCACCAACCAGCGCTACTTCCCGATCTATGACGGCGAGGGCAAGCTGACGCGTGAGTTCGTGGTCGTCTCCAACAGCAAGCCCGAGAATGCCGAGCGCGTGATCGACGGCAACGAGCGTGTCGTGCGCGCCCGCCTGGACGACGCCAAGTTCTTCTACGAGGAGGATCTGAAGATCTCCCTCGACGAGTTCCGTGAGCGCCTGGCCAAGGTCGCCTTTCAGGAGAAGCTCGGCAGCGTGCTCGCCAAGTCCGAGCGTATTGAGCAGCTCGCGCTCGCTATTGCCCGCGAGGCTCACCTGGGTGCCCACCTTGCCGCCGACGCCGCTCGCGCCGCGCACCTGTGCAAGGCCGACCTGGTGTCCAACGCTGTCGTCGAGTTCACGAGCCAGCAGGGTGTGATGGGCGGTTACTACGCCATCGCGATGGGGGAGAACGAAGAGGTCGCTCACGCTATTCGCGATCACTATCGTCCCCGCTTTGCTGGCGACGAGCTGCCCGAGGGCACCGCTGGCTGCATCGTGGCCTGCGCCGACAAGCTCGATACCATTGCCGGCATCTTTGCCATCGGCGAGCCCCCGACCGGCTCTTCCGACCCGTACGCGCTGCGTCGTGCCGCCATCGGCATCATCAACATCCTGCGCGACCGTCTGCCGATCGACCCCACGTCGCTCATCGACTTTGCGCTTGAGCTCTATAGCGAGCAGGGCATTGAGTTCGACGCCGCCGAGGTCGCCCAGCAGGTTCGCGACTTCTTCCACGGCCGTCTGGTGAGCATGGCCCGCGACGAGAAGATCCCGGCCGACACCGTTGCCGCCGTTTCCGCGGTGCACATCATTGCCCCGTCGGTCTTCTTCGCCCGCTGCGCCGCCCTCGACGAGGCCCGCAAGAACGACGCCGAGACCTTCGACAACCTGGCAACCGCCTACGCCCGCGCGGCGCACATCTCTAAGCCCGAGCTGGGCGCGGAGTACGATCGCGCCCTGATGGGCGAGGTCGAGCTTGCGCTTGCCGACGCCTCCGAGGCCGCTCAGACCGCCGTCGATGCCGCTCTCGCCGCTGAGGATTATCCTTCCGCGTTTGCCGCTCTGGCCGCCCTACGTGCGCCCATCGACCGTTTCTTTGACGAGGTTATGGTCATGGACAAGGACGAGCAGCTTCGCGATAATCGCCTTAAGCTGCTCAACCGCTTCGAGGCCGTGTTCTCCGGCATCGCCAACATCGGTGAGCTTGCCCGCAAAAAGTAAGCTAGCCTGCGCATAAGCGCAAAAGGAGCCCCTATGGATTGCCCGGTCACCGCTCGTCCCACCGTTATCGTTATCTCCGACTCGCTCGGTGATACCGCTTGTGAGGTGGTGCTTGCGGCGTCCGGGCAATTTGATGAAGGGGCTTTTCGTGTTTTACGTCTGCCTAAGGTGACCTCGGTGGAGCAGGTCAAGTCGTTTGTGGGCCCGCGCGTCGATGCCGACCATCGTGATATCGCCGTGTTCCACACTATTGTTGATCCGGCGCTTCGTGCTCGCGTTCTCGACTACTTGGGTATGCTGCACATTCGCTCAGTCGACCTGATCGGCCCGACGCTTGCGGTGCTGTCGTCGCTTATTGGCGTGCCGCCAAAAGGAGTGCCGGGTGTGATCCATAAGACCGATGACCGGTATTTCCACCGCATCGAGGCCATGGAGTACTTTGTCGAGCACGATGACGGACGCGGTTGCGACGATCTGTCGGCTGCCGATATCGTGCTGCTGGGCGTATCCCGCACGTCCAAGACGCCGTTGTCGATGTATTTGGCCTATCAGGGCTACAAGGTCGCCAACGTTCCGTTGGCGCACGGTATGGAGCCGCCCAAGTCGATTTACGAGGTCGATCCGATGCGTCTCTTCGGTCTGATTTCGACCGTCGATGTGATTTCCGAGATTCGCGATAGCCGCCTGGGCGACGACTATGCCCGTGCCGTTGCCGGCTCCTATGCCGAGCCCGAGAGTGTACGCAGTGAGCTCGAGGAGGCTCGTGCCCTCATGAAGCGCCTGGGCTGCTTTGTGGTGCGCACCGACGGCAAGGCGATCGAGGAGAGTGCCTCCGAGATCATCGCTCACCTCGAAGAGATTCAAGAGGCAAGAGCCCGCCGCGCCGCTCGCCGCGCCCAACAAAGCTAGCTAATTGGGTTAGCTAAAATTACCTGATATTGATAAAGCGATTTAGCAAATAACTTGCATATGACCTGCGAGTTTCTTGTAGTGGTATCTTCATAAGGTAACCACCTTTACCTACCGTTTACCGCTAGTTTTACCACGTTTACCAAACCGCGTATCCTCTGCTCAAGCCCGTTCAAATCCCGCCGTATAGTTCCCTCACGGCCCGCATCCGGCGGGTCGATTCGTTACCACGGTCGTGCGTGAGAGCGCATGGAAGGGGAAGTATCGTGAGCGATTGCAAGAGGGTTTACCGTTTTGGAACCAATGCCCAGGGCACTTGTGTCACTGAGGGCGACAAGTCCATGAACTTCGTGCTTGGTGGCAAAGGCGCTAACCTTGCCGAGATGAGCCGCATTGGCTTGCCGGTTCCCGGTGGCTTTACCATTACTTGCCAGACCTGCGTCGAGTATTCCGGTGCCGGCAACGTGTGGCCTGATGGCGCACTCGATGAGATCGTTGCCGCCGGGGCCGACCTCGAGGCCCGTTGCGGCAAGAAGCTCGGCGATGCCCGTGACCCGCTGCTCGTCTCGGTGCGCTCGGGCGCCCCGTTCTCCATGCCCGGCATGATGGATACGGTCCTCAACCTGGGCCTCAACGACGATTCCGTCCAGGGTCTTATCGCCCAGACGCAGAACCCGCGCTTTGCCTGGGACAGCTATCGTCGCTTTATCCAGATGTTCTCCAACGTCGTCATGGGAGTCGATGCCGACTTGTTCGAGAATGCCCTGACCCAGGCCCGCCTGGTCGCCGGCGTTCGCGTCGACTCCGAGCTTTCGGCCGAGGACCTGCAGGAGCTCGTCGAGACTTTCAAGGGCATTTTCTCCGACAACGTCGAGGCCGCCCTGTATCCCGAGCTCGAAGTCGCCGACGGCAAGCCCGTCTTTCCGCACGATCCGGAGCTCCAGCTGCGCCTTGCCATTCAGGCCGTCTTTGGTAGCTGGATGAACGAGCGCGCCTGCATCTACCGCAGGCAGCACGGCATTTCCGACGACCTTGGCACCGCCGTCAACGTCCAGGCTATGGCCTTTGGCAATAAGGGCGAGACCTCGGCGACCGGCGTCGCCTTTACGCGCAACCCGGCCGACGGCACCAAGGAGTTCTACGGCGACTTTCTGGTCAACGCCCAGGGCGAGGATGTCGTCGCCGGCATCCGTAACACCGAGCCCATCGCCGACCTCAAGACCACCCCGGGCCTCGAGTCCGCAGGTGAGGAGCTTGAGCGTGTCTTCCTGACGCTTGAGGATCACTACCGCGACATGTGCGACATCGAGTTCACCATCGAGCAGGGTAAGCTCTGGATGCTCCAGACCCGCGTGGGCAAGCGTACCGCAACCGCCGCCCTGCGCATCGCTATCGAGATGGTCGAGGAGGGCCTCATCACCCGTGAGGAGGCCGTGAGCCGCATTGATCCCGCGCAGCTCGACCAGCTCCTGCACCCGCAGTTCGACTCCTCCAAGAAGTACGAGGTGCTCGCATGCGGCCTTAACGCCAGTCCCGGTGCCGCCGTGGGCGAGGTCGTGTTCTCGAGCGATGACGCCGTTGCGCGTTCTGCCGAGGGCCATAAGGTCATCCTGGTCCGTTGGGAGACCAACCCCGACGACCTGAAGGGTATGGTCGCCGCCGAGGGTATCTTGACGAGCCATGGTGGCAAGACGAGCCACGCCGCCGTTATTGCCCGTGGCATGGGTACCCCTTGCGTCTGCGGTGTCGAGCGTTTCCATATCGACGTGGCTGAGAAGGTCGTGCGTATCGAGGGCAGCGATCGCGTGCTGCACGAGGGCGACATCATCTCCATCGACGGCACTCAGGGCATCGTCGTCGACGGCGCCGTCGATCTGGTTTCGGCCGAGCTCACTGGCGACTTGGACACCATTCTGTCCTGGGCAGACGAGATCCGCCTGGACGAGACCGACGGTCACGCCAACCACGTGCGCGTCAACGCCGACAACCCCGAGGATGCCGAGCTCGCGCTCGAGTTTGGCGCCGAGGCCATCGGTCTGTGCCGCACCGAGCACATGTTCCTGGGCGATCGCAAGAACATTATCCAGAGCTTCATCCTGTCCGACGACGAGGCCGTGAAGCAGCAGGCCCTGGCCGATCTGCTCAAGGTCCAGACTGAGGACTTCTTGGCGATGTTCAAGACCATGTCTGGTCGCGATGTGGTTGTTCGCCTACTCGATCCGCCGCTTCATGAGTTCTTGGATAATCCTCGCGAGCTCGAGGTCGCCATCACCAAGAAGGAGGCCGCCGGCGCCAGCGAGGAAGAGCTCGCCGCCCTGCGCGCCCGCCTGCGCCGTATCGACGGCATGGTCGAGTCCAACCCGATGCTCGGCCTGCGCGGCGTGCGTCTGTCCGTCGTCTTTGGTGACCTGCCGCTCATGCAGGTCCGTGCCGTGGCAACGGCTGCCGCTCGCCTTATCAAGGAAGGCGTCGACCCGCGTCCCGAGATTATGGTCCCGCTCGTTTCCATTACGGCCGAGCACGTTCAGACCCGCGAGGTCATCGAGTGCGTGATCGCCGAGGTTTCCGCCGAGGAAGGTGTCGAGCTCAACATTCCCGTGGGCACGATGCTCGAGCTGCCTCGCGCCTGCATGGTCGCCGACGAGATCGCCCAGCACGCCGATTTCTTCTGCTTTGGCACCAACGACCTCACGCAGACGACGTTCGGTTTCTCGCGTGACGATGCCGAGGCCAAGTTCATTCCGCTGTATATGCACAAGAAGATCTTGAAGGACAACCCCTTCGAGACCATCGACTCGGCGGTGCTGGAGCTCGTGCGCATGGCCGTCGAGAAGGGTCGCGCCACCAACCCCGATATGCACTTTGGCGTGTGCGGTGAGCACGGCGGCGACCCCAAGTCCATCAAGGGCCTGTTCAACGTGGCCGACGTGGACTACGTGTCCTGCTCGCCCTATCGCGTGCCCCTCGCGCGCCTGGCTGCCGCTCAGGCCAAGCTCGAGGCCAAGCGTTCCGCTTAACTGAGTCGCGTTCCATTTGCGCCTTTTACGCCCCCCTTCGCGCCGCCGCGCCCCCTGTGGACGCGGCGGCGTTTTATGTTGATTCAATACATTGGCAACTGACGGGAGGACTGCGATGAAAAACCTCACCAGGTATTTGCAACGAGCACGTCGGGGAGCACGGATGACCCTGTGCTGGGTGGTCGTTGCGGTCACGGCGCTTTGCGGGATGCCGACAGCCGGTTTTGCCCTTCAGGATGAATCGCGCGACGAGCTCTATGGCGACGTGGTCAACCCGCTCACCATTACGGTCAATGATCGCGACTGCACGTTTGTAGATATCGATGACGGCAAGCTCGAGGGCCGTACCTCGATGTATGACAACGTCTCGTTCTACACGGCGGCCGTCAAAAAGGTGCTGCCCAACTGGGCATCGCTTGCCTATAACATCCTTGGCTATGGCGGAGGCGACGACTCCAAGGACTTTTTGTACTGGGACCACGCCGGCAAGGGCTTTGAGAAGGACTTCGGCAAGGGTCACTACATCTATCTCTATGATGCGCTTTCGGGCGGCAACGGTGAGCATTCCGATGGTGCCGACAAATCGAAGCAGAGTGGTCTGACATCTGCAAAAAGCCTCAACGCGGTCTACGAGCGCTTGACCGACGATATCGCCGGCTGTATCGGTCATAAGCTGAAGGGCTCCGATTTCCGTAAAAACGTGCCGCTCGACGGACTGTCGAAAGACACGACTGAGCAGGACGTCATCTATGCCACCATTGCTTGTGTCGACAAGCTCGGCGGCACCTATCAGTACGATTTCAATGGCTTTGGCATCGCGTTCTATAACTTTAGAGTTCAGCAGCTCAACAGCGTGAACAAGCTTAACTGTGCGCCCGAGGACGCGCCGGGCTATTCCTTTGTCGATTCTAAGACTGAGCAGGAGCTCGTTACCTCGGCACTTAACGTCGGCTATGAGGACGCCTCGCAGAGCATCACGCTCGCCCGCGGTACCGAGGAGACGGTCGGCACGAGCACTTCTGAATCCGCATCGTATTCCAAAGGCGGCTCGTGGGGCGCATCGGTGAGCCTCAAGGAGTCGCTGGGCGTGCCCGCAACGGCGAGCGAGGAGATTGAGACCTCGTTTTCGGCCGAAACCACAATGTCCCAGTTGTGGGAGGCGAGCAAGACCGAGGAACAGTCGATCACCACAACGGACAATCAGTCGGTTACCGTCAATATGACGATCCCGGCGCACACGCAGGTCAATAGCAAGCAGACGAGTTCTACCACGACGCTGTCCGAGGACTATGACCAGCCGGTGGGCGTGACGTTCGACGTGATCATCTTTAACATGAACGGCGAGTGCTACGATGACAACGCCGCCGTGCAGGAGTTCCATACCGCCGGTTATGACCAGCGCTCGTTCTACACCACCTTTGGCGATCAGTCGACCGACGCCGTGCAGAACCTGTTCCTGCGCTCAATCGCCCATCGTGGCGACGACGGCTACGATACCACCGCCGGAAACGTTACGAGCTGGTCGCATCGCACCAACAACCACATGGTGCGAGCCATCGATTGGAATTCGGTCCTGGCCGATCGCGAGGTGCCTTCGCGCAACGGTGGCGCTCCGCGCACGTGCAACGTGCTCAATGACATGGCCGCCACCTACCCCATGTCCATTACGGGTTCCAATCTGTCGTTTGAGTCGGTGACGGTCGATACGCAGTTGGGCACGCCGCAGCCTATTAAGCCCATCTCCAAGATTCTCGTGTCGCTGCAGACCGATAAGACCCGAAGGCTTACGGTGGGAGAGGAAGACCCCATCTCTTCCTATCGCGTGCGTGCAAGGGACGAGGACGATGTTGACTACTACGGCTTTGTGAAGTCGTCGGGCGACTGGCGCGTGGTCGATAAAAAGGGCAAGGAGTGCAAGTCCGACGTCATCGAGATCCAGACCGACCCTGTCACCCACGAGCAAGTCGTGGTGGGTAAAAAGGCCGGCACCGCCTACGTAAAGTACTTTATTCCCGAGGACACCTATGTGGACGTGAACGGGCATGTCTCGACCAATGACGAGATCGACGCCGCGGCCTACAAATATAAGGTAAGCGACGTGGCGCCCGAGCCGTTTAACGGTAGCATCAAACTCGGGGGCTCGGCACAGACCGTCGTCGGCGTCGAGGAAAATCTCAACGGCATCGAAGGCCTGACGGCTACGGTCTATGACACGACGGGCAAGGAGGTCGATAGGGTCTGCAGCTGGGAGGCCCAAGAGCTCGAGAGCAAGGGCATTTCGGTCGCGACAGACGGCACGATGACCATCTCGCAACCGGGCACCTTCCATGTTCGCGCCTTTATTGACGGCGTGTATTCCGATTGGGCCGAGGTCATTGCCGCACCTGCACCGGTCGACCCGATGACGACCGTGGTCGAGACATCGGTGAGCGTTACGTCCGCCTCCACGGGGGATTCTTCGGCAACGACGGATGGCACGGTCCCTGCCCAGGGAGAATGGTCCGCTTCCGATGCGAACGCGGCCGAGTCTGCTCCGGCGAGCGACGATGCCGCTGCAGTAACTGACGACACCGCGCCCGCTGCCGCGAAGGATGCCTCGCCGATTCCTACGGGCCTCGTTACCGTTTTGACCGATATCTGCCGCTACGGCATCGATCACGGCCTCATCAGCACATCAAACAAGGAAGAGATGACCAAGCAGGACTTCGACATCTTAGGCATCCTGTACCTGATGGCAGACAGCCAGGACCTGGTGCCCCAAGACGCCGAGGACGCGATGAGTGAATGGGTCCATGACAACTATAATGACGAAGAGCTTGCCACCTGGAAGCAGCATGCGCTTTCGGTGCTGCTCGAATACGGCTATATCGCGCCCGGAACGACCGTGACGACGCCGACGACTGATGCTGCGGGCGGCGCATAAGTGCAGAAAGATTGCGTGTTTTTGTCTTTTTGCGCACGGGCAAAATAGTTCTTGCAGCCAAGGTCGTGGCGTGTATACTCGAATACGTTTGTTCAACTACGTGCCGGCCAAGGTGGTACGGCACCTCTAGAAGAGTAAGGAATTGCACATGGATTACATCCGCGCAATCGAGCGTCAGCAGATCCGCGAGGACATCCCGCAGGTCCGCGTTGCCGACAACGTCAAGGTTCACTACCGCATTAAGGAAGGCGACCGCGAGCGCATCCAGGTTTTCCAGGGTGACGTCATCCGCATGGCCGGCGCCGGTGCCCGTGAGACCTTCACTGTCCGCAAGATTTCCTTCGGTGTCGGTGTTGAGCGTACCTTCCCGCTTCACAGCCCCAAGATCGCCAAGCTCGAGGTCGTCCGTCATGGTCGCGTCCGTCGCGCCAAGCTGTACTACCTCCGCGACAAGGTGGGCAAGGCTGCTCGCATCCCCGAGAAGCGCTAAGAAGATCGCAGCGTCTGTCCACTCGTTTGGACAAAAGGGTCACCTTCGGGTGGCCCTTCTTTTTATCTGATTTGCATGCAAGGAGGCCCCGATATGGCCAACATGACGAGCTCGGTTTCGGCATCGCAGGTTGCCGGCGAGCTGGCGAGCGCCACGTTTGAGGAGATCCCCGCCCTCGTGGAGCATTATCGTGAGGATCCGCGCCAGCAAGTGATCAAGGCTTGCGAGCGTGCCCTTAAGCGCCATGCCAAGGAACTTGCCGAGCGCGAGCGCGTCAACGGCATGTACGAGCTGATGCACGAGCTCGGTGGGGATGGCGTGGTCGTGGGCGTGGACGAGGTGGGTCGCGGCTCGGTGGCCGGTCCCTTGACGGTGTGCGCCGTGTGCCTTCCCATGGAGCCGCGCGTCTGGGGCATCAACGATTCCAAAAAGCTCACGCCGGCGCGCCGCGAGCTGCTTTCTGTGAAGATTGCCGAGGTCGCGACGGCGATTGGTTTTTGCCATATCGCGCCCGCGGATATCGATGATATGGGCATGGCCCGCGCCATCCGCGCTGCCGTCGCGGGCGCCGTGGCCGATACGGGGCTTGAGCCCGATTGCGTGCTTATGGACGGTAACCCCTTGGGCGCCGTTCCCAACGAGCGCGATGTGGTAAAGGGCGATGCCAAAATCGCCTGTATCGCCGCGGCGTCCATCATGGCCAAGGTCACGCGTGACGAGATGATGGTCGAGTACGACGCCGAGTACCCCGAGTATCATTTGGCCGAGTCGAAGGGCTACGCAAGCCCCGAGCACATCGAGGCGATTCGCAAACATGGACTTTGTCCGCTGCATCGTGTGAGCTTTTGCGGAAACTTTCTGCAGACTGAGCGCCTTTTCTAGGTCAATTGTGGAGACAAGGACCTCTGGCGTTTTATAAACTTGCTGGTAGCGGGCCGTGTGCAACGTGATTGTTGCGTACGGCCCGTTTTTTGTCGGCATTTGGTCAGCTTTTGGTTTGTTTCCGGTACTTACCCGCATGAAAGGTGCCCTCATCATCGGGGCAATGCAGTGTGCGGGAAAGGAGACCCCATGTGTGCCGCAAGCAAAAAGAGCAAGACGCAGCAACTCAAGGAGCGCTGGGAAGACGGCGAGCTCGACTGCGGGGCGATGACGTCCGAGTTTATCAAGGGGCTCAGCCCCCGCGAGCTCGGCATGCTGGGCGAGCTGATCACGATCGATTACTTTAACGAGCGTGGATACACGTTGTTGGAGCAGGGCTATCGTTGCATTGAGGGCGAAGCCGATCTGGTGCTGCTCGACGAGCTCGACGATGTCGTGGTGATGGCCGAGGTCAAGACGAGACGCGTTGCCCTGGATTGCACCACGCGGGTCTTTCCCGAGGAGGCCGTGGACGCCCAAAAGCAGCGTCGGTATCGCCGTATCGCAAGTTGCTATCTCATGGAGCACTATCCGCTCAGGTCGATTCGCTTCGATGCCGTGGGCGTCACCATCCGCGGCGGGCATATCGCCGAGATTGAGCACCAGTACAATGCGTTCGATTGGCAGGTGTCGTGATGGCGTTTGAGACGTTTGCCGTACACGCGGCCTGCATCCGCGGCGTCGAGGCAATTCCCGTCACTGTCGAGGTCTCGCTTGCCGGTGGCGTTCCGGGCATCCAGATGCTCGGCATCCCGAGTATGGAGGTGATGGAGTCGCGCGGGCGTATCAGGTGCGCCATGCGCTCGGCCGGCTTCGAGATCCCTCGATCAGGCATTACCGTCAACCTGGCACCCGGCGATATCCGTAAAACTGGCAGCGGTTTTGACCTGCCGATTGCCATCGCGGTTCTGGCGGCCGATGGGCAGATTCCCCGCGACAACCTCGATCGCTGCCTTATCGCAGGTGAGCTTGGTCTGGACGGCACGGTGTTGCCCGTCAAGGGCGAGGTGGCGTTTCAGCTGTTGGCGCGCGATATGGGACTTTCGTTTATCGCCGGTAGGTCCGATCAACATGTCCCGCTTGCGGGCGTTGACTGCGGGTTTATCGACCACCTATCTCAGCTTGCCCATGGCATGGGGGATGCCGCACGGCATTACCTGGATTCTGAAGTGCTCGAGGCGACCTTTGAGCCCGAGCTCGATTATGCCGATGTGCTGGGACAGGAGGTCGCCAAACGTGGCATGGCGCTTGCGGCCGCCGGCGAGCTCGGCTTGCTCATGATCGGCTCGCCCGGTTCGGGCAAGACCATGCTTGCGCGGCGCATGACGGGCATTTTGCCCGAGCTTTCCGTCGAGGACCAGCAGGAGGCGCTGTGCATCCATTCGGTTTTGGGTGAAAACATCGATGGCCTGCTTGCGGGGCATCGCCCTTTCCGCAGCCCGCATCACAGTATTTCAACCGCGGGGCTCATCGGCGGCGGACGTCCGGTGCATCCGGGCGAAATTAGCCTGGCTCATGGCGGTGTGCTCTTTTTGGACGAGCTCGCCGAGTTTCCCACCGGCGTGCTGCAGACGCTGCGTCAGCCCATTGAACGCGGTTACGTGAAGATCGTGCGCGTTGACGGGGCCTTTACGTTCCCCTCGCGCTTTCAGCTGCTGGCCGCGAGCAATCCCTGCCCCTGCGGCTTTTTGGGCGATCGCGAAGTGCCGTGTCGCTGCTCGGCGGCGATGGTCGAGCGTTACCGGGGCAAGTTGCGCGGTCCTTTGGCTGATCGTATCGACATGATGATCGACGTGACCCGCCCCGATCCCCAGGTAATCATTGAGGGCGCGGAGGGTATGTCATCGGCCGAGCTGCGCGATTACGTCGTGCGTGGGCGCGCCTTTCGCGCCTGGCGTGAATCCCGTATGGACGATGCAGACACCGAGGCCGATGAAGATGAGTCGCGGTCCATTGACGGTGTCGTTTCGACCTTTGGGCTTGATGAGGCTGCCGAGAAATGCGTACTCGGCCTGTCGAGACGCACGCATCTTACGGGTCGCGGCATCGTGCGCCTGGTGCGCATCGCACGCACGATCGCCGATGTTGCCGAAAGCGAACGGGTGTCGCAGGATCACGTGCTCGAGGCGGCGATGTACCAGGGAAGGAGGGACCAATAATGGGCGAGGAGACCTTCGAGCTGCATCCAGGTGATGCATTGTATCCCGAGACCGTTTTGGAGCTCCTGGATGTGCCCCAGACCTTATATGTGCGTGGCGACCCCGCCGTGTTATCGACGCCCGCGCTCTCCATCATCGGCGCGCGCAAGGCCTCGCCGTACGGTCTTGCCGTGGCAGAACTTGCGGCCAGGGTGGCGGTTGAGGCGGGGGTGACGGTGGTCTCGGGCGGTGCGGTCGGCTGCGACCAGGCGTCGGGTTGGGCTGCGGTCAACGCCGGGGGCAAACACATCGTGGTGCTGGGGACCGGCGCCGATGTTGTCTATCCGCGCTCGAGCGCCGGCCTCATCACGCGCACGCTCGATACGGGCGGCGCGGTCGTTTCTATTTCGCCGTGGGGTATGGGACCGCGTAAGTTCGCCTTTCCGCGGCGTAATCGCGTAATCGCTGCCTTGTCGCAGGCGCTCTTTATTTCTGAGGCGGGCATGCCCTCGGGTACGTTCTCCACGGCGGAGGCCGCTATGGACCTGGGACGAGAGCTCCTTGCGGTGCCGGGCTCTATCCTTTCGCCCGAGTCGCGCGGGACCAACTACCTCATCGCTAACGGAGCCTGCTGCATCATCGACGAGGAATCTATCGAGATGGCCATCTCGCGCATCTACGGCACGCTGCGCTACTCGCGCCCCGATGCACCTGGCATCGCCGATCTGGACCCCACGCAGCAGGCCGTGATGCACGCGCTTATCGCTTCGCCGCTCAAGGTCGACGATATTGCCGCGCTCGTCTCGCTTGATGCTGTCGGCGTGCTCAAGCTCTTGGGCTCGCTCGAGCTCGAGGGACTTATCGAGCGCATGATGGATGGAAGGTATGCGCCCTCAAAGTTTGCGCTTCACGCCCAGACGCCCTTCGGTCACAATGGAAAGCGTGTCAATTAGAAAGGTGTTTGCAGATGCAGTTCGATCAGGTGACGGTTATCGGTGGAGGTCTGGCGGGTTCGGAATGTGCGATCCAGCTGGCAGATCGCGGGTTTGCCGTAAAGCTGTGCGAGATGCGCCCCCAGGTGAGCTCTCCGGCCCACCATACCGACCACCTGGCCGAGCTCGTCTGCTCAAATTCGTTTAAGTCAACCCGTCCGGATTCCGCTGCTGGCCTACTAAAGGCTGAGCTCGAGCGCATGGGTTCGGTACTGCTCGATTGCGCCCATCGTGCGGCCGTTCCCGCTGGCGGTGCCCTGGCGGTCGACCGCGTTAAGTTTTCCGAGCTTGTCGAGGCCGAGGTTGCCGCCCGGCCCAATATCGAGGTCGTGCACGGCGAGGTCACGCAGATTCCCGAGGGCCACGTGGTCATTGCCGCAGGGCCCTTGTGCTCGCCGGCGCTGAGCGAAGAGGTCATGAAGCTCGTCGGTGGCGACGCCTTGGCGTTCTTTGACGCTGCCGCGCCAATCGTCGATGCCTCCACGCTCGATATGGACGTGCTGTTCTCGCAGTCGCGCTATGAGGAGCAGGGGAGCGGCGACTATCTCAACGCTCCGCTCAACAAGGAGGAGTACGAGGCCTTTATCGAGGCACTCACAACCGCCGACCGCGTGGTGCTCAAGGACTTTGAGGGTGGCGACCTGTTCCAGGCCTGTCAGCCTGCCGAGGAAGTCGCCCGCACTGGCAAGGATGCTATCCGATTTGGCGCCATGAAGCCAGTCGGCCTCACCGACCCGCGAACCGGACGTCGTCCCTGGGCGGCGATTCAGCTGCGTGCCGAGAACAAGGAAAAGACCGCCTATAACCTGGTGGGCTTCCAGACCAACCTGACCTTTGGCGAACAAAAGCGTGTCTTCCATATGGTTCCCGGTCTGGAGAATGCCGAGTTCTTCCGTTATGGCGTCATGCACCGCAATACTTTTGTCGATGCGCCGCACGTTCTTGACGGCACCTTTGCCGTGCCCGGTACGAGCGTGCGCCTTGCCGGTCAGATCACCGGCACCGAGGGATACATGGAAGCGGTGGCGACCGGTCTGCTCGCTGCACTCAATACCTATGCCGAGGCAATCGAGGCGGAGCCTGTTGAGTTACCGCGAGTGGGCGCCCTGGGTGCGCTCGTGGGCTATGCGACCGATCCGGCAACCGTGGGCTACCAGCCCATGCATGTCAATTTTGGCCTGGTGCCGCCGCTCGAGGACGGCAAGCGCCGCAGTAAACGCGACCGCTACCAGGCTTATGCGGATCGCGCGCTCGAGGCCCTCGATGCCTACTTGGCCACGCGTTCCGACTTGTTTGGGGGCGACCGGTCATAGCCTTTGACCTGTACGATACCGTCGACTCGTTTATCGCCTACATCGCACGTGTCGAGGGGCTCTCTCCCAATACGGTGACTGCCTATGGATCGCGGTTGGAGCGCTTTGCTGCCTGGTGCGAGCGTACGGGTGTCGATGCGCGTACGGCCGATGTGCGTACCGTCCGCGCGTATTTGGCCGAGTTTTCGCGCGAGCAGGTGGCGCCTCGCACCATTGCCGCGCATTTGTCGGCTATTCGGTCGCTCTATCGTTGGATGGCTGCCGAGGGGATTGTCGAGGGCGATGCGGTCTCGGCGATCGCGTCGCCCAAGCTGCCGCGCGACCTGCCCGGTGTGCTGACGACCCAACAGGTCGAGGCGCTGCTCAAGACGCCTGATACTTCGACGCCCGTGGGACTGCGCGATGCGGCGATGCTCGAGCTGCTCTATGCCTCGGGTGCCCGCATCTCGGAGCTTGCCGCGCTTAACGTGGAATCCATCGCTTGGTCGGAGCGCGTGGTTCGCCTTTGGGGCAAGGGGAGCAAGGAGCGCATCGTTCCTCTGTATCGTCGCGCACTTGAGGCGACGCGCACCTATGTCGAGGAGGGGAGACCGGTGCTGCTCGCCCAGGCAAAGCACCGCGACGCCGCAGCCGGTCTGCATCCGCTGTTTATTTCTGCGCGCGGTAATCGCATGAGTGCCGCTATGCTCAGGCGACAGTTCCATATGCTGGCGACGTGCGCCGGCATTCCGGCCGACATCGCGCCTCATGCGATGCGTCATACGTTTGCGACCGATCTGCTTGAGGGCGGCGCGGATCTGCGTTCGGTTCAAGAGCTGCTGGGGCATGCGAGCCTGTCCACGACGCAGATCTACACGCATCTTACGCCCGATCGGCTTAAGCGCGCCGTGACCCAGGCCCATCCCCGGGGCGAGTAGGCTGGGCGGCTCGCGTTGCGCTTAGGTGTGTGGTTTTGATTGCGGGTTGGCAGGAAGAGGTAATCCTGCTATCATTCATCGGGTTGCTTCACGGCAACAGGTTTTTATCACGCACGCGCGGCTACTTCATACCGTGGTGCCCGGGCTTTGGTAGCACATGTCCGGGTTGGTTTTGGAGGATGACCCCGCGCGGAGGCAAACCACAGGAGGTTTAACATGGCTACCAAGATTAATATCCGCACCCTGCTCGAGGCCGGCTGCCACTTCGGTCACCAGACCCGTCGCTGGAACCCCAAGATGAAGCCGTTCATCTTCGGTGAGCGCAACGGCATCTACATCCTCGACCTCAAGCAGACCATCCTCGACGCCGACCAGGCCTACACCTTCGTCAAGAACGTCGCCAAGGGTGGCAACGTGCTGTTCGTCGGCACCAAGAAGCAGGCTCAGGAGGCCGTCAAGAACGCCGCTGAGCGCGCCAACATGCCTTACATCAACCAGCGTTGGCTCGGCGGTATGCTGACCAACTTCGTCACCATCCGCTCCCGCATCAACCGCATGGAGGAGCTCGAGGCCATGGTCGAGGACGGCCGCATGGCAGTGCTCCCCAAGAAGGAGCAGGCTGTTCTGGGCAAGGAGCTCACCAAGCTCCAGACCAACCTCGGTGGCGCCCGCGACATGAAGGGTCTGCCCCAGGCTCTCTTCGTTATCGACACCAAGCGCGAGGAGAACGCTATCAAGGAGGCCCAGCGCCTGAACATCCCCGTCGTCGCTCTGATCGACACCAACTCCGATCCCGACGAGGTCGAGTACGGCATCCCCTGCAACGATGACGCTATCTCCGCTGTCACCCTTATGTGCGAGCTCATGGCTGACGCCTGCCTCGCTGGCTCCGGCAAGGAGCAGGTCTCCGAGGCCGAGATGGCCGCTGAGCCCAAGGCCGAGTAAATCAGTCTTAGTTAATTCTTTTTCATCTCTTTGAAAGGAACCACAATGGCCCAGATTACCGCCGCTATGGTCAAGCAGCTCCGCGAGATGACCGACTCCCCGATGATGGAGTGCAAGAAGGCTCTCGTCGAGGCTGACGGCGACATGGACGCCGCTGTCGACGTTCTGCGCAAGAACGGCCTCGCCAAGGCTGCCAAGAAGGCTGGTCGTGAGACCAACGAGGGCGCTGTCGCCGCGTTCGTCTCCGAGGACGGCAAGACCGGCGCTCTGCTCGAGCTCTCCTGCGAGACCGACTTCGTCGGCTCCAACGCCAAGTTCACTGGCTTTGCTTCCAAGGTCGCTGAGGTTGTCGCTACCACCGAGCCTGCTGACGTCGACGCTCTGCTCGAGAAGCCGATGGGCGAGGAGACCGTTTCCTCCGAGCTCACCGAGATGATTCACATCATGGGCGAGAACATGAAGATCTCCCGTTTCGCCGCCCGCAAGGCTGAGAACGGCGCTCTCGCTTCTTACATCCACATGGGTGGTAAGATCGGCGTTCTCGTCGAGTTCGCTTTCGAGAAGGCCGAGACCGCTCAGGCTGAGTCCTTCAAGACCTTTGCTCACGACGTTGCCCTTCAGGTTGCCGCCGTCGCCCCGATCTGCGCTACCCGCGATCAGGTTCCGGCTGAGACCGTCGAGCACGAGAAGCAGATCTACATGGCTCAGGCTGCCGAGTCCGGCAAGCCCGAGGCTATCCAGGAGAAGATGGCTGTTGGCCGTCTGGAGAAGTTCTACAAGCAGTCCGTGCTCACCGAGCAGGAGTTCATCAAGGACAGCTCCCTCACCATCAAGAAGTACGCTGAGCAGGTCTCCAAGGAGCTCGGCGACACCATTACCGTCGTTGCCTTTGACCGCCTGGTCCGTGGCGAGTAAATAAGCTCTTGTAGCTGGTAATGAGCAGGCTGTGGGTTTTACTCACAGCCTGCTTTTTCATGGCTCTCCGTTAAGCCTTTGATATTATGTTATGAGTCTAATTAAAGGAGGATCGCTTTGTCCGACATCCGATATAAACGCGTGCTTCTGAAGCTCTCCGGTGAAGCGCTGATGGGCGATGGCAACTACGGCATCGACCCCAAGGTTACCGATCATCTTGCCAAGCAGGTCAAGGAGCTGCTCGCCGTTGGTCATGAGGTCGGCGTCGTTGTCGGCGGCGGCAATATTTTCCGCGGCATGGCCGGCGCCGCCGGTGGTATGGACCGCGCCCAGGCCGATTACATGGGCATGCTCGCTACCGTTATGAACGCGCTTGCCCTGCAGGATGCCTTCGAGCACAACGATGTTCCCTGCCGCGTGATGAGCGCTATCCAGATGAACGAGATCTGCGAGCCCTATATTCGCCGTCGCGCCATCAACCACCTGTCCAAGGGCAACGTCGTTATCTTTGCCGCCGGATCGGGTAATCCGTACTTTACGACTGACACCGCCGCGGCCCTTCGCGCCTGTGAGATCGGTGCCGAGATTCTGATTAAAGCCACCAAGGTTGATGGCATCTACGACAAGGATCCCGTCAAGTGCGCTGACGCCGTCCGCTTTGACAAGATCACCTATCACGAGGTGCTCGTTCGCGGCCTGCAGGTTATGGATTCCACGGCTACGGCTCTTTGCCAGGACAACCGTATGCCCATTTTGGTCCTCAACATCGATGGCGAGGACACCGTCAAGCGCGCGCTCGCGGGTGAGCCCGTCGGCACGCTCGTCTATCAGGAGGATTAAGCATGGCAGAGAACATCACCGCCCACATGGACAAGTCACTCGAGTCCCTCAAGCATAACTTCTCCAAGGTCCGCACTGGCCGCGCTAACGCCAACATCCTGTCCGACATCACTGTCGACTACTACGGTGTTCCCACGCCCGTCACACAGGTTGCCGCCGTTAAGACCCCCGAGGCCCACATGCTGCTTATCGAGCCGTGGGATAAGGCGCTCATCAATGCCATCGTCAAGGCCATCGGTGCCTCCGACCTCGGCATTACTCCCAACTCCGATGGTACTGTCGTGCGTCTGCCGTTCCCGGCTCCCACCGAGGAGCGTCGTCGCGAGCTCGTTAAGGAGTGCCGCGAGTACGCCGAGCAGGCCAAGGTCTCCATCCGCAACATCCGCCGCGACTTTAACAATAAGCTCGAGCGCGACGAGGAGCTCACCGAGGACGATGTCCGTCGCGAGCAGGCCAAGGTCCAGAAGCATACCGACGAGTATGTCGCCAAGGTCGAGGAGCTTCTGAAGGAAAAAGAAGCCGAGGTCATGGAGATCTAAGGTGCAATACGACGAGCATAAACTGGTCGAGTACTTTGCCGACGCCCCTGCGGGCGTCGGTTTTTCCGACCTTGACCTCAATAACATTCCGCACCATATTTCGTGCATCATGGACGGCAACGGCCGTTGGGCCACGGCGCGCGGTCTTGCCCGCACCGAAGGCCACAAGGCCGGCATCGTCTCGCTGCGCGAGATCATTACCGCCTGCGTGCGCCTGGGCGTCGACGTGCTTTCGGCCTATGCATTTTCGACCGAAAACTGGAATCGCCCGCAGCACGAAGTCAACGTTCTGATGCACCTGTTTGCCAAGACGTTTATCGATGAGCTACCGCTGCTTAAGCGCGAGAATGTTCGCGTTGTCTTTTTGGGCGATATTTCCGCGCTGCCCAAGAAGACCCGCGACGTCTTTGAGCGCGGCCTTGCCGAGTGCGCCGACCATACCGGTATGACGCTGGCGTTGGCCGTTAACTACGGTGCCCGTGCTGAGATCACCCGCGCTGTCCGCCAGATCGCACTTGATGCGGCTGCCGGCAAGATTGATCCCGCCGCGGTTGACGACAATATGGTGGCTTCGCACCTGTACACCGCCGGTCTTCCCGATCCGGAGCTCGTGATTCGCACTTCTGGTGAGCTGCGGCTTTCGAACTATCTGCTGTGGCAGGTTGCTTATTCTGAGTTCTATGTCACTGATACCTATTGGCCAGACTTTGATCGTTGGGGCCTTGTCGACGCCATTTTGGCCTTCCAGGGTCGCGACCGTAGGTTTGGTGGACTGAGCAAGACCGAGGAGGCTTAATCGTGTCCGAACGTCCCAAGGCATCCGCTCCCAAGGCACCTACTTCCGCGACGCCCGCGCGTAAGGCTGCCGCTGCAGGAGCGCCTGCAGCGAAGGGCAGCTCCGGGTCGTGGTTGGCGGGCTTTATCACCCGTGCCGCCGCCGGTATCGTCTATGCCGTTGTCTTTATCCTGTGCCTGGTTTTGGGTATTGTGCCCACGGCCATCTTCGTGTCCGTCATGAGCGGTCTGTGCTGCTACGAGTTCTTCCGCATGACGAGGCTCGACGGCAAGGTTGCCAACGAGCGCCTTGGTATCGCTGCCGCCGTGCTCTTTCCGCTCTCGGCTCTGGGCGATTCGCTGCTATTGAACGCCCTGCTGTTCGCTTTGATGCTTGCGGTCGGTATCTGGTATGTCTGGTCTCCGCGCACGCGCATCTCTGACGTTGCCGTGACGCTCATGGGCCCTATCTACACTGGCTTTATGCTGTCGGCTATCGTGCTGCTGCGCGATGCCGTGCCCGGTTTTGCCGGCGCCCTGCTTTCGGTGGGCGTTTGCGCGTCCCTTTGGCTCTCCGATTCGTTTGCCTACATCGTGGGCAGCCGCATCGGCAAGCATAAGATGGTTCCCAAGATCTCTCCCAAAAAGAGCTGGGAGGGCTTTGTCGGCGGCATTTTGGGCTCGGTTCTCATCTGGCTCATCCTGTGGGCAACGCACTTCTATAAGCTGAGCCTGCCCTATGCACTGCTGTGCGGCGTGGTCGTCTCCATCCTGGGCGTTATCGGTGACCTCATCGAGTCGCGTATCAAGCGCGGTGTGGGCGTCAAAGATTCCGGTAATCTCATCCCCGGCCACGGCGGTATGCTCGACCGCAGCGATTCGCTCATCTTTGGCTGCATTACCGCGCAGCTGCTGCTGATGATTGGAGGCGTGCTGTAATGGCTTATCAGACCACCTACGGTCCCGACGGGCGTCTTCGTGTTGCCATTCTGGGCTGTACGGGTTCTATCGGCACTCAGGCGCTCGACGTGTGCCGTCAGCATGCCGATCGACTGCAGGTGTCGGCGCTGTCCGTTAACTCCAGCACCTCCGAGCTCGTTGCCGCTGCCCGTGAGTTCTCGGTTCCGGCGGTTGCTGTGGCGGACGCCTCCCATGGCGTCGACGCGGTACTGCGGGAACTGCCCGAGGGCACGGAGCTCGGCGTTGGCGCGCAGGCCGTGTGCGAGCTTGCACGCCGCGATGATGTCGATTGCGTGCTCGTGGCCATCGTGGGCGCTGCCGGTCTCGAGGCGAGCCATGCTGCCCTGACCTCGAACAAGCGTCTTGCCCTGGCCAACAAGGAGTCGCTCGTTGTCGGTGGCGATCTGCTGATGCCGTTGGCGCAACCGGGTCAGCTTATCCCGGTCGACTCCGAGCATTCTGCCATCTACCAGTGCTATCTGGGCGAGAATCCGCGCGAGGCTCACTGCATTTGGCTTACATGCTCGGGCGGCCCGTTCTTTGGCCGCACGCGTGACGAGCTCGATCGCGTGACGCGTGCCGATGCCCTGGCGCATCCTACGTGGGCTATGGGTGCCAAGATCACGATTGACTCCGCCACCCTCATGAACAAAGGTCTGGAGCGTATCGAGGCCATGCATCTGTTTGGCTGCGATCTCGATTTCATTAACGTGGTCGTGCAGCGCCAGTCTAAGATTCACTCCATGGTCGAGTTTGCCGACGGCTCTGTGATGGCGCATCTCGGTGCCTCCGACATGCGCATTCCCATCCAGTTTGCCTTCTCGTATCCTGAGCGTTGGGATACGCCGGCTCCGCGTATCGATTTCCGCGAGTTGGGTCAGCTTACCTTTGACGCGGCCGATATGGATACCTTCCGCTGCCTTGCGCTGGCCGAGCGTGCCGGCAAGACGGGCGGCACCATGCCGTGCGTGCTCAATGCCGCCAACGAGGTCGCCGTCGATGCCTTCCTGCATGATGGCTGCAGCCTTACCGATATCGACCGCATTGTGGAATCCTGCATGGATGCTCACGATTCGCAGACGGTCGATTCGTTTGAACAGCTTCGCGATATCGATGGCTGGGCGCGTAAAAAGGCCGCGCAGGTGCTCGCCGCAACCCATTCTTAACCCATAAGGATTGCTTTTTCGTTTTATGGATACTGTTCTGAGCGTTCTCTCATCGGTCTTTTGGGGCCTGCTGATGCTTTCCGTCCTCGTGTTTTTGCACGAGGGCGGCCACTTTTTGGCGGCGCGTGCCTGCGGTGTCCGCGTGACTGAGTTCTTTTTGGGCCTGCCGTGTCGCTTTGATATCCACCACACGTCTCGTCGCATCGGCACCAAGTTTGGCGTGACGCCGCTGCTGCTGGGTGGCTATGCTGCCATCTGTGGCATGGATCCGACCGATGTCTCGTGTGCCGATCGCGTGCTTGCTGCCATCTATCGCCACGGCCGTGTGACGGTGGCCGATCTTGCCGTTGAGCTCGAGCTGTCCGAGGAGGATGTTCTCGAGGCCTGTGCTTTGCTGTTGGGCTGGGGCTCCATCGCCCCCTGGTATGAAGAAGGGGAAAAGCCTTCGCCCAGTTACTATCCCACCAAGTACCAGACCCTGCCGCGCGATGCTGCAGGATATACCACCTTTGACGGTCGCAAGTTCGATCGAGAGCATGCGACTGCCGAGGGCGATGTATGGGAACTGCCGTGCGGCGAGGCCGAATTCCTTGCACGCGAGCGCTCGCACACCTATTTGGGCCAGGGCTTTGTCAAGCGTGCCTTTATGCTGCTTGCGGGCATTATCGTCAATATCCTGACGGGCTTTTTGCTCCTTATGAGCATCTATTCCATCGCAGGTGTCACGGTACCGGTGGATACCAATGTGATTGGCCAGGTTGACGAAGGCTCGATTGCCGCCGCGGCGGGAATCGAGGGCGGCGACGCGATCCTTTCGGTCGACGGAGTATCGTGCTCTACCTGGATGGACGTTTACGATGCCATTGGCAAGGCTGCCGGTAAGGACGATATCGCCATCGAGTACGAGCGTGACGGCAAGCGGCATTCGACCACGGTTGCGCTCAAAGAGGACGAGCGCCTAGGTGTGTATGCCTCTACGCAGGTGGTCCGTTTGGACCCCATCACGTCGGCTCGCCTGTCGTTCTCCTATGTCGTGCAGACGGCGGAGGGCGTGATGCGCCTGCTCCAGCCGCAGCATACGATGGAGATTCTCGATCAGTCCTCTTCGATCGTGGGTATTAGCGTTATGTCCTCACAGGCTGCTGCCGCCGGCCCTGCTACGTTCCTTTCGTTTGCCGCCCTCATTTCGTTCTCGCTTGGCTTTATGAACCTGCTGCCCATCCCACCGCTCGATGGCGGCAAGCTGGTCATCGAGATCATTCAAAAGATTGCGGGCCGCGAGCTTCCGCTCAAGGTCCAGACGATTGTGAGCTATGTGGGCATCGCGCTCTTTGCGCTGCTGTTTGTCTATATGCTTCGTTCCGACGTCCTTCGATTTATTCTGTAGGGGAGTGTTTGGATTGTCTTTATCCCATCCTTTGCCTCGCGAGCTGACGCGCCCCGTGCATGTGGGTGGCGTGCAGATCGGTGGCGGCGCGCCGGTGGTGGTCCAGTCCATGACCTGCACCGATACCGCTGATGCCCAGGCAACGCTTGCGCAAGTGCGCGTGTTGTCGCAGGCTGGCTGCGATATCGTGCGCGTGAGCGTGCCTACCGAGGCCGCGCTTGAGGGTTTCCGCACCATCTGTGCCGAGTCTCCGGTGCCGATTGTCGCCGATATCCACTTTAACCATAAGCTCGCTATTGGTGCCGTTGAGGCCGGTGCTGCCAAGCTGCGCATCAATCCCGGTAATATCGGCGATTGGGCCAAGGTTGACGCGGTGATCGATGCTGCGGGTGCCGCGGGCTGCGCAATTCGTATCGGCGTCAATGCCGGTTCGCTTGAGAAGGATATCGCCGAGCGCGACGACCTCACGCAGCCCGAAAAGCTCGTGATGTCGAGCGAGCGCTTTGTGCGGCACTTTGAGGATCGTGGGTTTACCAACATAGTGCTTTCCGCCAAGGCCCATAGCGTACAGACGACGCTCGATACCTATCGAGCCCTGTCGCGTGAGATTCCCCACGTTCCACTTCACCTGGGCGTAACCGAGGCGGGTACCAAGCTGCAGGGCACCATCAAGAGCTCGGTGGGCCTTGGTATCCTGCTGTCTGAGGGTATTGGCGACACCATGCGCGTCTCGCTTACGGCCGATCCGGTTGAGGAGCCGCCGGTCGCCTGGGGAATTTTGCAGTCGCTGGGCCTGCGTCGCCGTGGTCCCGAGATTGTCTCGTGCCCCACGTGCGCCCGCTGCCAGGTTAACCTGATCGCAATCGCTGAGGAAGTAACCGAGCGGCTTAAGAACTATGCCGCGCCGCTTTCGATTGCCGTCATGGGATGTGCCGTTAATGGCCCCGGTGAGGCTTCTGATGCCGACCTGGGCGTTGCTTGCGGACGTGGTCAGGCTCTGCTCTTTTCGCACGGCCAGATCATTGGTAAAGTAGCTGAGGATCAAATTGTCGACGCGCTTATGGCCGAGGTCGACAAGCTTATTGAGGAGAAATAAATGACCCGAGCAATGTATATGTCTAAGCTCTATGCACCGACGCTCAAAGAGGATCCGGCCGACGCCGAGCTTGCAAGCCATCGTCTGCTGCTTCGTGCCGGTATGATCCGCAAGGAGGCCGCCGGTCTGTATTCCTATCTGCCGCTCGCTTGGCGCTCGATTCGTAAGATCGAGAATATCGTGCGCGACGAGATGGACGCCGCCGGCGCTCAGGAGCTCATGATGCCCATTATGGTCGATGCCGAGCTGTGGCGTGAGTCCGGCCGCATCGATGCCTATGGCAAGGAGCTCGTGCGCTTTGACGACCGTCATGGTCGCGAGTTTGTGCTGGGCCCCACGCACGAGGAGACCGTCACGGCCCTGGTGCGCAACGAGCTGCGCTCCTATAAGCAGCTGCCCGTTAACCTGTACCACATTCAGGACAAGTTCCGCGATGAGTTCCGTCCCCGCTTTGGCCTGATGCGCGGCCGCGAGTTCATCATGAAGGACGCCTACAGCTTCTCTGCCACGCAGGAGAGTCTGCAGGAGGAGTACGACAAGATGAAGCAGGCCTACGCCAACATCTGCGAGCGCTGCTACATCAAGGCTCTGCCCGTTGTCGCCGACTCCGGCGAGATCGGCGGCGACACCTCCGTCGAGTACATGGCGCTGGCCGACGCCGGCGAGGCTTCGCTCGTTTACTGCGACGATTGCGGTTTTGCTGCCGATGACGAGGCTGCAAGCACCAAGGTCGTTGTGACCGAGGGCCCCGGCGACGGTACACTCACCAAGGTCGAGACTCCGGGTATGGGCACCATCGAGGCCGTCGCCAAGTTCTTCGGCTTCCCCGAGAACGGCACGCGCAAGTCGCTGGCGTTGATTGACTCCGAGGGCAAGCCGGTCGTGGCCATTGTCCCGGGCGACCACGAGCTCAATGACTGCAAGGCCGAGCATGTCTTCGGCAAGGGCTATCGTATGATGACCGACGAGGAGCTTCAGGCGAACGGTCTGCACAAGGGCTTTATCGGACCGGTCAACCTGCCCGAGGGCATCCGTCTGGTGTGCGACGAGAGCCTGCGCGAGTCCAAGCAGTGGGCCTGCGGTGCCAACGAGGTCGATTATCACTTTACCGGCGCCTGTCCCGAGCGCGACTTTACCGTCGACGAGTGGGCCGACCTGGTCACCGTCGTCGCCGGCGATCCCTGCCCGCACTGCGGCAAGCCGCTCTCTGCTGCTCGCGGCATCGAGGTTTCCCAGGTCTTCCAGCTGGGCACCAAGTACTCTGAGGCCATGGGTGCCACCTTTATGGACGAGGACGGCAAGGAGAAGCCGCTTATCATGGGTTGCTACGGCGTGGGCGTTTCTCGCTCGCTCGCTGCCGTCGTGGAGCAGCACAACGACGAACACGGCATAGTCTGGCCGGTCTCCGTCGCTCCGTACGAGGTCGCGGTGATTCCGCTCGACCCCAAGAAGGAGGAGTGCACTTCCGTCTGCGAGCAGATCGTTGATGGCCTATGCGCCGAGGGCATCGAGGTTGTCGTCGATGATCGCGATGAGCGTCCTGGCTTTAAGTTTGCCGACAACGACCTTATGGGCTTCCCGTATCAGGTGGTGCTCGGCAAGCGTGGCCTTAAGAATGGCACGGTGGAGCTCAAGGACCGTGCTACCGGTGAGCGTGAGGACGTGGCGATCGACGAGGTTGTCACCAAGGTTGCTGAGCTTGTGAAGGCGGCCCGTCGTTAATCGACGATTTCGCTTGTAGTTCGATATACGGGACGGCCCCGCATTTCTCCAGATCGGGGAGATGCGGGGCCGTCCTTTTATCTTGTCGGCGTGCTCAATCGCTAAAAGGAAAAACCCCACAGCCCATATGAGCTGCGGGGTTTTTCCTTTGTGCCTCCGATGCGAAATGAATCGCTCAGATATTACTGATAATCGACGACGTCGATCCAGTTCTTAAGGAACTCATCGTTTACGTTGCGCTTACGAGCGAGCTCGGAAGCGGCGACGATGCTCGTCCACTGACGCACGACCTGCATGGGCATGTCGGCGCGGTCGCAGTAGAGCTCCAGGTAGGCCTCGGCCTGATCCTTGCTGTTGAGGGCAAAGAGCAGGTAGGTGGTGGCAACGTCGGCAGCAGGGGAGCCTTGGGTGGCGTGTGCCCAGTCGCAGACGTACAGCTGGCCGTCGTCGCCGACGATGACGTTGGAGGGGTTGAAGTCGCCGTGGCAGACCTTGAACTCCTTGGTCATGCCGTCCAGACGCTCCTGAAGGTTGTAGCGCGTGGTGGCATTGAGCTGATCGAGGCTGTCGATCATGCGGGCGAACTTGTCGCGCTGACGGTTGAGCAGCGGGGAGGTGTAGCCGTGGATCTCGATCTGGAGGTCGACGAACATCTCGAGGTACTCACCAAAGCGCTGGGGCTCGGCAGTCATCTTGTCGGCAAGGGTGGTGCCCGGAACCTTCTCGGTCACGAGCGCCCAGCCGTTGGCGTTCTCGAGCTGAGAAACCTCGAGAGCCTTGGGGCTGCGGATGCCGCACTCATTGATGCGGGCAAGATTCAAAGCCTCGTTGAACACGTCGGAGACAGGCTTGGTCTCGTTAAAGACCTTGACGATCTTGTCGCCCAGGTCGTAAACGACCTTGTTGCCACGGCGGACGAGCTCGGTCTTGGAATCGGGTAGCAGCATGGTTGCATCCTTTCAACGATGCGATAGAAGCGACGGCGGGGGTGTGTGAAACACCCGTGCACCCCCGCCGTTAAAAACCGTGCTAAAACTAGCAGACGGCGTAGTCCTGGGGCTCGCGGCCGTAGTAGGCGTCCAGGTAGAGCTCCTTGATCTCGCTCATGAGCGGGTAGCGCGGGTTTGCGCCGGTGCACTGGTCGTTGAATGCCTGCTCGGTCATCTCGTCGAGGGTGTCGAGGAAGTACTGCTCGTCAACGCCGTACTCAGCGATGGTGTGCTTGACACCGATGAAGTCGCAGAGCTCGGTGAGCTTGGCGATGAAGTTCTCGAAGACCTCACGGTCGTCCTTGCCGTCGATGCCGCAGTAACGAGCCATCTCGGCATAGTTGTGCAGCGCGTTGGGGTAAGGATACTGAGAGAAGGTTCCCATCTTGACAGGAGCCTCGGCGGCGTTGTAACGCATGACGCGGGTCAGGATGACTGCGTTTGCGAGGCCGTGGGGCAGATGGTGGAAAGCGCCGAGCTTGTGGGCCATGGAGTGGTTGAGGCCCAGGAAGGCGTTACCGAATGCCATACCGGCCATGCAGGATGCGTTGTGCATCTCCTCGCGGGCATGCGGGTCCTTAGCGCCGTTCGTGAAGCTGGAGGGCAGGTTCTCAAAGACGAGCTTGGCGGCGCGTTCGGAGAGGCCCTTGGTGTAGTCGGAAGCCATGATGGAGACGTAGGACTCGATGGCGTGGGTCATGACGTCGATGCCAGAGGCAGCGGTGAGGCCCTTCGGGGCGGTCATGCAGTTGTCGGCGTCGACGATAGCCATGTTGGGGAGCAGCGCGTAGTCGGCGAGCGGCCACTTGATGCCGGTCTCCTTGTCGGTGATGATGGCGAACGGCGTGCACTCGGAGCCAGTGCCCGAAGAGGTCGGGACGGCGACGAAGTAAGCCTTCTTGCCCATCTCGGGGAAGGTGAAGATGCGCTTGCGGATGTCCATGAAGTCCATGGCCATGTCCTCGAAGTTCGCCTCGGGGTGCTCGTACATCATCCACATGATCTTGCCGGCGTCCATTGCGGAACCGCCGCCGACGGCGATGATGACATCCGGCTCGAAGAGCGTCATCTGCTTGGCGCCGCGACGTGCACACTGCAGGGAGGGATCGGGCTCAACGTCGTAGAAGCAGTCGTGAGCGATGCCCATCTCATCGAGCTTGGCCTCGATGGCACGCGTGTTGCCATTCTTGAAGAGGAACTGGTCGGTAACGATGAAGGCGCGCTTCTTGCCCATTACGGTGCCGAGCTCGTCGAGTGCGACGGGCGTGCAGCCCTTCTTGAAGTAGACCTTCTCGGGTGCGCGGAACCACAGCATGTTCTCGCGGCGCTCTGCCACGGTCTTGACGTTGATCAAGTGCTTCACCCCAACGTTCTCGGAGACGGAGTTGCCACCCCAGGAGCCGCAGCCCAGGGTTAGAGACGGCTTCATGCCGAAGTTGTAGAGGTCACCGATGCCGCCGTGCGAGGACGGGGTGTTGATGACGATGCGGCAGGCCTTCATGACGTGCTGGAACTTAGCGATCTTCTCGCTCTGTGCCGGGTGCACGTAGAGAGAGGCGGTGTGGCCCGGGCCACCTGCGAGGACGAGGTGCTCTGCCTTGTCAACGGCCTCCTGGAAGTCCTTGGCGTGATACATAGCGAGGACCGGGGAGAGCTTCTCGTGGGAGAACTCTTCCTTCTCGGGATCGGTGGAGGTGACCTCGGCGATCAGGATCTTGGTCTTGGCGGGAACCTCGATGCCGGCGAGCTCGGCGATCTTGGCGGCAGCCATGCCGGGGATGCGGTGATCGAGAGCGCCGTTCTTGAACATGGCGGCACGCAGGGCCTCCATCTCGGCACCCTGCTTGACGAAGTAGCAGCCGCGCTTCTGGAACTCGGCCTTGACCTGGTCATAGATGGTGTCGATGACGGTGACGGACTGCTCGGAAGCGCAGATCATGCCGTTGTCGAACGTCTTGGAGTGGATGATGGAGTTGACGGCGAGCTTGATGTCCGCGGTATCGTCGATGATGACCGGGGTGTTGCCGGCGCCGACGCCGAGTGCGGGCTTACCGGAGGAGTAAGCAGCCTTAACCATGCCCGGGCCACCGGTTGCGAGAATGATGTCGACGTCGCGCATGACCATGTTGGTCAGCTCGATGGACGGCTTGTCGACCCAGCCGATGATGCCCTCAGGAGCACCGGCCTTGACAGCTGCGTCGAGAACGAGCTTGGCGGCGGCGATGGTGCACTTGGCGGCTGCCGGGTGCGGGGAGATGATGATGGCGTTACGGGTCTTCAGGCAGATGAGCGTCTTGAAGATGGCCGTGGAGGTCGGGTTGGTGGTCGGGATGACAGCGCCAACGATACCGATCGGCTCGGCGACCTTGGTGATGCCGTAAGCGTCGTCGCGCTCGATGACACCGCAGGTCTTGGTGTTCTTGTAAGCGTTGTAGATGTACTCAGCGGCGTAGTGGTTCTTGATGACCTTGTCCTCGAGAACGCCACGGCCGGTCTCCTCGATGGCGAGCTTGGCCAAAGGAATACGAGCCTTGTTGGCGGCCATAGCAGCCTCGTAGAAGATCTTGTCTACCTGCTCCTGAGTGTACTCAGCGAATTTAGCCTGGGCCTCACGCATAGATTTGAGTTTGGCCTCAAGCGCCTCCACGTTGTCCACGATGGCGGGAGTAGTGTTTTCCGGTGACTTTTTCACCATTTGTGTCTCCTTGCGATCGGAGATTTACCCTACGCCTTGCATGATAGCAAGAAATTATTCGGCGAACGGTAAGATTCCCGTAAAAGGCACACTAAAACGCTTCAACTAAATGAACCGTTTCAACTAATGCTGCATCGCCCCGCTCATTGGGGACAGACTTACATGAGTGCTTTCACTCATTTGGGACAGACATTGATTTGCCATTCTTGGTGCCTTATGGATAATCACTTCCATTTGATGGCTGATGACCCATGTGACAACCTTTCAAAGGCAATGCAGTGCGCACTGACGGCATATGCTAAATATTTCAATGGGAAAACGGGGAGAACTGGGCATCTGTTTGACAATCGCTATTCGCGGGTCGCGGTTGAGTCGGACACGCAGGCAGTGCAGCTGCTCGATTATATCCATCTCAATCCGGTGAAAGGTGCAATCAACTCACTCGAGGCGTACCGTTGGTCAAGCTACAAGGCATACCAGCTGGGCTACGATCCTTTTGATATTTGTGATGCAGCCCCTATGCTCGATATTGTCGGAGGCTCCCGTTGCTATTGCGACCATCTCAAGGAAGTTGCCGCGCACATCGGGTCAGTGGAGATTCTTCCGCGCCGGCGGATTCCCGATGAGGATGCCCTGGCCGTCGCGCGCGAAGCCCTGCCGAGCTTAGACCCTGCGCTGCTCAAGGCTCTGCCACGCCCCGAACGCGATGCCTGTCTTCTGAGGCTCAGGCGGGCGCATCTCACGGTCAAGCAAATTGCCCGTATCACCGGTATCGGCGCTACAAGCGTGACCAAGGCCACCATAGGCTGGAATGAGGCAGCGTGAGGCAGGGGCGAACCGCTGCCGGCACGCGTTATGTCTGTCCCAAATGTGTGAAAGCACTCATGTAAGTCTGTCCCCAATGAGTGCGAGTGCAAAAAGGCGCCCTCCATATGGGAGGGCGCCTTTGGTAAGTTCTATGTGAACGCGAGGTCTTTGACCCGGAGAGTCCGAGGTACTTGTTGGTAAGACCTTATTTAGGAGCGCGCAACCTTGCCGGACTTGAGGCAGGTGGAGCAAACGTTCATCTTGCGACGGTGACCATCGACGACGACGTAGACGCGCTGGATGTTGGGGCGGAACTTACGGTTGGTGACGCGGTGAGAGTGGCTGATGGAGCGACCGGCAACGGGGTGCTTACCGCAAACTTCGCAAACTTTGGACATAACTGACCCTCCTTGGGCGACAAACGAACATGTCGCGTTAACAAACAAGCCTGAACTATAGCACAGAAGCATGTCTCTGTGCGCAATCTACACAGAGATATTTCTCTTTTGGCGATAGTGCCCACGCCACGGCCCTGGACGTAGATCCGAATTGCGTGCAGCAGAGGGGATTATGCCAGCTCGCAACAAGGTTTTCAAGCGCGTCCCACAAATATATATAGGTTTATGGAGCTATTGGCTCCGTTTACGGATTGACTAGTATTTATGCTCGCATTTGAGCCCGAGGTTGGCTACACTATGCCTTGACCATTAAAGGGGTACGAGATACCCACATGGAATTACATAGCTGTCAATGAGCAGTACTTCCTGTGGGTGTCTGGTCCGCTTTGAGCGGTCGGGCATCTATTTTTTTGACTGTGTCAGCAGTCAAGACATGTGAGGAAGGAGATCGATGGGCACGACTTCCCCCAAGGCGGTCATCATGGACGAGACCGCCGTCAACCGAGCGATGACCCGCATCGCGCACGAGATTCTCGAGCGCAACGAGGGCTGTGAAGACCTCGCTCTGGTCGGCATCGTCACGCGCGGTGACCTTCTGGCAAAGAAGCTCGCCGAGGCGATCAAGGAGATCGAGGGTGTCGACGTTCCGCTCGGCAGCCTGGACATTAGCTTCTATCGCGATGACTATGCGACCAATTTCGCTCCCGCGATCCACGCTACCAACATTCCCTTCAGCGTCGACGGCAAGCGCGTCGTGCTGGTGGACGACATCCTGTACACGGGTCGTACCATCCGCGCCGCTCTGGACGCCGTTATGGACCTGGGCCGTCCGAGCCGAGTCGAGCTGGCAGTTCTCGTTGACCGCGGTCACCGCGAGCTCCCTATCTCGCCGGACTTTGTCGGCAAGAACGTTCCCTCGTCGCA
Organism: uncultured Collinsella sp.; assembly: GCA_902470345.1. Lineage (GTDB taxonomy): Bacteria > Actinomycetota > Coriobacteriia > Coriobacteriales > Coriobacteriaceae > Collinsella. The sequence goes on from CABRGB010000004.1 coordinate 44,651, forward strand.
CGAGGAGAACGTGCACCTATATATGAAGGAAGTCGACGGCCGTACCGCTGTCGAGATCAACGACGTCGCGCCGGGTTCCCACGTGGGCTCCGCGCCGCTGGGAGGTGAGTAGTACCGTGGCGTTCAATCATAAGCATCTGATCGACATTACCGAGTACTCCGAAGAGGACATCAAGCTCATCCTCGAGACCGCCAAGGCGTTCTCCGAGGTCAACGAGCGTGCCATCAAGAAGGTCCCCACGCTCAAGGGCAAGACCATCGTCAACATGTTCAACGAGCCCTCGACGCGTACCCGCAGCTCCTTCGAGCTCGCCGAGAAGCGTCTTTCGGCCGACAGCCTCAATTTCGGCGGCTCCTCGACCTCCACGGTCAAGGGCGAGAGCCTCGTCGATACCGTCGAGACCCTCAACGCCTACAAGATCGACTGCATTGTCGTGCGCGACAAGCATGCTGGTGCTCCCTACATCGTCACGCAGAATTCGCCCGCGAGTGTTATCTGCGCCGGTGACGGCAAGCACAACCACCCCACGCAGGCTCTGCTCGACCTGTACACCATCTGGGAGCACAAGGGTGACTTCCACGGTCTGAAGGTCGCCGTCGTCGGCGACATCTCCCACTCCCGCGTTTGTGGCTCGCTGATCCCCGCGTTGAAGATCATGGGCTGCGAGACCTACGCCGTCGCCCCCGGCACGCTGCTGCCGCCGGCGCCCGAGGTTCTGGGCTGCGACCACGTGACGAGCGACCTCGATTCCGTCCTGCCCGAGCTGGACGTCGTCTACATGCTGCGCGTACAGCAGGAGCGCCTCGAGGGTGCCCCGTTCCCCACGATTCGCGAGTACCACAAGCTCTTCGGTCTGACCAAGGACCGCGAGAAGCTCATGAAGCCCGACGCGATTATCTGCCACCCGGGCCCCATCAACCGCGGCGTCGAGTTCGACTCCTATATGGCCGACCACCCGCAACGCTCCGTCATCCTGGAGCAGGTCTACGCCGGTATCTGCGTGCGTATGGCTATCCTGTATCTGCTGCTTGGAGGTGCCGATAATGGCCTTGCTTCTTAAGAATGCCCACGTCGTCGACCCGTCCGTCGAGCTTGACGGTGTCGTTGACGTCCTGATCGACGGCGACAAGATCGCCGAGGTCGGCGAGAACCTCGCCGCCGAGGGAGCCGAGGTTCGCGACCTTTCCGGTAAGTACCTCGTCCCTGGCCTGGTGGACATGCACGTCCACCTGCGCGAGCCCGGCTACGAGGTCAAAGAGGACATCGAGAGCGGCACCCGCGCAGCTGCCAAGGGCGGCTTCACCGGCGTGTGCGCCATGCCCAACACCGACCCCGTTACCGATAACGGTACCGTCGTTGAGTTCGTCAAGTCCCGCGCTGCCGAGGTCGGCCACTGCCGCGTCTATCCTTCTGGCGCCATGACCCGCGGTCTTAAGGGCGAGGCCATGTCCGAGATGGGCGATATGGTCGCCCACGGCGCCGTCGCCTTCACCGACGACGGTCGCGGCGTGCAGGGTGCAGGCATGCTTCGTCGCTGCATGGACTACGGCAAGATGTTCGGCAAGGTCTTTATGAGCCATTGCCAGGACGAGGACCTGGTCGGTCACGGCCAGATCAACGAGGGCAAGGTCTCTACCCGTCTGGCCCTCGAGGGCTGGCCGGCAGCAGGCGAGGAGCTGCAGATCGCTCGCGATATCGAGATTGCCAAGCTGACCGGTGCCAAGCTGCACATCCAGCACATCTCCACCGCCCATGGCCTGGAGCTCGTGCGTGCCGGTAAGGAAGCTGGCGTGCAGGTCACCTGCGAGGCCACCCCGCACCACATGTTCCTGACCGAGAACGACCTGGATGTGACCTACAACACTTCGCTCAAGGTCAACCCGCCGCTGCGTACCGATGAAGATGCCGAGGCTATCCGTCAGGGCGTCATCGACGGCACCGTCGACGTTATCGTCACCGACCACGCTCCCCACACCCCGTGGGAGAAGGCACGCGAGTTTGAGCTTGCGCCCTTCGGCATGATCGGCCTCGAGACCTCGCTGTCGCTCGTGCTCACCGAGCTGGTCAACACCGGTAAGATGGGCATGGGCCGCATGGTCGAGCTCATGGCCATCAAGCCGCGCGAGATTCTGGGTCTGGACCAGGTTCAGGTCAAGGTGGGCTCCGTTGCCGACCTGACCGTGTTCGATCCCACCGCCACCTGGACGGTCGGCGAGGGCGGCTACGAGTCGCGCGCCGAGAACTCCGGTTTTGCCGGCCGCACGCTCACCGGTCGTGCCACCGATGTGTTTGTCGGCGGTAAGCAGACGCTTGCCGACGGCTGCATCTGCTAGCATAACCTTATCGCTTTTGTGCGCGGCGCCCTTGCGGTGCCGCGCTTTCTGTTCGCCTGAACCATGCAACCGCATGGGGGATTGGAGCGTCTATGCCCACACCTTCCACTGCACGCATGCACGACTTCGAGGTCGTCTCGAACCGGGAGATCGCCGACGGCATCTTCTCGCTCGTCATCTCGGCCCCCAAGCTTGCAAGTGCGCTCAAGCCCGGTCAGTTTGTGAACATCGCTGTGCCCGGCGATGCGTCCTCGCTGCTTCGCGTGCCCCTGAGCTTCTATCGCGCCGACGCCCAGGCCGGCACCGTCGAGCTGTGGTACGCCGTCGTGGGCGACGACACCCGTCGTCTGTCGCAGATGGCCCCCGGTTCCACCTCTAATCTGCTGGGCCCTGGCGGCCGCGGCTGGCTTGTGCCCGAGGGCACCAGGAAGGCGCTGCTCGTTGCGGGCGGCATCGGTGTTCCGCCCGTGCTGTGCCTTGCCGGCATGCTTGCCGAGCAGGGTGTGGCCGTCGATGTGTGCCTGGGCTTTGGCACCGCGTCCAAGGCCGTGGGCATCGACGAGTTCCGCTCGTTGTGCGATACGGTTAACGTGTGCACCGACGACGGTTCGCTCGGCATGCACGGTTTCTGCACCGATCCTGCCGCCGAGCTGCTTGGCGAGGGCGGCTACGACTACGTCGCCAGCTGCGGTCCCGCCGTCATGATGAAGAAGGTCGCCGCCGCTGCCGCCGAGGCCGGCGCGTACTGCGAGGTGTCGCTCGAGCGCATGATGAGCTGTGGCTTTGGCGCCTGCAACACCTGCAATGTCGAGACGGTCGACGGTATGAAGGGCGCCTGCATGTGCGGCCCCGTGTTCGATGCTTCCAAGGTGGTGGTCTTCTAGTGGGTACCGTGAACATGGCCGTCGATTTCGGCGGCGTCAAGATGCAGAACCCCATCAACACCGCAGCCGGTACCTTTGGCTACGGTTGGCAGTTCCAAAACTTCTTCGATGTCTCCCAGCTGGGCGCCATCACCACCAAGGGTTGCGCTGCCGAGCCCTGGCCCGGCAACCCTGCGCCCCGCATGGCCGAGATTCCCGGCGGTATGATCAACTCCGTGGGCCTTCAGAACCCCGGCGTGGCCGCCTTTGCTCGCGAGTCTGGTCCGTGGCTCGAGCAGCTCTCCAAGGACGGCTGCCAGGTCATCTGCCAGGTCGCCGGTCACTCCGTTGACGAGTTTGTCCGCGCGCTCGAGATGTATGTCGAGCTGTGCCCCTGGGCTGCCGGCTACGAGATCAACGTCAGCTGCCCCAATATCGCCGCCGGCGGTGCCGCCATGGGCTCCTCGCCCGAGGGCGCCTCTGCCGTTATGGCTGCCTGCCGTAAGGTGACCGATAAGCCGCTGTTCGTGAAGATGGCGCCGGTCAACGTCGCCGAGATTGCTAAGGCTCTCGAGGCCGCCGGTGCCGACGGCCTTTCGGTCATTAACTCCATCCAAGGCATGGCTATTGACGTGCACACCCGCAAGTCCCGCGTGGCCAAGCCCAAGGGCGGCCTTTCGGGCCCGCTGTGCCACCACATCGCCGTGCGCATGGTCTGGGAGGTCGCCCAGGCCGTCGATATCCCCATCAACGGTGTCGGCGGCGTCATGACGGGCGAAGATGCGGCCGAGTTTATCCTGGCCGGCGCCACCTGCGTATCGGTCGGTATGGCCAACTTCGTCGATCCGTGCGCCTCGATTAAGATTGCGCGCGAGCTCGAGGCCTGGGCCGAGTCCCAGGGCGTGAAGGACATCAACGAGCTGGTAGGTGCTTTCGAATGCTAGAGACCGATGCCCGCGACCGCGTTATCGTCGCCCTCGACTGCGACCGTGAGCGTGCATTCGAGCTCGCCCATGAGCTTTCGGGCCATGCCGCCTGGCTTAAAGTGGGCATGACGCTCTATTACGCCGAGGGTCCCGAGATCGTCAAGACCTTTAAGGACCTGGGCTTTAAGGTCTTTCTCGACCTTAAGTTCCATGACATTCCGCACCAGGTGCGCGGTGCCGCTCGCTCGGCCTCGCTTGCCGGTGCCGACCTGCTTTCGGTTCACGGCTTGGGTTCGGGTGCTATGCTCGCCGCCTGCCGTGAGGGTGCCGAGGAGGCGCGCGAGGATCGAGCCAAGCTTGTCGCCATCACCGTGCTTACGAGCATGAACCAGGACGCGCTGAGCGAGATTGGCGTCGAGTCGCCCGTTGCCGAGGAGGCCGCCCGTCTGGCAAAACTCGCCCAGGCCAACGGTATCGACGGCATCGTGTGCTCGCCGATGGAGGCTCATGACATGCGTGAGCTGCTGGGCCCCGATGCGCTGATTGTGACCCCGGGCGTGCGTCCGGTTGGTGCTGCGCTGGGCGATCAGTCCCGCGTGGCCACACCTTCCCAGGCTATCGAGCGTGGCGCGAGCCATATCGTGGTGGGCCGCCCCATTACCGGCGCCGACGATCCGGTTGCCGCGTTTGACGCCATCGTTGCCGAGCTGGTCGAAAACGTCGCCTAAAAGATTCCCTTAAGTCACCACTTTTTGGTTTCAATAGCACAAATTAGCCCCTGTGCCTGCGTAAACTTTCCCATCCTTTGTGTGGAATCGCAGGTCAGGGGCTCATCTTTTAGCGCGATATATTGCACTTTTTGCAGGTATCGTCTAACCTATGGAGCCGCGCTTGGGCATTTTGTACGTTTTACGTGCTAAAATGCCAAATATTGAATCAGATATAACCCAACTATTTGGAGGTACGAATGGCACTCCCTCAGCTTACCGATGAGCAGCGCAAGCAGGCTCTTGAGAAGGCTGCCGCCGCGCGTCACGCTCGCGCAGAGCTCCGTGAGCAGATCAAGAAGGGCGAGAAGTCCCTCGAGTCCGTGCTCAACTCCGATGACCCCATCGCTTCCCGCATGAAGGTTTCCACCCTCATCGAGTCTCTCCCTGGTTATGGTAAGGCCAAGGCCGCCAAGATCATGGAGGAGCTCGGCATCTCCGCTACCCGTCGCGTCCAGGGCCTTGGCGTCCGTCAGCGCGAGCAGCTCCTCGAGCAGCTGACCAAATAAGTGAGCGCTCAGGATTCAAAGCTCTTTGTGATTTCTGGACCGTCAGGCGCGGGCAAGGGCACGCTCGTCACTCGTGTGCGCGAGCGTCGCTCTAACCTGGGCCTGACGGTTTCGGCTACCACGCGAGCCCCACGCAAAGGCGAGGTCGATGGCGTCAATTACTTTTTCCTGACGCGCGAGGAGTTCGACCGCCGCGTGGCAAACGGTGAGTTTGTTGAGTGGGCCGAGGTCCACGGTAACTGCTACGGCACGTTGGTGAGCGAGGTCCAGTCCAAGCTCGCCTCTGGTTCGTCTCTCATCTTGGAGATCGATGTCCAGGGTGCCCTGCAGGTCAAGGAGCGTTTTCCCGAGGCCGTGCTGATCTTTATCAAGCCACCCTCGCTCGAGGTGCTCCGCGAGCGTCTGGTCGGTCGCGGTACCGAGACGCCCGAGACGATCGAGCTGCGTATGGCAAACGCCGCCCATGAGCTTGCCCTTGCCGACCGCTACGACGACGTCGTGGTGAATGACGATCTCGACCGCGCGACCGATGAACTCGTTCGCGTTCTCGATATGCATGAAAGGATCTGAGGTCCGTGTCCGTTGTAAAGCCTTGCATTGACGATCTTCTGGAGAAGACCGATCACAACCGTTTCCTGCTCGCTTCGCTTGCCTCCAAGCGTGCCTGCGACATCAATAGTATGCTGCGTGGCCAGCATAACCGCGTGCTTGCCGTTCAGGATGTCGACGACATCACCATCGCGCTCTCCGGCGCCGATACCATCTCGATGGCTATGGACGAGATCGTCGACGGCGATATTTCCTACGACGAGGCCCGTTACGAGAAGGCGCTCGGCCACAAGGTTGCTGAAGCCTAAATGGCAGCCCGCGTCTGCCTGGTCCACTATCACGAGGTTGGACTGAAGGGCAAGAACCGCGCACATTTTGAGCATATCCTCATGGATAACATCAAGGCGGCCTTGGCCGCCTTTTCCGTGAATGCCGTGTCTCGAATTTCCGGTTATATCCTCGTGACCTTTAACGAGCATCAGGCCGACGAGGCGGCGCGCGTCATTCGCACCGTCCCCGGCGTTGCCCGCGTGTCCCTGGCATATCACACGAACCGCGACCCGCAGGAGTACTGCGCCGCCGCCGTGAAGGCGCTGCGCGAGTTTGGTCCCTTTGAGTCGTTTAAGGTGCATGCCAAGCGCTCTAACACCGACTACGAGCTCACCTCGATTGATATCAATCGACAGGTGGGCGAGGTACTGTGTGAGGCCTTCCCCGATAAAAAGGTTCAAATGCACGACCCCGACGCGATGGTGCACGTACTGGTGGTCCAGGGTAGCGTTTACGTGTACGCACGCTCCGAGCGCGGCGTGGGCGGTCTGCCGGTGGGTTCTGCCGGCAAGGTCGTGACGTTGCTTTCCTCGGGCATCGATTCTCCGGTGGCAACCTGGATGCTCGCGCGTCGCGGCGCGGTGTGCGTGCCGGTACATTTCTCCGGTCGTCCGCAGACGCCCGATACGAGTGAGTATCTGGTGCAGGACATCATCCGTGCGCTTGAGCCGGGTGTCCAGATTGGCCGTCTGTACGTGGTGCCGTTTGGCGATTGTCAGCGTGAGATCTCGGTGACCTGCCCCAGCAACCTGCGCGTGATCATGTACCGTCGCATTATGTATTCGGTTGCCGAGCGCATTGCGCATATCGAGGGCGCCAAGGCTATCGTGACCGGTGAATCGCTCGGTCAGGTTGCTTCCCAGACGCTCGAGAACATTATGGCCGTCAACGAGGCTGTGAAGATCCCCGTGTTCCGTCCGTTGATCGGTTCGGACAAGCAGGAGATCATCGCACGCGCTGAGGAGATCGGTACGTTTGATATCTCGACTGAGGCCGCTCCCGACTGCTGCACGCTGTTTATGCCGCGCCGTCCCGAGACGCACGCTAAACTCGATGCCGTGCATGAGGCGTGGGAGCTGTTCGATCACGAGGAGATGATTGAGCGTTTGCTCAAACAGACTGAGTACATCGACTTCGAGAGCAACACGTATAAGGCCCCTAAGACCTTAAAACGCAAGCATTCCGAGCTCGCTCCACGTGAGATTTACCAAGATCACGAATAATGTTGTGTATAGACCGGCGGTGATTTTGCATCGTCGGTCTTTTTCTATCTGGGCATTAGGCGATAAACGGTTCATTTGTCGACGTGTGCCTGAATAAATGGACACTTTTCCGCAAGGTTTTGGCCAGCTTTTGGTTTGACCGCGAAAACCGGTGTGGACGTGCGGAGGCTGCGGCGTTCGTTTCCTGACACGATGGTGTTGGGAGGTGTTTGCTATGGCGCAGCGCGAGCAACACGAACGGGTTAAACGGATGGACCGCTGGGCAGAAAAGCTGCTCGGCCATAAGGCGGTGGTCGTGGCGATTCTGGTTGTCATTGCCGTCGCGAGCGGCTTGGCGATGGCATGTTTTAATAGCCGCTCCAGCGGCGTGTCGTTTGAGCGTACTGAGGAGGCGAGCGCCTCGGAAGTACGCGGGGCCGGGGATGCGTCACCTGACGATGCCGATGAATCGTCTGACAAGAGCTCTTCTGCTGTCGAAGTGTACGTCGATGTTGATGGCGCTGTTGCGAGGCCTGGCGTGTACCGGCTCAAAGACGGAGCGCGGGTATCCCAAGCGATCGATGCCGCCGGAGGGCTTACGGCCGAGGCGGATGTGACAGGGCTTAATCGTGCGTCCAAGATCACAGATGGTCAAAAGATTCATGTGCCGACGGTAGGGGAGCAACAAGCGACTGCGGCGGTCGGCGGGGCTGAAAGCGGTGCTGCCACGACTCCTGGTGCGGGGTCTTCGTCGGAGCTCGTGAACATTAATACGGCAAGTGCGGCGGAGCTGCAGACGCTTTCGGGCATCGGGCCTTCTATGGCCCAATCGATTATCGACGAACGGACGCAAAACGGGGCCTTTGCCTCGGTCGATGACCTTATGCGTGTATCGGGGATCGGTGAGAAGAAGCTCGCCAAAATTAAAGATTGCATCTGCGTATGAGTGCGACCGAGCGCGAGCATGTGATGCCACCGCGTCCATTGATGCCGTGGACGATGGCCCTTTGTGCCGGCTTGTGTGCGAGCTGTGGCTTGGTACTTAGCGTGACAGCCGATGTGCTGCTGGGAGAGCGGGCGTCGCCCGTCGCATTGCTTATGACCATTTCCGTTGCGGCTGCGGCTTGCATCGTATTGGCACGGTCCTGTATGCGTCTTGTGCGGTGGAAGCGATGGCTGTATGCCGCTGCCCTCGGCCTCGTGGCGGGAGCGGTCGTGTCCGCGGCTTGGGCGATAGGGGCGCTGCGCGCATCGAGGGCACTGGATAATCGGGCTGCGAGCAGTCTCGAATTTTACGTACAGGGCGATCCGTCCATCAATGACGGTGTGTTCTCTTATACCTGCGATGCGTATGCGGGCGAAAAGCGTTTGGGTCAGGTACGGCTGTCGTGTGATCGTGAGCTCGGTGCGGGTTCGCATGTACGTGCTATCGGTCGAATTTCGCGGTTTGAGAATGATGCGTATGGGCGCTCACGCGTGCTTCGGGGCGAGCTTCGAAAGGTTAAAGTCGTCCGTTTGGTATCGGTTGACGAGGGCTCTCTGGGGCCGTTGACTTGGCTTCGGAACGAGCTCCTTGCCGTTATCGCGCCCGCGACCGATTCGGCGCGCTCGCTCATTGCCGGCGTTGTCTGTGGACGCTCGTCCGAACTGCGCGCCCAGCCGGCGGGCGACTGGTTTTCGGTAACGGGCACCGCACATCTCATCGCCGTTTCGGGCAGCCATCTTGCCATCGTCGGGTTTGTAATTGAGAGTGCCCTGCAAAAGACGCGCCTCTCTCGTGGGCTGCAGCGGGGGTTGCTGGTGCTGGCCCTTGCTGCCTATGCCGTCTTTACGGGCGCCTCGCCCTCGGCCGTGCGCGCGTGCTGCATGGTGGCGGCGTCGCTTATCGCCAACGGCGCCGGTCGTCGTCGTCATGGCCTCTCGGCTCTGTTTGTCACCATGGCAATCTTTGTGTTGCTGCGTCCGACGGTATTGTTCGAAATGGGTTTTCAGCTTTCGTGCGCCAGTGTTTTTGCCATCCTTTGCTTTTGCCCCTACGCCACCTACGCCTTGGGCGAGCTGGGCATGCCATCGGGTGTCGCCAGCGTTTTGTCTGTCACGTTGTGCTCACAACTCGCGACACTTCCCGTAACCATTCCCGCATTTGGGACGTTTTCGCTCATTGCCCCGCTTGCAAATGCCGTGATCGGTCCGGTGATAAGCGTGCTGCTCGCATCGTCGGTTGTGCTGGCACCCTGCTCGCTTGTTCCGCTTTTGCGTCAGGGGGCGCTCGTGGTGCCCATGATTGTCGCTCGCTGCGCCCTGTTCTTTGAGCAGCTCTTTGCTGCCGTTCCGGGTGCATCCGTAAGCGTGCCGCCCGATACGCCCTTGGTATACGTGGTGCCGTTTGTGCTGGCGGTCCTCTTGGTCTGGTGGCCACGCCCCCGCGCGCGGCCCATGGCAGTGGGGCTGCTGTGTTTGATGCTTGCAGCGGGTGTTCCGTATGTCTATTGGGATCGATGCGCGCCGCCTTCGGTAACGGTCCTCGATGTTGGCCAGGCCGATGCGATTCTGGTTCGTCAGGGTGGCGCCGTGGCACTCGTCGACTGTGGGCTCGATGACCGCGTGGTGTCGGCGTTGGTTCGCAATAACGTCCACCATATCGACGCCGTCTTCGTGACGCATTGGGACGAAGACCATTGGGGCGGTCTTCCCGACGTACTCGATCAGTTTTCGGTTGGAACCATTGCGGTCGCTGCCGATGCGCTGGAAGGTGCGCCTGCTGAGGTCCTGAATCGCCCCGGCGTAACGTATCGGCAAGTGGCCCGCGGAGACATAGTCGATATCGGCGCATTTCGGGCTCGTGTGATGTGGCCGTTTGACACGGTGGATGGCGAGGGCAATGAGGACTCGCTTGTCTTGCTGCTCTCCTATGCCCAAGGAGGCCAGAGTCTCCGCTTGCTGCTCACCGGTGATGCCGAGCTCGATCAGGAACGCGAGTTTGTACAGGAGGTGGGGGATATCGACGTGCTCAAGTTGGGACATCACGGCTCAAAGGTTTCTGTCGACTTAGACCTGCTGGGCACGCTTAAGCCCGAGCTCTCTATCGCGAGTGCGGGCGAGGGTAACCGCTACGGTCATCCATCCGATGCCTGCACCGATGCCGTTCGCGATGCGGGCGGCGCGTTCGCATGCACCATCGAACAGGGAGACATCACTGTCTCGCCGACTGCAACCGGTTTTGCCATACGATGTCAGCGACCGTGATGCTGCCGTTGGCGCGGGATCAACCCGTGGGCTAGAATGGCACGGTACGAACACGAGAGCCCGCGGGAGGGGAGCGCGATGTCCGAAACCGGTCTGTTGCCGGCATATCTGATCGTCGGTACCGACGGAGTCAAACGCGACCACGCTGTCTCGCGTATGAAGGCGCGTCTGGAAAAGACGGGCATGGTCGAGTTCAACCTCGACGAGCGCGATATGACCAAGGACCCTGATATCGAGTCGATTATCGGATCGCTCAACACTTTTCCTATGGGCAGTGAGTTTCGCCTGGTAATCCTTGACGGCTGCTCAAAACTCGCCAAAGCGATCTCCGAGCCGCTTGTTGAGTATCTGGCGAGTCCCAGTCCCACGACGGTCTGTCTCGTCATAGCCGATTCACTCGCCAAGAACACACGCCTGTACAAGGCGATCGCCAAGATTGACAAGAAGGCCGTGATCGACTGTTCGGGCACCAAGCGCTGGGAGCTCCCACGCCGCGTGCAGCAGATGGCGACGCAGCACGGAAAGTCCATTTCGACGGCGGCCGCCGAGGAGCTCGTTTCGCGCTCGGGCGAGAACACCCGCATGCTCGATAACGACTTGGCCAAGCTTGCCCAGATGGTCGAGGCGCCGCAAATTGAGCTTGCCGATGTGGAGCGCTGGATCGTGCGCACGGCCGAAGTTCAGCCTTGGGACTTTCTCAATGCGGTCTCAGCCCGTGACATGCGCCGCTCGCTTGAGCTTTTCAATCTACTGCCCGCCAAGAGCTATGTGTGGACCTACACGCTGCTGTGCGGACGCATCCGCGAACTTATTGTCGCCAAGGCGCTCGACTCTCGTGGACAGGGTCGCGAGCTCGCCGCGACGCTCAAGCTTCAGGCCTGGCAGGTTAAGAATCACCTGACCTGGGCGCGGCGTTTTTCTATGGCGGAGCTTGTCGGTGCGCTCGAGGGCGCGGTCGATGTGGAGCTTGCGCTCAAGGGTTCGGCTGATTCCCAGACCGCGCTTTTGCTCTGGATTACGAACATCTTGAGAAAATCGTGATGATACCTGCCTATTTGACAAATTCGTTCTATCCCTTTGAGGGGGAGCGTGCTATAGTAGGCGCTTGCATGACCTCACCGTGTCTCAGAGGTGTCATACATTTTTTGCAAGGAACTCGAAAGGAACTCCAGAAGTGGCAAACATCAAGTCTCAGAAGAAGCGTATCCGCACCAATGAGGCAGCTCGCATGCGTAACAAGGCTGTCAAGTCCGAGCTCAAGACGCTGACCAAGCACGTCCAGTCCGCCGTCGCCGAGGGCGACGCCGAGAAGGCCCAGGCTGCCCTCAAGACCGTCACCAAGCGTCTCGACATGGCTGCCGCTAAGCATGTCATCCACAAGAACCAGGCTTCCAACCGCAAGTCCGGTCTTGCCAAGCTCGTGAACAGCATCAACGCTTAAGTTGTAAATTTCACACCACACAGATTACGCGCATAAATGGAGCCTGTTTTATGGAACAGGCTCCATTTTTTGTACCGCTCGGGTAAGATAGTCCGCATGAATACTTCAATTGACATTTCCCACATCCGTAACTTCTCGATCGTTGCGCATATCGACCATGGCAAGTCCACGATCAGTGACCGCATCCTCGAGCTCACCCATACCGTCGATGAGCGCGACATGGAGTCGCAGCTGCTTGACACGATGGACATCGAGCGCGAGCGCGGCATCACGATCAAGTCCAATGCCGTCCGCGTGTCCTATGACGCCGACGACGGCGAGACGTATCAGTTCAACCTGATCGATACGCCGGGCCACGTGGACTTTACCTATGAGGTCTCGCGTTCGCTTGCCGCTTGCGAGGGTGCGGTGCTCGTCGTGGACGCCACTCAGGGTGTCGAGGCGCAGACCGTTTCCAACGCGACGCTCGCCATGAACGCCAACTTGGACATTGTTCCGGCCATCAACAAAATCGACCTTCCTTCGGCTCACCCCGACGAGGTCAAGACCGAGATCGAAGACGATCTGGCCATTCCCGCTGACGATGCCGTGTGCGTGTCGGGCAAGACTGGCGAGGGCATCCACGATTTGCTGGAGTCCATCGTCTTTTTGATCTCGCCTCCCAAAGGCGATGCAAATGGCCCTCTCAAGGCACTTATTCTGGATTCGTACTTCGATGAGTACCGCGGCGTCGTCGCCACGGTGCGCGTCTTTGACGGTTCCATCAAAAAGGGCGATACCCTGCGCATGATGCAGGCCAAGGGCGACTTCTTGGTCGACGGCGTGGGCGTCAAGCGCCCTGCCGAGACGCCGGTCGATGCTCTGACCGTCGGCGAGGTTGGCTATGTGGTCACGGGTCTGAAGGACCCCGAGGCTGTGCGCGTGGGCGATACCCTTACGTGGGCTTCGAACCCCTGCCCCGAGCCGCTGCCGGGCTACCGCGAGGCCAAACCCATGGTCTACACGGGCCTGTTCCCCATCGACAACAAGGACTATGAGAACCTGCGCGACGCGCTCGATAAGCTGCACGTCAACGATCCGTCGTTGGTGTGGGAGCCTGAGACGTCGGTGGCGCTGGGCTTTGGCTTCCGCGTGGGCTTCCTGGGCCTGCTTCACATGGAGGTCGTCAAAGAGCGCCTGGAGCGCGAGTTCAATCTGGACCTGATCGCCACGAGCCCCTCGGTCGACTACCACGTGTACAAGACTGACGGCGAGATGGTCGATGTCCGCAGCCCGCAGGATCTGCCCGAGGCCACGCGCATCGAGCGTATCGAAGAGCCTTACCTCAAGGCAAAGATCATCTGCCCGCCCGAGTATACGGGTGCCGTCATGCAGCTCGCTATCGAGCACCGTGGCGTCACGACCGATATGATCCACCTGACGAGCAAATCGGTCGAGATGCGCTTTGATATGCCGCTCGCCGAGCTCATCTTGGACTTTTTCGATCAGCTCAAGAGCCGCACCAAGGGTTACGCCTCGCTCGACTACGAGTTCAACGAATATCGCCCCTCCGAGCTCGTCAAGCTCGACATCCTGCTTTCGGGCGACGAGGTGGACGCGCTGTCGTTTATCGTGCACAAGGATAAGGCCTACGGTCTTGCCCGCGGCCTGTGCGACAAGCTCAAGGAGATCATCCCACGACAGCTGTTCGAGGTGCCTATCCAGGGCGCCATCGGCAACAAGATCATCGCCCGCTCCACCGTTAAGGCACGCCGCAAGGACGTGCTGGCCAAGTGCTACGGCGGTGATATCTCGCGAAAGCGCAAGCTGCTCGAGAAGCAGAAAGAGGGCAAGAAGCGCATGAAGGCCATCGGCTCGGTCGAGGTTCCGCAGGAGGCTTTTATGGCGATTCTTAAGGTGGACGAGTAGGTCCATGGCGCTTTCTGAATACAGCAAGCGGCTGCTAGGTGCCTATGCCGAGCAGCCGTTCCTTATGGCTCCCATGGCGGGCGTAACCGACCCCGCCTATCGCATCATGTGTCGCCGCCGCGGCGCCAACCTTGCCTACAGCGAGATGGTGAGCGTTGCGGGCCTTGCCTATGCCAGCAACAAGACGTGGCGCCTGGTGTTGCCGGCCGACGAGGAGCAGCAGATTTGTGTGCAGCTCTTTGGTTCCAAGCCCGATCAGTTTGCGAGTGCCGTCGCTGCCGTCGAGGAGCGCGTGGGCGATCGCCTGTCATTGATTGATATCAACATGGCCTGTCCGGCTCGCAAGGTCGTTACCAAGGGCGAGGGCTCGGCGCTTATGCGCACGCCCGACCTGGCCGAGAAGATTGTCGAGGCAGCGGTGGGCGCGGCGCATGTTCCCGTGACTGTGAAGATCCGCAAGGGTTTTTATGCCGAGGATCGCAACGCCGCAACGTTTGCCCAGATGCTCGAAGGGGCGGGCGCCTCTGCAGTTGCCGTGCACGGTCGTTGTGCCACGCAGCTCTATACGGGCCAGGCCGATTGGTCTGTCGTCGATGAGGTTGCCGACGCTGTCGAGATTCCCGTGATTGGTTCGGGCGATGTGTTCTCGGCCGAGGACGCTGCTGAGCATCTGCGAGGCTCGGGTGCCAGCGCAGTGTTTATCGCGCGCGGCATCTACGGCAATCCGTGGGTGTTCGGCGATGCCCGAGCCCTTGCATTCGATGGCACGCCGGTTCCTTCTCGCTCCTCGGTTGAGCGCCTGGAGGCTCTGCGTGAGCACCTGACGTTGACGCACGAGCTTCTGCCGCTTATGTCGCGCGCCCGTACGTATGCAAGCTGGTACTTAAAGGGTATGCCCCATGCCGCCGCCTGGCGCGCTCGGGTGGTGCGTTGCTCCACGTACGAGGAGTTTATGGCGCTGGTCGATGATATCGAGCGCGACGTGGTGGCCTGCGAGGCCGCCCTTGCCGCCGGCGAATCGGTGCCCGCTCATCCGCTGGAGGCCTAACGGTGGCCGTTACCGCGCTGTATGTGCACGTGCCGTTTTGCGCTCAAAAATGCCGCTATTGCGACTTTGACTCGCAAAGCGTGGCCCCGTGCGACCTGGATGCTGCGCTCGATGCCTATTTTGAGCACCTGTATACGCGGCTCGATGCCTTTGGCAACGCTGGGGCACTCAGGCAGATCCGCACTGTCTACGTAGGCGGCGGCACGCCGTCGCTGGCAGGGGAGCGCCTCGTGAAACTTGCCCGTCGTATCTCCATGTGGTGCAAGCCCGTTGAGTTTACTTGTGAAGCCAATCCAGAATCGCTGACGGCTGGGCTCGCCACCGCGCTTGACGAGGCAGGTGTCACGCGCATCTCTCTGGGCGTGCAGACGCTGGACAATACCGAGTTGGCTGTCATTGGCCGTATCCATGATGCCGAACGGGCGCTTGAGGCTATCGCGACGGTGAAGGATGTTGGGCTCGATGTTTCGTGCGACCTTATGTGTGGGCTTCCCGGACAGACTATGGCGAGCTGGCAGTACACGCTCGATGGCGCGCTTGCGGCGGCCCCGCACCATGTGTCGGTCTATCCACTCACGCTCGAGGAGGGCACGCCGCTTTACCGCATGGCGTGCCGTGATGAGTCGCTTGAGCCCGATGAGGATTTCCAAGCCGCATGCATGGACGTTGCGCGCGAGCGGCTGAGTTCGGCGGGCTACCATCCGTATGAGGTGGCGAGCTACGCGCTCGATGGGCATGAATGCGCCCACAACATTGCCTATTGGACCGGACAGGGCTATTTGGGTTTGGGTCGTTCTGCCGCGGGTATGCTCGATGCCGAGGATTTCGATCGCTTGGCCGGGCTGTATCCCGACGTGGCCCCCCGTGGTGACTTTCATCGCGTGCGTCTGGTCCAGCGCAACGATGACGCGACGGCGTTTGAGGCCGAGTACCTTACGCATCGCGAGGCGGCAGCAGAGGACCTGATGCTCGCTTGTCGCATGACGCGCGGTGTCGCGTCCGATCTGTTGGTTCGCGCGGCTCGTGTCATCCCTGCTGAGGAGCTGACAGCGGTTTGTGACCGCGCTCTTGAGCTTGGGCTTGCCGCTTGGGTGCCCGCGCACGGTGATACTCATGCGGAGCCTATCTCCTCTGCCGATGTCATCGCTGGCCGCTCCTGTGCCCGCCTGGCGCCGACCCACCTGGGCTGGCTCGATGGAAATGTTCTGTTCGAGCTGTTTTGGGGTCTAGCCTAGGCCGCTCGGGTAGAATTACCGCAATATATACGCTGCTGTGAGCAGGAGGTTGCCGCGCATGGCGACGATGAACGAAAAAGATTACTACGAGATTTTGGGCGTCTCCAAGGACGCCACCTCGCGTGATATTCAAAAGGCTTTCCAGCAAAAGGCCCGCAAGCTCCATCCGGACGTCAATAAAGAGCCGGATGCCGAGGAAAAGTTTAAAGAGGTTTCCGAGGCCTACGCCGTGCTCTCGGACGAGCAGAAGCGTGCGCGTTACGACGCCATGCGGTCGGGTAATCCCTTTGCCGGTGCACCGACGGCTTCGCCCTATGGCGGTGGCTATGCCGGCAGCGCCGGTTACGGCAATCCCTTTGACGGCGGTTTCCCCTTCGGGGGCGCCTGGGGCCAGCCCCGTCGCGGCCAGGCGGCCTACAACCCCGAGAGTGGCGCCAACGTGGTCGTCGATATCAAGCTCGACGCCAAGGAGGCTAAGGGCGGTGCCCACAAGACCGTTCGCTACACCCGCTTTGACACCTGCGGACATTGTGGCGGATCGGGCTCCGTTTCGTCAGAGCATGCCCACACCTGTCCGAGCTGCGGTGGTCGCGGCCATATCGATGTCGACCTGTCTTTCCTGTTTGGTGCGGGCACGTTCCAGACGGTTTGTCCTGAGTGCGGCGGTTCCGGCAAGGTCGTTGCCGAC
This sequence comes from uncultured Collinsella sp., assembly GCA_902470345.1. Classification (GTDB taxonomy): domain Bacteria; phylum Actinomycetota; class Coriobacteriia; order Coriobacteriales; family Coriobacteriaceae; genus Collinsella. The sequence goes on from CABRGB010000004.1 coordinate 61,697, forward strand.
CCGTGCCCCGATTGCGGTGGCAGCGGCCGTGTCCGTGTGACCTCCGAGCAGACGATTGAGTTTCCCGCCGGCACGCATGATGGCGACGAGGTGCGCGTCCCCAACATGGGTCACGCCGGCACGAACGGCGCTTCGGGCGGCGATCTGGTCGGTCGTGCGCACGTTGAGGCCGAGCGCCTGGAGGGTAAGGCTCGCACCGGCTTCTACCTCATGGGCATCATCGCTCCGTTTTTGGTGCTGTCGGCCATCTCGGGCGTGTTCTCCGCCTTCGCCATGATGTGCTTCATTCCGTTTGCCATGGGCTTGTTCATGGTGCTGTCGGACGGCGTGCTTCATCGCAGCCTGCTGTGGTGGAAGCGCGGCGCGATGCAGTTTGCCAATGGTTTTGCCAACGGCTTTATGTTTGCGCTCGTGTCGGTCTGGTTTGCGAGCTGCTCGCAGCAGGCCATGCTTTCGCCCTACGGGATGTAATAACATCAAACCCTCTGTTTGCGCCCGGCCCAGCTTGGGTATAGGACGCACTGTGACAATAATGAAAGTTGGAAGGATTCGGTCGTGTCGGAAAATAGGGATTACTACGAGGTACTTGGCGTTGACAAGGATGCCGACGCGCGGACGATTAAGCGCGCGTTTCTAAAGAAAGCCCGTACGGTACACCCGGATGTTTCGGACGACCCCGAGGCCGAGGCCAAGTTCAAAGAGCTCAACGAGGCCTATTCCGTTCTTTCCGACGAGCAGAAGCGTGCTAACTACGACCGTTACGGCACCGCGGACGGCCCCGGTGGCTCTGGTTATGTCGACATCAACGATATCTTTGGTGGCATGGGCATGGACGACCTGTTCTCGTCGTTCTTTGGCGGTGGCGCCGGTGGTGGCGCTCGCAGCCGTCGCGAGCGTCGTCGCGGTCGCGATATGGCCATCTCCCTTTCGGTGACGCTCGAGGAGGCGGCGCTCGGCTGCAAAAAGACGATCAGCTACGACCGTCTTGCCCCTTGCGAGGACTGCAATGGTACCGGTAAGGCCGAGGGCGCGACCGAAAAGCAGTGCAGCCGCTGTCACGGCACAGGCTATGTGACGACGGTCCAGCGTTCTTTCCTGGGCCAGGTTCAGTCCTCTTCGCCCTGTCCCGACTGCCACGGCGAAGGCACGGTCATCGATCATCCCTGCGAGACCTGTGATGGCCAGGGCCGCACGCCTTCTCACGAAAAGATTGACATCGATATTCCCGCCGGTGTTTCGACCGGTCGCCAGCTGCGCGTGAGCGGTTTTGGCGAGGCCGGCCTTCGTGGCGAGCCGTCGGGCGACCTGATCGTCAACGTGCGTGTCGCCGACCACGAGCGTTTTAAGCGTAATGGGGATGACCTGTATCTGGTGAGTGATATCTCGATTGCACAGGCCACGCTCGGTTGCGAGATTGAGGTCGAGGGCATTATGCCTGACGAGGTCGTCAAGGTTACGGTTCCCGCCGGCACACAGTACGGTGACACCGTGAGCGTCAACAATTACGGCATGCCGCGTATCGGCGGTGGCGGTTCGCGCGGTCGTCTGATCGTGCAGCTGCGCGTGGTCGTCCCCACCAATCTCTCCAATAAGCAGCGCGAACTGCTTCGCGCCTTTGCCGACGAGATGGGCGATGACGTCACCTCCGGTAAGAAGTCGGTGACCGACCGTATCAAGAGTGCCCTCGACGACATCCTCGATTAAGGAGCCCGTGTGCTCGCACCCCATATTTCCGTCGTCAACCTCGGATGCCGTGTCAACCGGGTTGAGTCCGACCGTATCACTGCCGATCTTATGCGCCTGGGCTTTGCGATGGTGGAGCCCCAGGACGCCGATCTGATCGTTATCAATACCTGTGCTGTGACGGGGGAGGCCGAGGCCAAGACCCGCAAGGCCGTCCGTCACGCCCTGGCCTATCCGGGCGAGCCTTACGTGGTCGTAACCGGCTGCGTCGTCAACCTGCATCCCGAGGAGCTGCTGGAGCTCTCCGATCGCGTGATCGCCGAACCGTCCAAGATAGACGTCGCCGAGCGCGTCTGCGAGGTGCTGGGTGTCGAATCCGATAGCGTGCCCGCCTGCAGCGATGGCGACGTGGTCGATGCACTCGGTCGTTCGCGGCTGGGCGTGAAGATCCAGGATGGCTGCAACCACCGCTGCACATATTGCATTGTGTGGAAGGCCCGCGGCCCCGAGCGCTCCGTGCCCGTCGAGTCCGTGCTCGAACAGGTGCGTGAAGCCCAGGAGGCCGGCGTGCCCGAGGTCGTGCTGACCGGCGTGAACCTAGGTGCCTATGACGGCAAGAGCGCGACCGACGAACATGTCGAGATAGATGAGCTGCTCCAGGCCATCATGGAGCGCACCGAGATCGCCCACGTGCGCATCTCCTCGGTGGAGCCCATGGATATTTCCGAGCGTTTGCTCAAGGTGATGGCTCGCTATCCGAAGCGTATCGCGCCGTTTTTGCACCTGCCCGTGCAGTCTGGCTGCACGGCGACGCTGCATCGCATGGGTCGTCCCTATAGTGCCGAGGCCTTCGAGGATACGGTGCGCATGATTCGCGCCAACCTGCCGCAGGCGTCTCTTTCGTGCGATGTCATCGTCGGCTTCCCCGGCGAGACGGACGAGGAGTTCGAGGAGTCGCTGGCGTTGTGCCGTCGCGTGGGCTTTTCGCGCATGCACGTGTTCCGGTATAGCAAGCGCCCCGGCACCCTCGCCGCCGACATGCCCGACCAGGTACCCCCTGAGGTCATGGCCGAGCGCAGCCGTCGCATGCGCGCCGCCGCACAGGAGCTTGCGATCGCCGATGCCCGCCGTCGCGTGGGCACGGTCGAGCGTGCGGTGCTCGAGTATGGCGACAACCTGACGCTCGGCTCGTTCCATCATGCCCGTCTCGATGATACCTGTGGACTCACAGCCCCGTGCCTGCTCGATGTTGCTATCATCGGAGTCGATGATTCTGGCTTGGTCCATGCACGCAGGGAGGTTCATGGAAGCCTCGAAGATTAGACTTACC